>JAKAKG010000001.1 GCA_021813555.1 Acidobacteriota bacterium
CTATGGCCCCAAGGAAGTAGGAGGGGCCGCGGGGGTGTTAGAATGATTAAGAAGGGCTTACGTCGTCGGCCCTCAGGAGCGCGCGGATGGACCAGCAACGCATGGCGGGATTTGCGGTTGGCGGCCTTCTTCTGGTGGCGGAAGGGGCCCTCTGGGCCTTAGGAGTGGGTCCCGTGGCTGGCACGGGAACCTCCTCGATGCATTACGCCATGATCGTGGCCGGAGGTCCCGCGTGTCTGGTCGTGGGACTCCTGGCGGCCTCCAAATGGGAGAGGCCCGCGGGGGCCCTGCTCTGGCTGGGTGCATCGGTTCTTGCCCTGGGCATCGCGCTGCGCAGCGGGCCCAGAGTAGGCCCCTATTTCCTGGGACTCCTCGGGCTTGTGGTTCCCCAGGCGCTGGCGGCCAGCCTGTTTCTCCTCCACGCCAGGGAGACGGCGCGGTCCAAGCCGGCTAGGCCCCGGGGCTGAGCCCCGACATTACGTCCGGTCCAAGTCGAACCGCTGAGCGGGAGGTCCCCATGCCCCACGTCGTGATCCCCGAGGCCGAGGCTATCCTGGACAAGGAGTTTCCCGTTCTGGACAAGGGCTTCGTCCGCCTGGTGGACTATATGGGCTCCGACCAGCGCATCGTTGCCGCGGCGCGGGTCTCCTACGGGCGGGGCACGAAGACGGTCCGGGAGGATCAGGGCCTCATCAACTACCTCATGCGCCACGATCACACGAGCCCTTTTGAGCAGGTGGTCCTCACCTTTCACTGCAAGATGCCCATCTTCGTGGCCCGGCAGTGGATCCGCCACCGCACGGCCCGGCTGAACGAGATTTCGGGGCGCTATTCGGTGATGAAGGACGAGTTCTACACCCCGGCGCTAGAAGCCCTGCGCACCCAGAGCACGGCCAATAAGCAGGGCCGGAGCGAGGACGCTCTCCCGCCCGCGCAGGCGGAGGAGGCAAGGTCCTCCCTGCAGGCCGGGCAGAGGGAGGCCTACGCCCGCTACGAAGCCATGCTTCAGCATGATCTGGCACGCGAAATCGCCCGCATCGCTCTCCCGCTCAGCCTTTACACCGAATGGTACTGGCAGATCGATCTGCACAACCTCTTCCACTTTTTGAGGCTCAGGCTGGACGAGCACGCCCAGTGGGAAATCCGCGAGTACGCCAAGGTCATGGCCGCCATCACCCGGGCCGTGGCGCCTATGTCCTGGTCGGCCTTCGAATCCTACCGGCTCCGCGCCGCAAGCGTATCCGGCGAGTCCCTCGCGTGGCTGCGGGAACACCTCCCCGACGAGTCGTCCATGCCCAAGGACCTGAAAGAGGCCATCGAAAAAGTGCCCCCCACGACCCCGTCCCTTCCCGAGGAACCGAACTAGCCGTCCGTCAGGAGAAGTGGCCATGTCCTTCAGCCCCACGTGGCTGTTCCTGTCTCTCATCATCAGCGGCGTGGGCTTGGCGCTGTTCATTTACGGCAAAAAGCAGGGGCGCATTCCCCAGCTCGTGGCGGGGCTTGTCCTCATGGTCTACACCTACGTCGTCACCAGCACCCTATGGATGCTGGTCATCGCCGCCCTCATCCTCGTGGGCCTATGGTGGGTCGTGCGGCTGGGTTGGTAGAGACGTGATTTCGAATTGCGAATTTCGGATTGCGAATTGAAAGGAATCCCGGTCCGCTTTCCGCTTTCATCTTCTTCCGTTGCTACTTCTCTCCCCTGCCTCCGCGCTTCTCCGTTTCGTCGGGCGCCCTTTTGCCCTTCCGCTCCTCCACGGCGCGCCTGAGCACGTACTCGATCTGCCCGTTGACGCTTCGAAGCTCGTCCGCGGCCCAGCGGTTGAGCTCGACCCAGAGCTCGGGTGAAATGCGCAGGAGAATGGCCTTCTTGTCCGCCACGCCGGCCCTCCCGGTCTAAATGGGCTGAACCTCCCACTCAGTAGATGGTCCCCGCGTTGACCACGGGGTGCACGTCCCTCTCGCCGCAGAGAACCACGAGGAGGTTGCTCACCATGGCCGCCTTGCGCTCCTCGTCCAGATCCACCACTTTCTCGGCGCTGAGCTTGGCCAGGGCCATCTGCACCATGCCCACGGCGCCCTCCACGATCTTCTGACGGGCGGCGATGATGGCGGACGCCTGCTGGCGCTGAAGCATGGCCCCGGCAATCTCAGGGGCATAGGCGAGGTGGCTCAGGCGCGCCTCCTCGACGTGTACGCCCGCCTTGCTCAGGCGCTCTTGCAGCTCCTTTTCGAGGGCTACGGAGACCTCGTCTATGTTTCCTCGCAGGGATACGGCGTGGTCGTCTCCCTCTTCCCACGAGTCGTAAGGATAGGTGCTGGCCAAGTGGCGGATGGCCGATTCGCTTTGGGTCGTTACAAAGTGGAGGTAGTTCTCCACATCGAAGCACGCCGCGAAGGTGTCCTTCACCTTCCACACCACCACCGCGGCGATCTCGATGGGGTTCCCCGCCTTGTCGTTGACCTTCAGCTTGTCCCCATTGAGGTTGTTCAGGCGCAGCGAGATGCGCCTCTTGACCATGAAGGGATTGACCCACCAAAACCCGTTGGCCTTCACGGTCCCCGCGTAGCGGCCGAAGAGGATCAGAACTCCCGCCTCGTTGGGCTGGAGGATGAAGAACCCCTTGGTGGTGAGGATCGCCGCCACGAGGATGAAGCCCCCCAGCACCATGAGGCTGATCCCGAGGGGCGGGGCGGCTCCCGGGCCTTCCATGCGCGTGGCGCCGCCGATGAAGCCCAGCGGGGCCAGGATGAAGAGGATGATGTTGATGAACACCATGGGCCATCCCGAGGCGGGGTTGACGATGCGTTCCTGATACATGGCAGACCTCCGTATGCTTTCACTATGATATCATATTGATGTCGCCTTGTCAAGAAGACAGGGATGTTGAGAGTTGAGAGTTGAGAGTTGAGAGTTGAGAGTAGAAGGAGGGCTCGGCACGGCCTTTCGCCCCGTGTGCCGTTCTTCACTCCCCGCTCCCCGCTCCCCGCTCCCTGCTCCCCGCTCCCTGCTCCCTGCTCCCTGCTCCCCGCTCCCCGCTTTCCAAGCCTTGAACCTCACGGCCCGGGAAGTGTAAGCTTGGGCCTCGGCGGGGGCGTCGCTCGGAGGTGGCATGCGGAAGCGCACGCGCTTCATCCTTTTTCTCTCCCTTGTTGCGGGCCTCGCCGCGGGAACCATGGCGTGGCAGATAGCCGGGGCTGGCAAACCGGCTTCGTCCGGCGGTCTGGTTCAGACGGCGGCGTGGGTCCCGCGCGCCCTTGTCCCCGCGCCGCGGGACCCTTGGCCCAAACTCAACCCCGCCAAGCTCACGGTGCGGTCCAACTCGGCCCTGGTGGCGGACCAGGCCACGGGGCAGATCCTCTACGACAAGGACGCGGACCGGATCACGCCCATCGCCTCCATCAGCAAGCTCATGAGCGCCATGGTCCTTCTGGATTCGGGCGTCTCCCTGGATGAACCCGAGACCGTCACCCAGGACGACGTGGACACCTTCAAGAACTCCCTCTCACGCCTCCCCGTGGGGTGGACCCTCACCCGCCGGGAGCTGCTTCAGCTCGCCCTCATGGCCTCGGAGAACCGCGCGGCGGCGGCCCTGGCCAGGACCTTCCCGGGGGGGACGAGGGCCTTCGTGGCGGCCATGAACGCCAAGGCCCAGGCCTTGGGCATGGCCCACACGCACTTTTTGGACCCCCACGGCCTCCACCCCGACAACGTCTCCACCGCGCGGGACCTGTTCCTGATGGTGAAGGCGGCGTACGGGTACGACACCATTCGCACGATGACGACCACGGCCCAGTACCAGGCCCGGGCCCTGAATACGGGCCGCATCCGCTTCTTCGGCAACTCCAACTACTTGATCTACAACGATCGGTGGTCCATCGGGCTGAGCAAGACGGGGTTCATCAACGAATCGGGATTCTGCCTCGTCATGGAGGCTCAGATCATGGGGCGGCCCGTGGCCATGATCTTCCTGGACAGCGCCGGCAAACACACCCGCCAGGGCGATGCGGCGAGGGTCCGCCAGTGGCTCGAATCGGGGGTGAGCGACGTGGCCCTGGGGCGCCATCCCCAGGGGCCCCACCACGCGGGCTAGGGGATCAGGGCACGGGCCAGGGCCGAGATGTGTCTCCCGTCGGTCCCGCAGCAGCCTCCGAATACCTTCAGGCCAAAATCCTTGTAGAGCCCGGCCATGGCCTCCGCAAAGGGGCGGGGTTCATCCCCGTCCAGCTCCTCGGATCCGTCCAGTTCCTCGGGGGCCTTGGCGGAGGTGTTCGCCTGAAGGCCCAGCAAGCGTCCGTGAAGGACTTGGCGCCTTGAATCGGAAGATTCCAATGCCGCCCTCAGAACGGAGGGGTGGATGCAGTTCACCAGATAGCCCGCGGGCGGCCGGGCCACCGACTGGTCGATCCGGTCCGCGGCCTCCTCAAGAGGTGTCCCGTCCAGCAGGCGTCCCGACGGGCGGATGATGAAGCTGATGAGGTACTCGGACCCCGTCTGGGAGAAAGCTTGGGCCATCCCGACGGCCTCGGGAAGGGCCGGGAGGGTGGAGCCGAAGAGGAGATCCACGCCGCCTGAGGCGAGGGCCTCGGCCTGAACCCGGTGGAAGCGGGCCCCCTCCTCCGTGGACAGCCCTTCCTCGGGACGGTAGGCATCGCCTCTGCACCCCATGAGGCCGCCCACGTAAATCTTCGCCGCGTAGTCCCCCGACTCTCGCCTGAGGCCGTCCATGAACCGCGCCGACATGCCGTTCAGATCCTGTCCCGTCCAGGGCGACTGGGCGATGCGCTCGGGGGTGGCGCGCCACGTGGGGGTGAGGCAGATCATGGGGAGGCCCGACGCGGCGCCCGTGGTCAGGTAGTCGCGGTAGACGGGACGCAGGAGGTTCCGTCCCTCCTCGCTGGCCACCAGATGGGCGTTCATGAGGAGCGGGTCCAGGCTCTCCGGGTGTCCGCGGCGGACGCGCTCCACCACGGCCCCTTCCATCAGGACCAGGGGCGAGGCGTTCAGACCTTCCCGGAAGGGCGAGAGAGGCGCGCTCATTTGAGTTCGTCCCAGCGCTTGCCCGTGGACAGGCTGACGACGAGGGGCACCTTGAGGTCCATGGCGCCTTCCATGGCCGATTTGAGGATGCGGCCCGCCTCCGGGGCCCGGCCCTCGGGGGCCTCCACGATGAGTTCGTCGTGCACCTGGAGGACCAGGCGGCACCCTTCGGGCAGGGCCGGCTCTACCTCCACCATGGCCTTCTTGATGAGGTCCGCGGCGGACCCCTGAACCGTGGTGTTGACGGCCTGCCGCAAGAGGGCCTGCTGGAGGGGCTTGGGGGCTTTGGCGATGCCCGGGAAGAGGCGGCGGCGGCCTAAAATCGTCCCCACCTCCTCCTTCTCCAGCACCTCCGCCACCACTCCGTCCAGATACGCCTTGACGCTGGAAAATCTCGCGAAGTAACGGTCGATGAAAGCCTTGGCGTCTTTTTGCGAGACCCCGAGCTCCCGGGCCAGGCCGAAGGGGCCCATGCCGTAGAGGATGCCGAAGTTTACGGCCTTGGCTTGGCGGCGCATATCGGACGTGACGAACATGGGGGCCACGTTGAAGACCTCCGCCGCCGTGGCCGTGTGGATGTCCTCTCCCCGCTCGAAGACCCGGATCAGGGCGGGGTCAGAGCACAGGTGGGCGAGGATGCGGAGCTCGATCTGGGAATAGTCGGCCCCTACGAAGAGGCATCCCGGCCCGGCCACGAACCCCCGCCGGATCTTGGACCCCCATTCGCCCTTCATGGGGATGTTCTGAAGGTTCGGGTCTGAGGAGGATAGCCGCCCGGTGGCGGCCACGGTTTGGTTGAACTGGGCGTGGACGCGCCCCGTGGCCGGGTCCACCCAGGCGGGCAGGGGGTCCACATAGGTCCCCTTGAGCTTGCTCAGGATCCTGTATTCGAGAACCAGAGGAACGATGGGATGGATCTCCCGCAGGCTCTCCAAGACCTCGTTGTCGGTGGAGAAGCTCTTGGTCTTGCTGGTCTTTTTGAGAACAGGCAGGCCCAGTTTCTGGAAAAGCACCTCTCCCAACTGTTTGGGAGAACCCACGTTGAAGGCCAGTCCCGCGGCGGCGTGGATCTGCCGCTCCAACTGGCCCAAAGTGGACTCCAGCTCCCTCCCGAGAGCCTGGAAGTAGGGGACGTCCACCGCGATGCCCGCGTCCTCCACGCGGGCCAGGATGCCCACGAGGGGCCATTCCACGTTGCGGTAGAGGTCCAGCATTCCCAAGGTTTGGAGCCTGGACTCCAGGGGGCCTTTCATGCGTGCAAGGCTCAGGGCTTCTCCGGCCCGGTCCCCGGGGTCGGGGGAAACCTCCCCGTAGTCTTGAGCCAGCGTTCTAATGGGCGGCACGGCTCCCGAGGGGTTGAGGAGATAGCCTGCCACGGCCGCATCCAAGACGGCGCCCGTGAACCTGCTGCGGGCGCCGATGCGGCGGAAGAGGGGCTTGATCTCATAGGCGCACAAGGGCCAAGCGAGGAGCCCCTCAGCCTTCATTCCCTCCAGGGGGCCAGTCCAGACCGTCTCCCCGTCTGACACCCACGCCCTTTCGCCCTCCCACGCCAGCCCCACGGAGGCGGCCTTCGCCAGCATTTCGCCCGCCGCCTTGCCCCAGGGCACGGACTCGGGAGACACCTTTGCGGATGCCGCCGGGGCTTCCGGGAGCGATCCAAACTCCCATCGCCGGAAGAGGGCCTGCAGGGTCTCGCGGTCCGGATCTCGCCGGTGGAGACCGCCCGGTTCCTCGCTCAGGGGCGCGTCCTCCCGCACGGTAGCCAGGTCCCGGGAGAACCGCGCCGCTTCCGCGTGCTGCTCAAGACCCTCGCGGTACGCCTTGCGCGTCACCTCGGAGGCATGGGCCAGGACGCTTTCCAAGTCGCCGTAGCGCCTCACCAGCTCCTTGGCCCCCTTCTCGCCGATGCCGGGGACGCCGGGAATGTTGTCCGTGGGATCGCCCCAGAGGGCCAGCACGTCCACCACCCGAGCGGGAGGCACGCCGAAGACCTCCTCGACGCCCTTTTCGTCCAAGAAGACCTCCTCCTTCTTGGTGTGGAGAACCCGGACGCCCGGCCGAACGAGCTGGAAAAGGTCCTTGTCCGCCGTGACGATGACCACCTCCATCCCTTCACCCCTGGCCTTTTTCGCGAGGGTGGCGATGCAGTCGTCGGCCTCGTACCCCGCCAGTTCCACCACGGGCAGGCCCATGGCGAGAAGGATCTCCTTCGCGGGCCCGATCTGCGCTACCAGGTCCGGTGGCGTGTCGGGGCGGTTTGCTTTGTACGCCTTGAAGGCCTCGTGCCGAAAGGTGGGGGCAGGCAAGTCGAAGACCACGGCGATGTGCGAAGGATCGCGCTCCCGCAACAGCTTTTCCACCATCTTCAGGGTGCCGAAGATGGCGTTGGTTGGGCGCCCGTCTCGGGTGGAGAGGTTCCGGATCGCGAAGAAGGCCCGGAAAAGGATAGATGAACCGTCGATGAGGTAAAGGGTGTCCGCCATGGTTGGATTCTAACAGAGTTTGCCTAAGCCAGCCTCTCCAAGATGGCCTTCAAGAGGCCGTCCGTCGTGGATTCCGCCGGGAGCGGGGCGGGACTAAGACCCACCTCTTGCAGGGCCCGGGCGGTGGTGGGGCCGATGGGCTGGCAGACGGCCTTGCGAAGGACCTCGCGGGCCGTCTCAGGCAGCGCCGCCCAGAGGGCCTTCACCGCCGAGGGGGAGGCGAAGAGGGCGGCGTCGGCCCCCTGCTCGATGGCCCACACGTGGTCCGGCGTGATGCGGGCGGGCCGCGTCTCGTAGAGCACGAGGGGCACGACCTCCCAGCCAGCCTCCGTGAGGTGCGATTGAAACTCGTCCCCTCCTGAGGAGGCGCGCGGAAAAAGGACGCGGCCGCGGAGGTGCTTCTCCACCAGGAGCTTGGCCAGGTCCAAGCCCGTAAAGGTTTCGGGCTGGGCTTCGACTTTGAGGCCGCGCGCCACGAGGCCCCGGCTCGTGGCCGGTCCCACGGAGGCCAGGCGCAGGTGCCGAGGCAGCTCCATGGCTTCGTCCTGCAGGCGGCGGAAGAATTGCTTCACGGCGTTTTCGCTGGTGAAGGCAACCCAGCGAAAGCGGTCCAGGTCATGGAGGATCGTCCGGCTCTCGTCGTCGAGGGGCAGGGGCAGCGTCTCGATGGACGGAACCCACACCACTTGCCCCCCCAGTTCCTCGATGGCCTCGGCGAGCTTCTGGCCCTGAGCCCTTGCGCGCGTGATGAGGATTCGCCGGCCCCTTAGGCCCACCATGGTCCGTCCTCCTGGCGGCGGATCCGCCTCATGCCCTTCCGAGCAGGTGAGCCGCACCCTTGGCCCAAAACCGGCCCAGGAGGTCGTCGGCGAGCGTGAGGGCGTCGTTGGCGGGACCGTCCACCTGGTCCCGGATCGAGCGGGACCCGTCCACGGAGGAGAGGAAGCCGCGAAGTAGCGCCCGGCCCTCTTGGACCTCCGCATGGATGCCCAAGGGGGTGGTGCAAGATCCGCCCAACCCCCTAAGGAACCGGCGCTCGGCGTCTATTTCACGGCGAGCCCGGCCGTCTTCCATGCGATCCAGGATGTCGAGCACGGGGCCGTGGTCCCCGCGGGCCTCCACGGCGATGGCCCCCTGGCCCACCGCGGGCACCATCTCGTCTCTGGAGAAAAGGCGGCTGATTCGGCCGCCGTGGCCGAGCCGGTTCAATCCCGCGGCGGCCAGGATGACGGCATCCAGCTCCCCCGTGTCCACCTTCTTCAGGCGCGTATCCACATTGCCGCGCAGGCCCTTGATCTCCCATGACGGGAAGGCGGCCTGGGCCTGAAACTGGCGGCGCAGGCTCCCCGTTCCAACGCGGGGCCTGGGAGGAAGGCTGTTACCCGGGCGGCCCGCGGGAAGAACCAGGGCGTCACGGGGGTCCTGCCGCTGGGGGATGCAGGCCAGGATGAGCTCCTCGGGATTCTCGGCGGGATAGTCCTTGAGGCTGTGCACCGCCACGTCCACCTCGCCTCTCAGGAGGGCGAGCTGGATCTCCTTCACGAAGAGGCCCTTGCCGCCCACTTCCAGGAGAGCCCGGTCCTGGATGAGGTCGCCGCTCGTTTTGATGACCACGATCTCCACGGCGGAGGCGGGAGAGACCTCAAGGAGCCGGGCCTTTACGTAGTGAGCCTGCCACAGGGCCAGGGCGCTGCCCCGCGTCCCGATGCGGATCGTTTCCACGCTCATGGGTCCTCCGGGGGGGCCTTGCCCTCCTGCGCCGGGTCCACGGGGAAGAGATCGCGGAACACTTGCAGGGCGTTGGCCGTCTCCTCCTCCAAAACGAGGCGCTTCACCTGGGTGATGGGGTGGTGAAGGATCTTGTGGACCACGCGGCGCACCGTGTTCTTCACCACTTCTTGCTGCTTCGGGGTCAGGTCGCCCATACGCTTGAGGGCTTCCTCCAGCTCGGCGTCCTGCACCCTGCCCGCCCACCCCATGAGCCCTCCGATGACCTCCGAAAGGCTCTGGTGGTCCAGAAACCTCGTGTAGAGGTCCAGCTCGGAGGCGATCATGGACTCGGCCAAGGTGGCCTTCTTCTGCCGCTCCGCCAGCCCCTCGTCGGCCACTTCCTGGAGGTCGTCGATATCGTAGAGGTAGACGCCGTCGATCTTGCCTACCGTTTCCTCCACGTCCCGAGGGACGGCGATGTCGATGATAAAGAGGCTGGCCCAGCGGCGCAGCTTCATGACCGTCTCCACCATGGGCCGCAGGAGGATGGGGCGGGGCGCGCCCGTGGAGGAGATGACGATGTCGCTCTGGATGAGTGCCTTGGGAAAATCGGCCCAGGGAACCACCTCGGCGCCGAAGTAGCGGGCGAACTCCACGCCGTGTTCGTAGGTGCGGTTGGCCACGCGCACCTGCTTGACCCCGCTCTCCACGAAATGGGTGGCCACGATGCGGCTCATTTCTCCGGCCCCCAGCAGCAGAATCCGCTTCGTGCTCAGATCCGCGAAGATGCTGCTGGCCAGGTTGAAGGCGGCATAGGAGATGGTCACGGGGCGCTCTCCGATGCCCGTCTGGGTGCGCACCTGCTTGGCCACGTGAAATGCTTTCTGGAAGAGGAGGTTCAGGGGCGTGGTGACCACGCCGCCGTCGCGGGCCTGGAAGTAGGCCTCCTTCACCTGCCCGAAGATCTGGGGCTCTCCCAGAATCATGGAGTCCAGGCCCGAGGCCACACGGAACAGGTGGCGCACGGCGTCCTTCTGCTCCTGAATGTAGAAGAGGTCCCGCCGCTCCCGAGGAAAGCCTCGCGACTCCATGAGAGAGCCGATGAGATCCTCCGCGGTGCTCCCCTCGCGCAGGTCCGCGTAGAGTTCCACTCGGTTGCACGTGGAGAGAAGCACCGCGCCTTTCACGTGCCCGGACTGGCGCAGGCCGTCCAGGAAGGGAACCTTCTCGGGATCGGCGAACGCCAAGCCCTCCCGGAGTTCCACCGGCGTCTTCTTGTGGTTCACGCCCACCAGGATCAGGTCGCTCAATGCCAGATGATCCCCAGGATGATGAGGACGGAGAAGGCGGCGCCGGCCACCACCAGCCAGGACCGCCGACGCGGATGGACTTTGGCCGTAAGCCAGCCGTAGCTGGCCACGCCCAGCACCAGCCACGCCAGGACGCTCGCGCCCTCCAGGAGGCCAGGGCGGTAGTGCTCCTTGTTCCCGAAGAGGACGCCGTAAATGATGGAGGAGAACATGCCCAAGGTGTAGATGGGATACCCCGCCAACAGGAGGCGCGCCGACCACCGCTCCGCCTCCTCGAGGGAGGGTATGGGCAAATGGGAAGGTGCGTGCCTGTGGCGGAGGCTGTGGTCCTGCATGATGAAAATGGCCGCGTAGAGGAAGGACACGAAGAAGAAGCCGATTCCGAAAACGAGCAGGAAGATATGGATCGCGAACCAGGGCGTAAAGTAGAAGGGCTTGGGCTCCAAAGGCTGGTTGGGCACCATCATCCCAGCCATGTAGGCCAGATTCACCAGCGGCATGAGGAAGAAGACCAAGATCCTGCTTCGGGTCATGGGGTAAAGGATGAAGTATAGGGCCAGGACGGCCCACGCCGTGAGCTGGAAGAGCTCGTGGAGATTGGCCGCGGGAGGGATCTCGGTGTGGAACCAGGCCCGCGCTTCCATCACCGTCTGAATCACGAACCCGGCCCCCGCGGAGATGACGGTGAGGACGAAGAGGGTCTTCTGGCGGAATCCGCCGTAAAGGAGGGCGAAGGCCATGGCCGAAACGTAGAAAAAGAGGGCGTAGACGCTGTGGTCGATCATGCGCGTCCCCTTCGGATCCAGCCTCCCCCAACCACCGTGTCTCCGGTGTAGGCGACAACCGCCTGCCCGGGAGTGACGCCCTGGGGCCGAGCCGAGTATTCTATCATCATCCCCTCCGCGGTCTCAACGATCCTGGCGGGCCGTGGAGCCTGATGGTAACGGACCTGGACGAGAACCTCCGCGGGCCGGTCCTCCGGGGGGAAGTGCCAGTTCCATCCCTCGGCCTCGAACCGGGGCGTCTCAAGAGCGTCCTTGGGCCCCACGGTCACTTCGTCGGTCTCCGGGTTCAAGGAGACCACATACAGGGGCTCTGTGAAAGGTATGCCCAATCCCTGCCTCTGCCCAACGGTGAAGCGGTGGATTCCCCCGTGGCGCCCGAGCACCCTGCCGTCCACGTGGCGCACCGCGCCGCGCCGCACCACCGGCAGGCGGGCTTCCACGAAGTCGGCATAGTCTCCGGCCCCCACGAAGCAGATGTCCTGGCTTTCCCGCTTGTCGGCCGTGGGCAGGCCCGCGGCTCGGGCCTTGTCCCGAAGGGACTCCTTGTCCATGTCTCCCGCGGGGAAAAGGGTCCGGCGGCGCTGCTGAAGGGTGAGGGGAAAAAGGACATAGGACTGATCCTTGGCCCCATCGGCGGCCCGGCGCAGGTCCACGCGCCCCCCCTCCGGAACCAGCCGGGCGTGGTGCCCCGTGGCGAGGGCGTCGGCCCCGTGTGCGGCGGCGTAGTCCCACAGGGCGCCGAACTTGATCCTTTCGTTGCACAGGATGCAGGGGTTGGGTGTCCACCCCCTGGCGTAGGCCGCCACGAAGGGAGCCACCACCTTCTCCTGGAAGGGGCCCTGGTACTCCAGGACCCTGTGCTCTATGCCCAGGACCCCGGCCACGGCCCGAGCGTCGAAGGCGTCTTCCAGGGCGCAGCATCCCCGCGCCGGCGGAGCTCCGCACGAATCATACAGGCGCAGGGTCACACCCACGACCCGGAATCCCCCTTCGAGCAGGAGGAGAGCGGCTGCTGAAGAATCCACGCCCCCCGACATGGCCACGAACACGGTTTCGGGCATGGGCTGGGATCTATTCCAAGGTGTCGGTTACGATGAGCATGAGGGTGGAGGAGCCCACCCGGAACTCGCTCTGGTTGGACAAGGTCGTCAAGGAAATGCGCTGTTCGTTCACGTAGGTCCCGTTCGTGCTCTTCAGGTCGCGAAGCTGGATCGTGAGGCCCTTGAACTCCAGCCTTGCGTGTCGGCGAGAAACCTCGCTGTCGCTCAGGACCAGGTCCGCATCGGCCCGGCCGATGACCACCACGGGCCTCTCCACGGGGAAGATGGTCCCCGAGTCCGCCCCCTGGAGAACCGCCACGGAGACCCGCTTCCCTTCCGGGAGGGCCAGAAGATCCGCCTCCTGGACGTCCGCCTCGGCCCACGTGGCATCCACCTTCTTGACCTTTTGGGCTCCCTGAGCCTCGCCGGAGGGCAGTCCTTCGGGGGTCCGGGAGGCCTCAATGGGCTTGCCGCAGGAGGGGCAGGCGAACTGGAAGCGGTCCCGCCCGGCGAAGTGCTTGTCCTCCAACCGATATTTCTTCTGGCATGAGGGACACGTGACGATCACGGGGGGGCCTCCTTGGGGGAGTGTAGGCGCCGCCGGGGGAGGCTGTCAACCAAAGCTAGAGGCAGGAGGCCTTTGGCGCTTGGGGATTGACAGCAAAGGAGTTCACGTGTATCGTAGGGGATTGCACGGCGGAGGTGTGTATGTACGCGATCATCCAGAGCGGCGGCAAGCAGTATAAAGTGGCCGCTGGCGACACAGTCAAGGTGGAAAAGCTGGGCCAGGAGGCGGGCGCCGAGGTCGGTTTGACGGCGCTGCTCGTGGTGGACGGAGACCATGTTTGGACCGCGGGCCAGAAGGGCTCCTACACGGTGGCGGGCAAGGTGCTCTGCGACGGCAAGCGCCGCAAGGTGCTGGTCTTCCACAAGAAGCGGCGCAAGCAGTACAAGAAGCTGCGCGGGCACCGCCAGCCCTTCACCGAAGTCCAGATCGTGAGCATCGACAAGGCCTGATTCGGAGATCCCCATGGCACACAAGAAAGGTCAAGGCAGTTCCCGAAACGGCCGCGACAGCAACTCGCAGCGCTTGGGCGTGAAGCGCTTCGGCGGCCAGACGGTCAAGGCGGGCACCATCCTGATCCGGCAGCGCGGAACCCCGTGCAAGCCGGGCATCCAGGTGGGGCGCGGCAGCGACGATACCCTTTTCGCCCTTGCGGACGGCGTGGTCGGTTTCCGCCGCCGCGGCAAATTGGGACTCTTCGTGGACGTCGTCGCCCCGCAGCAGTAGCTCCGCATGTTTCTGGACTCCGCCCGAATCTTCGTGCGCGCCGGACACGGGGGGGCGGGGTCCGTGAGCTTCCGCAGGGAGAAGTACGTTCCCCGGGGAGGCCCCGATGGAGGGGATGGCGGCAGGGGCGGCAATGTGATTCTCGTGGCCCGTCCCCAGGTCCGAACCCTCATCGCCTTTCGATACAAGAAATCCTTTGAAGCCACCAAGGGGCACAACGGCCAGGGGAGCCTGAAGACGGGCGCCTCTGGCCGCGACTTGATCATCCCCGTCCCCCTGGGAACGGTTGTTCTCCCCGAGGAGGGCGACGTTCCCTTGGCGGATCTGGTGGAGGCGCGCCAGCGCTTCATCGTCGCCAAAGGTGGCCGGGGAGGGCGAGGCAACGCCCGGTTCAAGAGCGCCACCCACCAGGCCCCCCGCGAATTCGAACCAGGAGGCGAGGCGGAGGCCCGATTTATCCGCCTGGAATTGAAGCTCCTCGCGGACGTGGGCTTGGTCGGCCTGCCGAACGCCGGCAAGTCCACGTTGCTCTCCGCCGTGTCCAACGCGCACCCCAAGATCGCCCCCTATCCCTTCACGACCCTCCGGCCCGTGCTGGGCGTGGTGGAATGGTCGCACCACAGGTCCTTCGTCGTGGCGGACATACCCGGTCTCATTGAGGGGGCGCACGAAGGCGTGGGTTTAGGCGACCAGTTCCTCAAACACGTGGAACGGACCCGCGTCCTCTTCCACCTCGTGGACCTCTCGGACGAAGCCGCCTCGCCCACTGCCCGGGTTCAGACCGTGGAGCGGGAACTGGAGGCATACGGCGCCGGGCTCTCCGAGAAGCCGGTCGTCCTGGTGGGCACCAAGTGCGACCTCACCGTCGCTCGCGAGGCGGAGGACGAGCTACGGGCCTATGCGCAGGACCGAGGAGTGTCTTACTGCCGCATCTCCGCGGCCACCCACGACGGCCTCAAGGCACTGTTGGGCAAAGCATGGGACTTTCTCGCGGAGGAGGAAGACTCGTGAGGACGGGGGTCCTCGGCGGGACCTTCGACCCGCCCCACGCGGGGCACCTTCGCATGGCCCGCCTCGCTCAGGCTCAGCTCGGGCTGGACCGGGTCCTGTTCGTCCCTTGCCACGCCCAGCCCCTCAAGGACACTCTTCCCTCGGCCTCGCCCTTCCACCGCGCGGCCATGGTGGCCCTGGCCCTAGCCTCCAAGCCGGGATGGCTCCTGGAGACGGCCGAGCTTGAGCGCGGCGGCATTTCGTACACCGCGGAAACTCTCGAGGCGCTCGCGGCCGCACGCAGGGGAGACCGCCTCGTGCTCATCATGGGGTCCGACAGCCTCCTCACGTTTCCCTACTGGCGCAGGCAGGCGGATATTCTGGCCCTGGCCGGCCTGGCGATCGTGCCCAGGGGCGGGCCTCTGGATCTGCCCCAAGGCGTCGATCCGCGCCGGGTGCATCTCCTTCAGGCGCGGCCCCTGCGCGTGAGTTCCACCCTCGTCCGCGAGCGCCTGCGGCGGCACGAGCCCGTGATCGGGCTGGTCCCGAGGGCGGTGGCGGCGTACATTGAACGGCAAGGCCTCTATGGGCCCGCCCGGCGGAAGACTTTGAGGAGGAACGATTGAAGCACGACGACCAAGAAAAGTTGGCGGCAATCCACGCGGCGCTGGAGGACTTGAAAGCCGTTGAACCGGTGATCCTGGACCTGCGCAAGCTCACGGCCATGACCGACTATTTCGTCGTGGCCCACGGGCGCAATTCCCGCCAGGTCCAAGCCATGGCCAAAACGGTGGAAGAGAAGCTCGCCGGCGACCTCCAGGTCAAGCCGCACCACGTGGAGGGCATGGGCCAAGGGCAGTGGATCCTTCTGGACTACGGCGACGTCATCGTCCACCTCTTTCTCGACGAGAAGCGCGGCTACTACGGCCTGGAACGCATCTGGATGGACGCGCCGCGGATTCTCCCGTGAGCCGCCTCCCCCTGGTGGGCAAGGACCCCGCCTTCAGGGCGGCGGTGACCCTCGCCAGGCGAATAGCGCCGGGCCGGAACCCCGTCCTCCTGTGCGGGCCCACGGGGAGCGGCAAGTCCCATTTCGCCCAGCTCTTGCACCAGTGGGGCGCCCATCCCAGGGCGCCCTTCGTGGAATGGCACGGGGCGTCGGTGCCCGAATCTCTCATGGAAGCAGACCTCTTCGGCACGCGGCGCGGCGTGGCCACGGGGGTGGACGAGCGGCCTGGGGTCTTCGAGGCGGCGGGCCAGGGAACCCTCTGCCTGGAAGGCATCGAACGCCTTCAATCCCACCAGCAGGCGGCCCTTCTGCGCCTGCTGGAGCAGCCGTCCTTCGAGCGGCTGGGGGGCGGCCGGCGGGTTCATGCGGAAGCGCGCATCGTGGCCTCCTTCCAGGATCCACCCGAGACGCTGGTCCAGCGTGGCCTTCTTAGGGCCGACCTCCTTTACCGGCTGGACGTGATCCGGATCGAAATTCCCCCCGTTTCACAGCGGCCGGGCGATATCCCTCTTCTGGCCCAGCACTTCCTGGCGGCGGCATGCCGCCGCCAGGGTCACCCGGCTCCGGCCTTGGAGGCTGGCCTCCTCCGCGCCCTCCAGACCCATCCCTGGTCCGGCAACCTTCGGGAGCTTTCCCAGCGGATGGAGGCCTTGAGCCTGTCCGCGTCCGACCCGCTCACGGCGGAAGATCTTCCTCCGTCCTTCTGGCTCGGCCCTTCACCGCTGGAAGATGGCCTGGCGCGGCGCCTGACCCTGGGCGAATTGAAGGACGCCTACACCCGAGCCGTGCTGGCCCGAGTCGGGGGCAACCGAACCAAGGCCGCCCGGTGGCTTGGCATCAGCCGCAAGGCGCTCTGGGTCCATTTGAGGCGCGAAACGACTTAGAGTATGATACGGAGTCACCGCGGATGTGGGAGCTGGTCGTCATCACGGTGGGGAAGTTCTCTGATCAAGGGTTTCGGCAAAGCGCGGAGCGATACATATCCATGGTGGGAGGGGAATGGAAGGTACGCCTGGAGCCGGTGGCCGCGTCGCGGCGGCGGGAACCGGGGGCGTGCAGGCGGGAAGAGGGGCAGGCCCTCCTCAAACGGGTGCCCAGGGACAGCGAGGTCGTGGCCCTGGATCCTTCGGGGGATCTGCTGGACAGCGAGGCCTTCGGAGATCTTCTCCGGCGGCTGAAGGACGCGGGCCGAAAGCCCGCGTTCCTGGTGGGAGGGCCTCACGGCCTTGACCGGCCCGTCCTTCAGGGGGCCAGACACAGGCTGTCGTTGTCGAGGTTGACCCTCCCCCACGAGCTGGCCGCCGTGGTGTTGCTGGAACAGATTTACAGGGCCAGCGCCTCCTATGCCGGGAAGGCCTACGCCAAGTGAAGGAGCCGCTCATGGACAAGAAGACCCTCAAGCAGTTCGAAAAAGCCCTCACCCTCCGGCGCACTGAGCTTCAGGGCGCCTACCGGGACAAGCTCAGCCGGAGCGGCGATGCGGGCGCCGACGGGGCTCTCGATCCCGCCGACGAGGCTTCCGTGAACTACAACAAGGAGTTCTGGTACGCCCTCTCGGACGCGGATCGGCAGACCATGCGGCTCATCGACGAGGCCCTGCGCGGGATCCAGAACGGCACCTTCGGCGAGTGCAGCCACTGCGGCAAGCCCATCCAGCGCAAGCGCCTCGAGGCCGTGCCGTGGGCCCGGCACTGCCTGGAGTGCCAAGATCTGCAAGAGCGCGGCCTCATCGAGTAGGTCCGGACTGCGGCTCCAGCGTCCGGTGGAGCGCGAGGGAGGCCAGAGGCATGCGTGGACCGGCAGACTTCCCTTCCATCTTGTGTGTCCCCATTGCCCACGGGTCATCCCGGAGCGGCCTCCGCCGAAGGAGCGCCTGAATGCGATTTCGGACGGCCGTTGTCACGGGCTTCCTGATCTTTCTCCTCTCGGCGGTGGTGACCCTGGTGTCCCTCAACGGGCCCCTGCTCCGAACGCCCTTCAACTTTTTCGGTGTCCGAGTGCCTACGGCGTGGGTCTTCACGCTGGCCCTCCTGGTGGGGTTCTTGAGCTTCGCCCTATGGCTCGCCGTGAGCGGCATCGCCCAGGTGGTGACCCGGTGGCTGCGCGACCTCAGGCAGCAGAACGAGCGCGTGGCGGAGGAGCACTACCTGAAGGGACTGGACGCCATCTTGGGGAGCCGGCCCCTGGAGGCCATCAACCACTTCCAGCACGCGTTGGACGCGCAGTCGGACTACATGCCCGCCCTCCTCAAGCTGGGTGACGCCCTGCGAACAGCCGGCCGCCCTCAGGAAGCCCTGGCCAGACACCGCGAGGCTCTCAGCCAGCACTCCGACGACGTTCCCACCCTCTACGCCCTCACGGAAGACTACCTCGCCCTGCGGGACCACGAGGAGGCCAAGAAGGTCCTGTGGGAAATCCTGCGCCTCCAGCCCAAACGTGCCCTCAAGGCGCTCCGAATCCTCCGGGATCTCTACGTCCAGGAGGCGAATTGGCGCAAGGCGCTGGAAATTCAGGAGCACATCGCTGATGCGCGAGTCCTTGAGGAGGAGCGCGCCGAGGACGCACCTTACACGGCGGGCATCCTCTATCAGATCGGGATCGAGCTGGCCCAGCAGGACAAGACCGAGGAGGCCGCCACCCAGCTGGAGAAGGTCCGGAAGAAATACCCCTCCTTTATCCCCGCCTATCTCAAGCTGGCCGACGCCTACCTCGCGGGCGGGCGGGAACAGGACGCCATCGAAGTCTACCTGGACGGCTACCGCCGCAACACCTCAGTGACGTGCCTCCTGGCCATGGAACAGTTCTATCTGGAGAAGGGCGACCCGGAAAGTGCGGTGCGCCGCTACCAGGCCCTTATCGCCTCCACCGCCCGGAAGGTCATCCCCAAGTTCCTCCTGGGCCGCCTCTATTATCGCCTGGAAGTGCTGGATCGGGCCGAGGCCACCTTGCGCGAGATCGAGGGAAGCATCCGGCAGTCGGGCCTGCTCCAGTTCTACCTCGGCCGCATCCGGGAGCGCCGGGGAGATACGGCCGAGGCGTGCACGCACTACCGCGAGGTGATCAAGATCCTCAATCCCTTCGAGCTGACCTACCGTTGCACCTCTTGCGGAGAGGCCTCGCCGGCGTGGAAAGACTTTTGCCAGCGCTGCCAGCGGTGGGACAGCTTCGTGCCGAGCTTCAAGGACGAGCTCCTCCACGAAATCGACGAGCCCAGCCCCATCTTCTATCAGGATATCCAGTGGACCCCTCGCACCGGCGCCCCCTCCTCCTGACCGTCCTGGACGGCTGGGGCCTCCGGGACGACTGGGCCTTCAACGCCGTCACCCGATCAGGGCTCACCCGCTATCCGGTTTGGCTCGCCACGCGCCCCTGGAGGGCCCTGGCGGCCTCCGGCGAGGCCGTGGGCCTGCCCGAGGGGCAAATGGGCAATTCGGAGGTGGGCCACCTGACCCTGGGCGCGGGCCGCGTCATCTTTCAAGAGCTGCCCCGCATCAGCCGTGCCATCGAGGACGGCTCCTTCTATCAGAATACGGTCTTGAAGGACGCTTGTGCGGCAGCGAAAGACGGCACCCTACACCTCATGGGCCTTTTTTCTGACGGGGGTGTCCACAGCCACATCGATCACCTCAAAGCCCTCGTGAGGATGGCGAAGGCGGAGGGCCTCAGCCAGGTTGCGGTCCACGCCCTCATGGACGGACGGGACACGCCTCCCCACGCGGGGGTTCGGTATGTGGAGGACTTTCAGGGCTTCCTCCGCGGGGAGGGGCTCGGTGAAATAGCCACCATCATGGGCCGGTATTACGCCATGGACAGGGACAGGCGGTGGGACCGGGTATCGAGAGCCTACCGGGCCTTCACCGAAGGCCTGGGCGAGACGGCCCTGGACCCCGTGGAGGCGATGCGCTCCTGCTACGAGCGGGGCCTCACCGACGAGTTCATCGAGCCCGTCCTTCTCCCGTGCCCATTCGGCCGGGTGCGGGACGGCGACGGGGTGATCTTCTTCAACTTCCGGGCCGACCGGGCCCGCGAAATCACACGCGCCTTCTGCGAGGACGCCTTCGAGGGCTTTGAGCGGCCCCTGCGCCCCAAGCTCGCCGCTTACACCACCTTCACCCGGTATCAGAAGGACTTCACCTGCCCCGTGGCCTTTGAGACCCAGGCACCCGTCCACACCATGGGTGAAGTGGTGGCCGCCGCGGGCCTCAAGCAACTGCGCGCCGCGGAGACGGAGAAATACGCCCACGTGACGTTCTTCTTCAACGGCGGCCGCGAGGCCGTCTTCCCCGGCGAGGACAGGCTGCTCGTGCCTTCTCCCAAAGTCGCCACCTACGACCTCCAACCCGAAATGAGCGCCCCAGAGCTGACCAGGGCCGTGCTTGATCGGCTCTCCACGGGCGCATACGGCTTCATCCTCCTGAACTTCGCCAACCCGGACATGGTGGGCCACACGGGCGATTTCGGCGCGGCCAAGGACGCGGCCCGGACCGTGGACCGCTGCCTGGGCCAACTTGTAGACAGGACCCTCGCCATGGGCGGCGCCGTGGCGGTCACCGCGGACCACGGCAACCTGGAGTGCATGCGTGAGCCGGACGGCGTGAGCCCTCACACGGCCCACACAACGAACCAGGTGCCCTTCCTCTGGATTGAGGACCGCCCCGTCACGCTGAACACCGCGCCCGGCCTGGGACTCTCGTCCGTGGCCCCCACGCTCCTCACATGGCTGGGCATCCCCATCCCGCAAGAGATGACCGGCCCTCCCCTCCTCGGGCGTTCCTAGTCGCCGCATCCTCCGGCCTTGAGCTTCCTGAAGAGGCTGCTCAGGAGTCCGGCTTCGCGGGCGGTCAATCTCGCCCGGTGGAGGAGAACCTGGATCTCCCGTCCCGAGGGTTCGCCGCCGTGCTTGAGGAACCCCGAGGTTCGGGCCAGGTCCATAAGGAGGTCCGCCGCCCGCTGGACGTCGAGGTGGGAGGCGGCGGCGGGCTTCTTCATAGGCCCATCGTGCCCATGGACGCGGAAGGCCAGGTACGCCATGAGGACGGCGCTCTGTGCCAGATTGAGGTCGCGGTAGCCGGGGTCCGTGGGAATGACGGCGACTCCCGCGCACAGAGCCATTTCATCGAGCGTGAGCCCCGAGGACTCGGACCCGAACACGATGGCCCCGGGCCGCGTCCCGGCCTCCGCGGCGAGGCCCTCGGCTACTTCTTCGGGAGCCAGCGCGGGGAAGCGCGCGTAGGCTTGGGGAGCCGTGGCAAAGGCGGGGCCGCACGGGGCAAGGGCCGACCGCAGGTCGGGAAAGGTCTGGGCCGCATCCAGGACGTCCGCTGCGTGCCAGGCCATGCGGCGGGATTCGCGCTCGAAGAAGGGCTCCGCGCCGGGTTCGTCGCCGGCCCGGTGCAGGCGGGGATCTACGAGGGCAAGGTCGGAAAATCCGAAGTTCTTCATGGCCCGCGCCACGGCCCCGACGTTCCCCGGCGACCTGGGCCGCACCAGGACGAAGCGCACGGAGGGGCTCACCGCCTTGCACCCCTGGACCCTTTGTGGTCCCCGTTGTGGCGCTGGAACTGAGAGACGGCTCGGTTGTGCTCGTCCAGGGTTCTGGAAAAAGCGTGGGTGCCGTCGTTCCGGCTCACGAAGTAGAGATAGCCCGAGGGCGTGGGGCTCAGGGCCGCTTCCAGAGAAGCCTTGCCTGGGCTACAGATGGGCCCGGGCGGGAGGCCGGCGTGGAGGTAGGTATTGTAGGGACTCGGGAAGCCCCAGTCCAGGCGCGTCAGAAACCCGCGGTAGACCCCCGCCACGGTTTCCGCGTACACGATGGTGGGGTCCGTTTGGAGGGGCATGCCGAGACGGAGGCGGTTGTCGAAGACGCCGGCGATGAGGCCGCGCTCCGCGGGCGCCGCCGTTTCCTTCTCCACCAGGGACGCGAGGGTCACCACGTCCCTCACGCTGGCACCCGCCGGCAAAACCCGATTCTTTCCGAGCCACCACTGGCGGAAGCTTTTCACCAGGACCGCCACCACGCCCTGCTCATCGAGGGCCGGGTCGAGCAAGTAGGTCTCCGGGAACAGGTAGCCTTCCAGGTTCGTGGCTTGGGGATCCAGGCTGCGGATGAGCTGGGGGGACTCCACGTCCCGGCGAAAGACCTCCTCGCGGCCCAGACCGGCCTCGGCCAGGAGATGGGCCACCTCATCGGCGCGGAGCCCCTCGGGCACCGTTACCTTGACGTAGATCACGTCGCCCCGGTTGAGTTTGCCCACCACCTGAAGGGGGGTGAGGGGACGGTCGAATTTGTAGGTCCCCGCCCGCAGGCCCCGCGGGCGGCCGTAGAGGGCGTACGCAACCTTGAAGGAGACACGGCTTCGAACGACGCCCTCCCTGGACAGCGCTTCGATGACCTGCCCCGCATGCATCCCCTTGGGTACCGTGACGAGGACCTCCCTGCCCGAGCGCAGGTACGGCGTGTGCCAGTCCCAGGCCAGGAGGGCGGCGCCAAGGGCCGCCGCCGCGAGGGCGGCGACGGCGGCCGCCAGGAGGATGCGCATGCGGCCTTTCATCGCGCCGGCTCCGAATCCAAGAAGCTTTGGAGGAGGAGGGCGGCGGCCACCTGGTCGAGACGGCCCGGCGCGCCCCGGATTTTCTCCTGCCGCTCCCTGAGGATCTCCTGCGCTTGATGACTGCTCAAGCGCTCGTCCCACAGGACGAAACGCACGCCGGGAAGGCGAGGCTGGAGCTTGTCTACGAGCTGGTGAACGTGCTGGGCGCTGGACCCTTCCCTGCCGCTCATGTGGACGGGGTTTCCCACGACCAAGATGGCCACGTCATGCTCCTGGACCAGGGTGAGAAGGAGCCGCGCCGCCTCTTTGGCTGAGGTGACGTTCAGGGTAGGCAAGGTGCGGGCCAGGGACCACGTCTCGTCGGAGACGGCCACGCCGATGCGCCTCGTGCCCCAGTCCACGGCCATGACCCGGCTCATGGCGCCACCGTACCTGAAAACCCGGAAATGGGCTCGGCACCGGTGCGCTGGCACAGGTGCAGGGTGGCGATGCCGCCCGTGAGCGGGCGCTGCGCCTTGACCTCGAACCCCGCTTGCCGCAGACGGGAGGCGAAGGCGGGAGGAGCGGGAAAATCGGCCACCGTGGCGGGCAGGTAGGCGTAGGCGCCGCCCCTGCCGCTCACCAGGCGGCCGACCATAGGCAAGACCCTGGTGAAATAGACCCGGTAGACGGCGCCGAACAAGGAATCTTTGGGGGAGGAGAACTCCAGGACGGCGAGCTTTCCACCGGGCTTGGTAACGCGGGCCATCTCCCGGAGCCCTCCGCCCAGGTCTTCGAAGTTGCGGACGCCGAAGGCCACCATGACGGCGTCGAAGGCGCCGGAGCGAAACGGAAGGGCAAGGGCATCGGCCTGGGCCAAGGGCAGGGACAACCCAGTTCGCCGGGCTTTCCGGCTGGCGATGTCCATCATGGGGCGGCTGAAGTCGGCGCCCACGGCGCGCGCTCCTGAACGCCGCACGAGGGTGAAGGCCAGATCTCCCGTGCCCGTACACAGGTCCAGAACGAGATCGGAGGGGGATGCGGCCAGCTCCTTCACGGCCACGTTCCGCCAGTGGCGGTCCATGTTGAGGGAGAGCACGTGGTTGAGCAGGTCGTAGGTGGCGGCGATGGCGGAGAACATCTCCGCCACGGCGGTCCCCGGCCTGGTCTTGGGATCGGGGGCCGTCAGGGACGGTTCTTCCCTCACGGGGAGCCTTCCCGGATGGCTTCGGCCAGCTCCCGGGCGCTGCACGTGGCGGTGCCCGCCTTGCTCACCACCACACCCGCTGCGGCGTTGGCCAGGGCAGCGGCCTGCGCGAGGGGCACGCCGGCGGCAAGGGCCAGGGCCAGGGCGGCCACCACCGTGTCTCCCGCCCCCGTCACGTCGAAAACCTCGCGGACTTTGGAGGGGATGCGCTCCACGGCGAGACCTCTGGGGGCCACGGCCATGCCTTCCTCGCCCAAGGTGAAGAGAACCGAGCCCCAGTCCGTTCGCTTCAGGAGGTCCGCCGCCACGGCTTCCACATCCGCCGTGGCGAAGGGCCGGCCGTAAAAGCCCGCCGCCTCCTGCCGGTTGGGAGTGACCACGGTGGCGCCCGGGTAAGGAAAATGCACGGGTTTGGGATCCACCACGTAGGGGACCCCCGTCTCTTTGGCCATGCGGCCGATCACGGAGAGGAATTCGGGCGTGAGCACGCCCTTGGCGTAGTCGGACACGACCAGGGCTCCGCAGGCGGCAAGGCCCTGTTGGAGACGCGCCTCCAGGCGCGACAGCGCCTCCGGGGCCACGGGCTCTCGGGTTTCGCGGTCCACCCTGACCACCTGCTGGTGCTGCGCGATGATCCGCGTTTTCACCGTGGTGGCCCTCCCGTGCACCTTCACGATGCCTGTGCCGTCCAGCCCGCACGCATCCAGGAGGTCCATGAAGACCGATCCGTAGCGGTCGTCTCCCACCACTCCTAAAAGAAGAACCTGGCCGCCCAGGGCCCGAATGTTGTGGGCCACGTTGGCCGCGCCGCCCGGAGCACGGCGCTCGCCTGTCACTTCCACCACGGGAATGGGAGCCTCGGGCGAAATGCGGCGGACGCTGCCCTGGACGAAGCGGTCCAGGATCAGGTCTCCCAGGACCAGGACGCGGGCCCCGCTCCAATCGGGCACGTTCAGGTGCACGCCTTCCTCCACACGGGCCTCCACACGGGCCTCCACGCGGGCCTCAGATCCCGGCTTTCCAGAGGTAGAGCCAGTTGAGCAGAAAGGCGGCCCCGGCGCCGAGCCAGAGCCACTTCCCCTCCCGCTCTCCCACGTCGATGGTGAAGTCTCTCCCCGCGAGCCGGGCTCCCGCTCCGACTAAAAACCATGCCCCCAGGCCCGTGAGGATGACGGCAAAAAACGGATTCATCTTGAACGCCTGCACGACGTGGCCCTTGAGCATGAGCTGGCTCATGCGGGTCGCTCCGCAGGAGGGGCAGGGATGGCCCGTCACCACGTGGAAGCCGCACGGTGGAAGCCACCTCGCGGGAACGAAGGAGATGGCCCATCCGAGGGCTCCCAGCATGCCCAGCCCAAGGCCCACGAAGGGCCAGGCGGGAAGGGGGCCGCGCGTTCGGTGGCGCTTGAAGTGGAACGTCACGGAGCCGGCACCTTTCTCGGGGAAGGAGGGGCTCCGGACGATCCCGCGGCTACGTGGAGGGCCGTATCGAGGGTCGCCCACCCCTTGCCGGGGAGGACCAGGGCGACGGGGCGTCCTTCGGGATGGGCCAGGCGCCGTCCATTCTTTTCGGCGCCCACCACGGCTGTTTCGGTAAAGCCGTCGCCCTTCAGAACGAAGGTTGCCTGGGGAGGATCAAACCCGGGCGTTCGCGCACCGTCCCACGGGACGGCCTTCTCACCCTCAAGATTCGTGAGGGCTACGGGGACGGCTCCAAGATCCGACCCGACGCTCTTGGCGGCCGGGGAACCCTTGCTCTGCCACGCCCCCTCCTTGCCCCGAATCAGGACGAGCTTCACAGGCCCCTCCACATCCAGTTCGTTAGCTTCAAAGGCGTCCCGGCGAAATAGTTTGAGGGAGCGGAGACCCTCAGGATCCTGATCCAGCGAGGCGAGGCTGTTTTGGGACACGGCCATGATGGAAGGACGCCCGGAGACGGAGGCATAGACGAGCCGTTTTCTGGGATCGGCCCCCGGAACGGGAGCCCCCAGGCCGATCTCCACGGGCGGCCCCTCGGCCATCTCCAGGCGGATTCGCGTGCGCGGCGGGTCCAGGCCCGCGGTTTTCAGGTCCGGCACGGAACCCGTCACGAAGGTATCTACCAAGCACAGGGAGACGTCGTCGAGCATGGACTCGATCTTGCTGTCGGCCCCCCAGTCTTGGAACGGCGCCGTCACGTCCCAGCCGGCGCCCCGGCCGGCCCGGCGGCAGGCCAGACCCTTCCCGCCTGGGCCGTTGACCGTGAAGGCCTGCACGTCCTGGGTGGCCGCAGCGGTGAGGTTCTTGAGCCTGAAATCGTCGGCGGGCCTAAGAAGGAGGCTCTCCAGGTCCGCGGGGACCAGGGCGAGCCGGCCGTTCACTCTAAGGTACAGCCCCTCGTCGAAAGGGGCCTTGGCTCCCACCTCCACGCGCGTGGTCTGCTGGCCGGTGAGGAGGTCCCAGGTGGCCCTGGGCTTGTCCAGCCCCAGCGCCGCCAGGGGGGTTCCCGCTTGAGGGAAACGCAGGGCCTTGGCTTGAGCCATGCGCTCCAGGAAGCCTTCAATCGCCTCCTTGTCGCCCGCGTCCTTCACGGGCTGAAGGAGGGACCAGTGGCCCCCCGGACCCTTCTGGAGTTCGACAGGACCCTCTCCGGTCCGCACAAGCCGCGTCACCTTGGAGACCTGCAGTTCGCAGACCTTCTGCCGATCCTCCTCGCGCTGGTCGGTCGTGGGGGCTTTGCGCTCCCAGAGGAGAATGACGGCGAGGAGGGCCGCGGCCACGGCCAGGAGGATCCAGGTGGACCTCTTCATGGGCCTACCTCCGCCGCCTGAGGTACACCCAAACGCCAGCTCCCACGGTGACGGCCGGGAAGACCACGACGAGGAGGAGGAACAGGACGTTGGCCTGTGAGCCCGTGAGGGTCAGGTGGGTCTCCACCGACGTCCTGGGCGGGATGGCGATGCGATCTTCCTGCGAAAGAAGCCAGTGCACGGCGTTGAGGGCGAGGAGGAGATTCCCGCCGCCCGCCTGAATCACTGAGTCGCTGGCCCAGTCCGAGTCGCCGAAGATCACCAGACGGGCTTTCTTGGCGGCCTTGGCCGAGGAGATGCTCGCGGCCAGCGCCAGCGGGCCTGTGGCGTCACCTGGGCCCCGATTCACGTCATCCAGGTGGGCCAGGTCCCGCTCGCCCCAGGCGTCCGCCGTGGTGCGGATGAGGGTCTCGGCGTGGTAGTCCGGGTCCGACGGGGCGCCCACCTGGAGGGACTGGGCCAAGGTAAAGAGAATGGGGAGCTTGTTCCGCGCCAGGTCATTGACGATGGGGCCAGTCGAGAACCCGGAGGCGAAAAAGGTCTGGGCGCCCAAGTAGGGAACGGCGGCCTTGGGATCGATGACGATGTCCTGCCCGAGGGTGATGCCCCACGTCTTCAGCAACCCCTCCAGACCCGTTTCCGTGAAGGCCTTGGCCCCGTCCGCCAGCTCCGGGTCCATGAGCAGCAGGGCTTTGCCGCCTGCCGCGAGGTACGCCCCGATGGCGGCCGCTTCCTCGGGCAGGAAAGGCTTCTGCGGGCCCGCCACCACGAGGAGGCTGGTGCCCTGGGGGACTTCGGACTTGCCCAGGCTGTCCCAGTCTTTCACCACGGCCCCTTCCTTGGTGAGCCTATCCCTCAGGGTGGCCGTCCCCTCGCCCCTTTGGAGAGCCCTCTCTCCATGCCCGGACGTGAACAGGATGACGGGTTTCTGAGGTTCGAGCGCATCGAGGATGGCGTTGGTGAACGCCTCTTCGGCTTTGAAAGCCTTGACCTTGGGCTGCCCGCCCATCTGCATGGGGGAGAAATCGTAGTCCACCATCTGGTCCTTTTCCACGTAGCGGCTGTTCCGGCCCGTGTCAAAGACCACCACGTTGGCCACCCGGACCTTGTACTTCTGCGCCAGGGCCTGAACCCCGGCGCGGTCGCGGTCGGGGTCGATGTACTCCACGTGCACCTCGGAGGAAGCCGCTTGGTACGCGGAGAGCAGATCCTTGACGCGCTGAAAGAGGTCGTCCCCGGGCGCCAGGAAGACCACGACCTTCAGGGGTGCCTTGAGGTCTTTGAGGACCTTGCGGGTCTGGTCCGAGAGGCTGAAGGACCGTGATGACGTGAGATCCCAGCGGTGGTAGTGGCGATAGCCAAGGTAGTTCACCATGCCGAAGAGGGCGAGACACAACACGAGAAAAACGCCCCAGTTCGCTTCCTGCAGCGTCTGCTTGCGCATCACGCCCACCTCCGCGCCTGGAGTGCCTGGTAGGCGAGAGCCAGGAAGAGGCCCGTTCCCGAGAGGCAGTAGACGAGCTGCCGGCTGTCCACCATGCCTCTGGCGAAGTTCTGCATGGCGCCCCAGAGGTCCACGTACTCCAGGACCCCCTTCCAGAAGGGATCGGTGGCCAGGATGGACAGGATAGAGAGGGTGATGAGGAGGACCAGGACGCCGAAGGCCATGATGGCGGCCACCACCTGGTTTCGAGACGCGAAGGAGGTGAAAAGGCCCACGGCAAGGAAGAACATGCCCACGACCACGACGCCGAGGTACCCCGTCCAGACGGGGCCCCAGTCCACGGGAGAGAACCGGCTTAGGATCCAGCCGTACAAGAGGGTCGGCAGCCATATGGCGCCGTAGAGGGCCAGCGCGCCGAGGTACTTGCCTGCCACCACCTCCACGTCGGAGACGGGGGCCGTCATGAGGGTCTCCAGGGTCCCGCTCTTCCGTTCCTCCGCCCCCAGGCGCATGGTCACCACGGGAGCCATGAGGATCATGTAGATCCAGAAGAACATGGTCCCGCCGAAAAAGATCGCCATGGGGCTCGCCGATGAGGAGCCAGGCTGGCTCAGCGCAGCGAGGATCACGGAAAAGATGAACCCGTTCATCACGAGGAAGGACGCCACCACGATGTAGGCCATGGGCGTGAAGAAGAAGGAGAGAATCTCTTTCTTGGCGATGGCGAGGACGGCCCTCATGCGAGCACCTCCTGGGCGCTCTCGCGCGTGGTGATGGAGAGGAACGCCTCTTCGAGGGAGACCTTTTCGGTGGTGAGTTCCACCAGCGGCAGGTTGGCCTGAGCACACGCCCGGAAGAGGGCCTCGGGAACTTCCGTTCCTCCGGGGGCCGTGAGCCTGAACCTGGCCACTCCGCCCCCCTCCTCCAGGAATGCGATCTGGCTCACTCCTGGAACCGAGGCGATGCAGGCTTGGGCTGCCTCCCGGGCCGCTTTCACGCCGCACAGAACATGGCCCGCCCCGCTCAGCCCTCGGTGGAGGTCGGCTACGGTGCCGTCGAAGAGGAGGCGGCCCTGGTGGAGGATGAGGGTCCGAGAGCAGATGGCCTCCACCTCCGGCAGGATGTGGGTGGAGAGGATGACCGTGTGGTCCGCCGCGAGCTGCTTGATGAGGTGGCGCGTGTGCACGACCTGGCCCGGATCCAGGCCCACCGTGGGTTCATCCAGGATCAGGAGGGGCGGATTGGCCAGCAGGGCATCCGAGAGCCCGACGCGCTGGCGGTACCCCTTCGAGCAGGTCCCCACGATGCGGTCCGCCACCTCCGTCACCTCGCAGGCCTCGAGCACGGCCTGGATGCGCTTGGCGCGGGCGGACCGGGGAATTCCCTTCAGGGCGGCCCGAAATTCCAGGTACTCGCGCACCCTCAGGTCCTCGTAAAGGGGGTTGTTTTCAGGCAGGTAGCCGATCATGGCCCGGACGGCCTTGCTGTCTTGTGAGACGGAGTGCCCATCGAGGAAGACCTCGCCCGCGCTGGGGCGAAGGTAGCCCGTGATCATCCTGAGCGTGGTGGACTTTCCTGCCCCGTTGGGCCCGAGAAAGCCCACGATTTCTCCGCGCCCCACGGTGAAGGACACGTGGCTCACGGCTTCCTTATCGCCCCATCGCTTCACCAAATCTCGTACGTCGATCATGGCGGCTCCGACGGTCAGCTTTGGGCCGCGAGGAAGGCGGCCACCCGCCGGACCACCGAATCGGCGCCGCGCTCCGTGGCCCGCTGGCGAAGGGATTCGAGCTGCGCCGCCGAGGGCTCCGAACCCAAGGCGCGGCAGGCGTTGAGCAGGAGGACGAGGTCGGCACCGTCCACGGCGGAAGCGGTGAGGGCTTCGAGGGCGGGCCGGTCCGAGGCGGCCTGGTAGAACTCCAGCGCGTCGTGCAGGAGCCCCGCCTCTTGGTAACGATGGCCCCAGGCCGTCAACTCGGCGGGGGGAAGGGGCTTGACGAAGAGGATTTGATGTTTGCCCGCCACGGTGAGAGGGAACTTGGGCGATGCCATGGCACCTCCTGAAGGTCCCTAAAGTAGCACAGATCGAGCTCGGGGGTCATCTAGGAGAAGGGGAGCAGGGAGCGGGGAGCAGCGGGGAGCGGGGAGCGGGGAGCGGGGAGCTCGAGGTGGCCCATGCTTGCCGGCACGGGCGCCCGGGCTCCCCGCTTCCTTCGACTGCGGTGTTACCCCTTGATAGCGATCTTCTTGGGCTTGCT
>JAKAKG010000200.1 GCA_021813555.1 Acidobacteriota bacterium
GGCTCCTGGCTCTGGCCGTGGCCTTGACGGGGGCGGCGTGGACGGGCCCCGCGCGGGCCGCGGAGAACGCCCTCATCCGGTTTCCCGCGCTGCACGGGAACGAGATCGTCTTCGAGAGCGGCGGGAACCTCTGGAAAGTGAACCGGCAGGGCGGCGTGGCCCAGCGCCTCACGACGGACCGGGGCAACGACCTCATGCCGCGCTTCTCCCCCGATGGGAAACTCATCGCCTTCACGGGCCAGTACGACGGCAACACGGACGTCTACGTCATGCCCGCCCAGGGCGGCGCGCCCAAGCGCCTCACCTTCCACTCGGACGTGGTGAAAGACGCGCCCATGCGGTGGGGGCCCGACAACATGGTGGTGACCTGGACCCCGGACGGCAAGGGCATCGTCTTTCTCTCCCGGCGGGACACCTTCAATTCATGGTTCGGACGGCTCTTCGTGGTGCCCGTAAAGGGCGGCCTGCCCGTGCGCCTGCCCGTGGACACCGCGGGCCTCGCCACGTACAGCCCCGATGGCTCCAAACTGGCCATGAACCGGATCTTCCGCAACTTCCGCACCTGGAAGCGCTACTACGGAGGCTTGGCCCAGGACGTGTGGATCTACGACCTCACCAGCCACGCCTGCGAGCGCGTGACGGACTGGAAGGGTACCGACACCTTCCCCATGTGGGCCGGCGACACGATCTACTTCGCCTCCGACCGCGGGCCCGAGGGGCGCCTGAACCTGTGGGCCTACGACCTCAAGACCAAGGCGTTCCGGCAGGTGACCCACTTCACCGGCTACGACATGGACTGGCCCAGCCTGGGCGATACGGGCATCGTCTTCCAGGACGGCGGCGATCTCTACGTCATGGATTTGCCCTCCGAACAGCTCCACAAGCTCGACGTGACGGTGCCGAGCGACGACGTGCGAACGCGCCCACGGTGGGTGGACGCCTCCAAGACCATCGTGTCCTTCGGCATCGCCCCCAACGGAAAGCGGGCCCTCTTCGGCGCCCGGGGCGAGGTGTTCACGGTGCCCGAGGAGCACGGCAACACGCGCGACTTGACGCAGACCTCCGGCGCCCGCGAGATGTATCCCGCGTGGTCGCCCGACGGCAAGTGGGTGGCCTACGTGACGGACCGCACGGGCGAGGCACAGATGGCCGTGCGCCCCGCCGACGGCTCGGGCAAGGAGGACCTCCTGACGGACCGGACCAAGGGCTATCTATACGGGCCTACATGGTCACCCGACGGGGGCAAGCTGGCGTATTCGGACAGCGATCACGTCCTCTGGGTCCTGGACGTGGCCGGCAAACGCTCGGTGAAAGTCGATCAGGACCGCCGGGAGGAGATGCACCATGTCTCCTGGTCTCCCGACGGCCTCTGGCTCGCTTATACAAAAGCGGGTTCGCAGGATATGGGCTCGGACGACGACGCCTCCACCTACATGGGCCGGATCTACTTCTACAACGTGAAGGAGGCCAAGTCCTACGCCGTGAGCATGGGCCAGACCGACGACAGCGACCCCGTCTTCAGCCCCGATGGAAAGTACCTGTACTTCATCTCGGCGCGCCACGAAAACCCCGTGTTCAGCCAGACCGAGTTCAACGTGGCCACCCTCAAGATGGACGGCATCTACGTGGCCACCCTCCAGGCGGACGAAGCCTCGCCCTTCGCGCCCCGCTCCGACGAGGGCGCCGTGAAAGCCGCCGAGGAACCCAAAACGGCCCCCTGGAAGCCGGGGGTGATTCCGGCCATCCGGGTCGATCTGCAAGGACTGGCCCAGCGCGTGGTTCCCCTGCCCGTACCCGCGGGGAACATCCGGAACCTCAGGGCCGCCCCGGGCCGGATCTATTACATGACCGTCCCGTTGAAGAGCTTCGAAACGCCCCTCCCTGGGGAGGAGCCCGCGCTACACGTCTTTGACACGGTCAAACGCAAGGACGCCGTACTCGTCTCCCCCCTCAAGGACTACGCCCTCAGCGCCGACGGCTCCACCGTCCTGACCCAGGACAAGGAGGACTACGCCACCGCCTCGGCCCTGCCGGCCGATGACCAGAAGGCGGGCGGCGAGGCCAAGAGCCACAAGCTCGATCTGACCCACATGAAGGCCCTCATCGACCCCGCGGCCGAATGGAAGGAGATGTTCGGCGAGGCCTGGCGCCTGGAGCGCGACTTCTTCTTCAGCCCCGAAACGAACGGCGTCAACTGGGATAGGGTTCGCGTGCAGTACGAGCCGTTCCTTCCGCTGCTGGCCTGCCGGGAGGACCTGAACTACGTCATCGGGGAGATGATCGGCGAGCTTCACAACTCGCACACCTACGTGGGCGGAGGCGACGATTTCAAGAACCCCTACGTCCCCACGGGCCTGCCGGGCGCGGACCTGGCCCTCGACCGGGCCTCGGGCCTCTACACCTTCGCCAAGGTCTACGCGGGAGACAACTCCAAGCCCTCGCTCCGGTCGCCGCTCAGCGAGCCCGGCGTGAACGTGAAAGCAGGGGACTACCTCCTCGCCGTGAACGGCCACGCCCTCAAGGCCCCCGCCAACCCCTACAGCTTCTTCGTGGGCACCCTCGGCCAGACGGTCACCCTGGCGGTGGCCGACGGCGCCGCGGGAAAGGGCCGCCGGGAGGTGACCGTGAAGCCCATCCCCGAAGAGCTGGAGCTGCGCCTGAAGGACTGGGTCGACCACAACCGCGCCGAAGTGAGCCGCCTCTCGGGAGGCAAGATCGGCTACCTCTACCTCACGGACATGGACGAGGCGGGGATGAAGGAGTTCATCCGGCAGTTCTACTGGCAGACGCCCAAGGAGGGGCTCATCATCGACGACCGCTGGAACGGCGGCGGGGAGATCGACCAGATCCTCCTGGAGCGCCTGCGGCGGGTTCTCGTGGGCATGGACACGAACCGCGAGGGCGCGCGCTTCACCATCCCGGCGCAGGTGCTGCACGGCTACATGGCGTGCCTCATCAACCACTACTCGGCCTCGGACGGCGACATCTTCCCCTATTACTTCCGCAAATACGGGCTCGGCCCCGTCATCGGCACGCGGACCTGGGGAGGCGTGCGGGGCATTCGCGGCTTCTGGCCCCTGTGCGACGGAGGGTACGTGACCATCCCCGAGGACGCCCTCTACGGCCTCCGCTCCCAGTGGGTCATCGAGAACCACGGCGTGGATCCGGACATTGAGGTGGACGACCTCCCTGGCGACGTGTTCGCCGGCAAGGACGCCCAGCTCGACAAGGCCGTGGAGGTGCTCATGGAGAAGATCCACGCCAAGCCCATGACGCTGCCCGCGCCGCCGCCGCCCTTGCCCGCCTATCCGCCCGAGGGGCAGTAGAGTCAGCACATCGTCCGCGTAGAAGGAGGCACCATGCCCGAGGGACCTGAAATCGAGACGGAGCATCTCCACGAAGTCATCAAAGAAGAGATGGAGCGTGAGGGCGGCCGCTTTTTGAAGCTCGTCGCCCTCACCACGGCGATTCTGGCGGTTTTCGCGGCGGTGTCGGCTCTGAGGGCGGGGGCCACGGTCAACGAGGCCCTCATCCTCAAGACGGAGGCCGCGGTCCTGCAAGCCAAGGCGTCGGACCAGTGGGCCTTCTACCAGGCGAAAGGGGTGAAGGCGGCGGTGCAGGAGGCCTCCAGGACCTCCTGGCTGGCCGCGGGGAAGGAGCCTCCCGCCGCCTATGGGGAGGCCAAGGCCCGCTACGGCGAGGAGCAGAAGGACATCAAGGCCAAAGCGCAGGAGCTGGAGAAAGAGCGCGACGAAAAGGGCGAGGAGGCGGAACGCCTCATCCACCATCACCACCGGTTCGCCGGCGCGGTGGCGCTCTTCCAGGTATCCATCGCCCTCGGCGCCGTGGCGGCCCTCACGAGAAACAAACTCGTCTGGGCCGGTTCGCTGGTCGTAGGCGCGGCGGGGATAGGGCTCTTCGCCCTCGGCTTGGCTCTCTAGCAGGCTGCTAGGAAACTTTATGGGGCACGGCCCGTTACAGCATGTGTCGGAATGGCCCGCTCAGGCGGTTCACGGACGGCTCACGCGAGGGACGGCCATGCTAGAAGCCCGCGCACTCAAGAAGTCCTTCGGCTCGGTCCGGGCCGTGGACGGCGTATCTCTCGCGGTGGAACCGGGGCGGATTCTCGGCCTGCTCGGTCCCAACGGAGCGGGTAAGACCACCACCGTGTCCATGCTCTCGGGCCTGGTCAGGCCCGACGCGGGACAAGTCCTCGTAGGAGGCCGCCCGCTGGAGGGCGACGCGGACCCGGGCAAGGGCAAGCTCGGCCTCGTCCCGCAAGACCTGGCCCTCTACGACGACCTTTCGGCCCTGGACAACCTCCGTTTCTTCGGCTCCCTCCAAGGCATGGGCGCCCGGTCCCTGGAGCGCGCCATGGGTGAGGCCCTGGCCGTGGCGGGCCTGTCGGACCGGGGGAAGGACAAGGTCAAGACTTACTCGGGAGGCATGAAGCGCCGCCTGAACCTGGCCGCCGGCCTCCTGCACGGCCCCGAGGTGCTCCTTCTGGACGAGCCCACGGCGGGGGTGGACCCGCAGAGCCGCAACGCTATCTTCGAGGCTCTCGAAAGCCTCAGAGACCGGGGCAAGGCCATCCTCTACACCACCCATTACATGGAAGAGGCCGAGCGCCTCTGCGACCACATCGTCATCGTGGACCACGGCAAGGTGGTGGCCCAGGGCGGTCTGGCCGCGCTGCGAAAGCTCCTTCCCTCGGGGGAGCGCATGGTCGTGGATCTGTCCTTGGCCCCTCGGCCCGAGTGGCTCTCCTCCCTGAGCACTCTCCCGGGGATAGCCTCGGCAGAAGCCTCCGGGACCACGATCACCTTGGGGCTCGAGGACCTGGCATCGGGAGGCGCTTCCGCGCTGAGCTGGCTTCGCGCCCACGGCGCTTCGGTCTCCAACGTGGCGAGCGAACGTCCGGGGTTGGAGGAGGTTTTCCTGACCCTCACGGGCCGCAGTTTGAGGGACTCATGAACCTCCAAGCGGTGGCGGCCCTCGTCCGAAAGGATCTCAAGCTCTTCCTGGGCGACCGCCGCGCCGTCGTCATCAGCTTCGTCACGCCCATCGTGCTCGCCGCCTTCTTCGGTTTCCTTTTCTCCGGGTCCGGATCCTCCGAACAGGCGCGAATCCAGGTGCGCGCCGCGGACCTGGACGGGAGCGCGCTCTCCAAGGAAATCCTGCGGGCCTTGGGCCAGGACAAGGCCATCGAGCTCAAGGCCGCGACGGCGGCTGAGGTGAAGGAGGCGGTGCGCAAGGGCAATGCGGCCGTGGGGCTCGTCCTGCCATCGGGATTCGGCGGACAGGCCACCCGGGCTCTCTTCGGCGGCGGGGCCAAGCCCGAGATCCAGTTCCTCTACGACCCCTCCCACTCGGCGGAGCTGGCCATGGTCCGGGGCATCCTCACCGAGCACATCATGGAATCGGTGAGCAAGGAGGCCTTTTCGGGCCAGCAGGGACGCCTCATGGTGAAGGAGTCTCTCCAGCGCCTTGACGCGGACACGGCCATGAATCCCAAGGACCGGGATGCCCTAAAGCGCCTCCTCACCGGCGTCGAGACGTGGCAGAACCGTGAGAAGGCGGCCACGGCCGAAGGGACGGAGCTGGCCGGGGCGGGGTTCACCATGCCGTACCAGGTGAAGGAGGAGGCCGTCACGGGCCGGGAGGGCGAGGTTTACAACGGCTACGCCCACTCCTTCGCGGGCATGGGCATCCAGTTCATCCTCTTCGCGGCCATCGAGCTCGGCGTGGGTGTCCTCACGGAGCGGCAGATGGGACTGTGGAAGCGCCTGCGCGCCGCACCTATCTCCAAGGGGACGGTGGTTTTGGGCAGGGCCTTGAGCGGCGCGGCCATCGCCGGATTGACCCTGGCGGTGACGCTGGGCGCGGGCATGGTCCTCT
>JAKAKG010000107.1 GCA_021813555.1 Acidobacteriota bacterium
CGACTCGGTCCTCATCGACCAGGAGGTCACCCGGGCCATCAAGGCGTGCGTTCCCCTCGCGCCCCTCCACAACCCCCTCAACCTCATGGGCATCGAGGCGTCCAGGGCCATGTGCCCCGAGGTGCCGCACGTGGCGGTCTTCGACACGGCCTTCCACCAGACCATGCCCAAGCACGCCTACCTCTACGCCATTCCCTATGAATACTACGAGAGCCACGGGATCCGGAGCTACGGGTTCCATGGCCTGTCCCATCAGTACGCGGCGGGGCGCGCGTCGCAGATCCTGGGCCGCCCGCTGCAGGGCCTCAACATGATTACCATCCATCTGGGGAACGGATGCAGCATGGCCGCCGTTAAGGACGGGCAGTCCATCGACACGTCCATGGGCATGACCCCCCTCAACGGACTCATGATGGGCCAGCGCAGCGGGGACATCGACCCGGCCCTGATCCCCCTCATGGCCGACATGGAGCACACGGACGCCGCGGGCGTGCTGGAGATCCTCAACACGCGCAGCGGGTTCCTCGGGGTTTCGGGCGTGAGCGCCGACATGGTGGAACTGGAAAAGGCCGCGGCCGACGGCAAAGAGCGCGCGGCCGTGGCCCATCACATGTTCTGCTACCGCATCAAGAAATACATCGGCGCGTATGCCGCCGCCATGGGCGGCCTCGACGCCATCGTCTTCACGGGAGGGATCGGGGAGAACGACCCTTCCGTCCGCTCGCGCTCATGTTCCGGCCTGGAGTTCTTGGGCGTGGCCGTGGACGAGGGCCTCAACGGCTCAGCCGAACCCGAGAAGGCCGTAAGCTCCCCGGAAAGCCGAGTGGCCGTCCTCGTGATCCCCGCCAACGAGGAGCTGGTCATCGCACGGGAGACGGTGCGCCTGGTGGAACGGGCCAGAACCTGACCGCACGGACGGCGGGTGCCCAAGAAAGGCACGTCTGAGCACAGAGCGAGGCGCACGTGGATAAGGCCCAGCGGCTCGAAGCCATCGACCAGTTCCGCGGCTTCGCGATCCTCCTCATGGTCCTTGCCAATTTTCTGTTCGGTGTGGAGAACCTGCCCCCCTGGATGAAGCACGCCCCGGGCGTGGGCCTCACGGTGGTGGACCTCATCGCGCCCTTCTTCATCTTCGCCATCGCCCTCACCTACCCGCTCTCCTGGCGCCACCGCCTCAAGGCGGACGGGGCCAAGAGGGCGGCGGAGCATTTCTTCGTTCGTTACGCCGCCATCGCCGGCATCGGATTCTTTCTCACCATCATCGATCACTCGGTGGAGCCCGGACCCTGGAAGGAGCCGTGGGGGGTTCTCCAGGCCATCGGGGCCGCCGGCCTCCTGACGCTGGTGGTGATCGCCGTCTCGTGGCCGTGGCGGCTCCTGGCGGGCCTGGCCATCCTCGGAGGGTACCTTTTCCTCCTGCAAGCCTACTGGATGGACAACGTGAAACATGCTTCGCACGGCGGGATGAGGGGGGCCCTGGCGTGGGGGGCCATGCTCATCTTGGGGACGGTTCTGGCGGACCTCTACCACGCCGGAGAGAAGGGCCGCCGGCTCTTTCCCCTGGCGGGGGCGGCGGTGCTGATGGCCGGGGCGGTCCTCGCCGTCTGGTTCCCCGTGAGCAAAGTCTGGGTGTCGGCCAGCTACGTCCTGGTGAGCCTGGGCATCAGCGCCCTGGTCTTCAAGGGCTTCGATCTCCTCTCGGAAAGGCTTGACGTTCGTTCGGCGGTCCTTTCGGCCTGGGGCCGAAATCCGCTGGCCCTCTACCTGCTTCACATCGTCCTGCTGGGAGCCTTCGTTCTGCCCGGGAGCCCCGGATGGTACGCCCTGGCTCCCCACTGGCTCACGGCCCTTCAGGCCTTGGCCCTGCTGAGCGTGCTCAGCGCCGTGGGCCTTGGGCTTGTGAGGAAGGGATGGACCCTCTCCCTCTGACGGGCTGCCCAGGGGTTGGAAGGCCCGAAGGTGCGCGTCTTTCTTGACCGCCGTTCCCGCCGGGGACTAAAGTAAACGAGAACATAGTGCCTTTGGGCCACGACGGCCCTGCCTGAGAATCGGGAAATCGGAGGAGGGGAGACCTGCCATGAAGAAGACCTTGATCGTTGGCTTGGCGGCAGTGCTGTTCGTGACGGCCCTCGGGGCGGCGCCCCTGCAGGTGGACAACTCCAAGTGCAAGGACCACCCGCTGTTCACGAGAATACCGACCTACTGGATCCACCACTGCGATGAAAGGGAGTTCAACGCGTACGACTTCGTCGTGGCGATGACCAAGGGCAAGCCGTCCACCGAGCACGTGGAGGGCCATTTCTGGAAGCTCTCTTACTATCCGCAGGCCACCGCGACGCAGAAACCTAGCGAACTGCAGATCATCCGGAACTATGAAAACGCCGTTCGGAAGATCGGCGGGATCGTCGTCTGGAGCGACAAGAACAGGGCCACCTTCAAGATCGTCAAGGACGGGAACGAGACCTGGGTAGACCTCTGGGCCGAGTTTACGGGCAAGTACGCTCTCACCATCGTCCAGCGGGAAGCCATGAAGCAGGACGTGTCGGCCAGCGCCGAAGTCTTCCGGAACGACATCCGTTCCACGGGCCACGCGGCGGTCTACGGCATCACCTTCGACACGGACAGCGCGAGCATCAGGCCGGAGTCGGAGCAGGCCCTCGGGGAGATCGCGAAACTCCTCCAGGGAGATCCGTCGCTCAAGCTCTTCGTGGTGGGCCACACGGACAACGCGGGTTCCGTCGATCACAACCTCAAGCTCTCTCAGGATCGGGCCCAGGCCGTCGTGCAGGCCCTCGTGAGCGGCCACGGCATCGCCGCGTCCCGCCTCCGGGCTTACGGGTGTGGGCCTTACGCCCCCGTGGCCTCCAACGACAACGAAGAAGGCCGCGCCAAGAACCGCCGCGTGGAGCTCGTGAAGCAGTAGGGGACCGGGCCGTCGAACCAGGGTGATAGGACGAGGACGTTTCCGGCGAAGGCCGCCGTGGTAATCATGCTTTGCGACGGAGGTAGCCCATGAACAAGAGGCTCGTTACCGCGGCGGGATGCCTTCTCTTCCTGGCCGCGGGACTTACCGCGTGGGCCCAGTCCGAACCGGCCCAGGTGAAGGACATCGTCCAGCACGTGCTCGCCTCTAACGAGGCCTACATGAAGGCCCAAGGCCCCACGCATTTCAAGGCCTTCGCGGAGGCGCAGCACCCCAGGATCACCGTCGTGGCGTGCAGCGATTCCCGGGTCCAGATGCAGGCCTTCGATGCCTCGCCTGACAACGACCTCTTCGTCATCCGCGACATCGGCAACCAGCTCGCCACCTGCGAGGGCTCCGTCGACTACGGCGTCCACCACCTGCACACGCCCGTTCTCCTCATCATCGGCCACGTCCGCTGCGGCGCCGTCCAGGCGGCCATGGGCGACTACTCAAAGGAGCCGCCCAGCATCAAACGCGAGCTGGACACGCTCACCCTCAAGAAGGGCGGAGACTGGCTGGAGGAGGTCAAGGCCAACGTGAACGCCCAGGTCAAGGCGGCGCTGGCGAAGTTTGCGCGGGAGGTGAAGGAAGGGAAGCTCACCATCCTCGGCGCCGTCTACGACTTCGCCGACGACCTCAAACAGGGCAGCGGCCGCCTCGTCCTCATCAACGTCAACGGCGACACCGATCCCGCCAAGGTCAAGGCCCTGGCCGCTCCGAAAAAGTAAGAAGAGCGGGACCGCTCAGCCGCATGGAGGGCCGGTGCCTCCGCGTCTTCGGGGAGACATCCTCGCTAGGGCAGATGAGTTGCCCCGCCTCGCGCCAACGAAGAGGAGCAGCGAAGGGGCCGCGCAACTGGGAGGTTCGGACGGCCCAGTCGAGGTCGAAGGCAGCGCAGCACGAAGATGTCCTTGGAGGAGGGACAGACCACACCCCGCTTCAGGCCCATCCTTCGAGCGTGGGGTGCGCGTTCGCCGGGTTGGATCGTGCCATTCCTGCGGGAAAATGAGCCATTGGCCGGGCAAAAGTACATTTCCCCGCCGCACTGCGGTGTCCAAAGGCGAGGAATCGCCGCAACCCAAGGGAAAGATGGTATATCACGCGAGGGAAATTTCATCCTTTGGTCAGTCTGCGCGGATTCATCCGGTTGGCGCGCCACATTCCCACGGGAAAATGGTATGTTCGCCGGGCATGAGGTCATTTTCCCGCCGAAATGCGGTGGTCCACTCCGTTCCTACACCTTCTTCCCGTGGGGAAATGGGCCTACCGCCGAGCAAAACAACATTTTCCCGCCGTAGCACGCCAATTTCACGAAGAAAGTGACCCTCTTCCCGAACATGTACGCCGAGTTCCCGGCGAAGATGGCCTCCTGGCCACGGAACTGTCCCGGGCCAACGCGGTTGTGCGCTCGGTGACGGCGTTCGCGGCCCCGTTCCCCTGCCAGGAATTCCCGAGTGACGCCGTAAGAACCCCATACCGCCGCCGGGAACCGAATCCTCCGCCCGCGCCTTGCCGTTTCCTTCCTTCCTGATCCCGCAAGGAGCCCGGAAGCAGCCGCCGAGGGCCCGTAGGACCTCCCATGGGCCCCGTCGCCCCAGCGGCGGTCTTCTCCAAGCGGCCCGGTGGCGGTACGATGGCTCTGACGAGAGGGAGGACGCCGTGCAAAGCATTCCCGACTTCACACCCTACCAGGCCAAGATCATCCGGCACTTCTTTGACAACCCGCTTCGGTCGAGCAAGACGTGGAGCTACCCCAAGGCCGCCGGGTTTCTCTTCGCGGTGGCCTGCGAACCGGAGATGATCCGGCCGGAAGAATGGATCGAACTCATACTGGGAGGTGACGGCGAGCGTCCCCTGAGCGATGACGAAACCGAATCCATCATCGAGGCCCTGCTGTCGCTTTTCAACTGGGCGCAGGCCGGCATTGGCGAGGGCAAGGCCGCCCTGCCCCCCGGCTGTTCCATCCACGCCGACGCCATGGCGAACTTCGATCCCGCCTCCGACCTCTCGCAGTGGTCCCAGGGCTTCATGTGGGGCAACGACTGGGCGGGCTCGGAGGAATGGGTCGGCCTCGCGCCCGAGTCCATGGACAACGAAATCGGCGCGCTCCTCATGACGCTTTCGTTCTTCTCCAGCCGCAAGATCGCGGAGGCTTTTCACGCGGAAACCTCCAAGCAAGCGGGGGCGCCATCCTTCGATGAGATGGCCGGCGTCATGAGCACGCTCGTCCCCGGCGCCGTGGAAGACTACGGCCTCTTCGCCTTCGCCGTCAGGCGGGCCGTCGAAGAAGCGAAGGCGGACGGAGAACCCGAGGCGAACGAGCCCCCCGTCTCCCGAAACGCCCCCTGCCCCTGCGGCAGCGGCAAGAAATACAAAGCCTGCTGCGGGAAGAGCTGACCTCGCGGTTCGCATCGCCCCTCCAGCGGCGGCGCGGTCCGTTCGCGCTCAAACGCGCTGCCGCTTGGTTCCGCGGCGGAACGTTGTATACTCATGGCAGGGGGAACAAGCACCCGAACTTGGTGGCGTGGCGCCCCGGCGAGACGGCCACCTGGCGATGCACCGCTTTCGGGCGGCGCGTTTCGTAGAGGGACCCATGGAGTGGATCGCGCCGGCTGAACGGGATGTTGCCAACGAGGCGCTGGAGAAGCGCCTGTGGGACGCGGCGGACCAACTTCGGGCCAACTCAGGGCTGAAGGCGTCCGAATACTCAGGCCCCGTGCTGGGTCTGATCTTCCTGCGCTTCGCCGAGGTGCGCTTCGCCAAACGGCGGGCCGAGCTGGAGAAGGTGCAGGGCTCTTCTCGCCGCGCTTCCAGGTTAGACGACCCCACGGCCTACAACGCGGAGGGAGTTCTCTACCTCGACCCGAAGGCCCGCTTCGACACCCT
>JAKAKG010000195.1 GCA_021813555.1 Acidobacteriota bacterium
CGTGGCACCCACGCGCCCGCCCACTGAACCCTCCAGCCGGTCCCGGGTTTCGGAGAGAAGGCGTCTGACGTCCTGCGCGCCCTCATCTTTGTTGGGAAAGCGGTAGAGCCAGGCTTCCTGGCGCAGGTGGTCGAAGACCAAGCCTGTGGTGAAGAGTCCGAACACGAGACGCCTTGGGCGCGCGTCCGGAAAGGAAGACCTCAGGACCGGCTCGGCGTAGGCCAGGCAGGAGAAATCCATCCAGCCTACGGCGCCGCCGAGGAAGGGGACCGGCCCCGGTTGCGCGGGCGCCGGGATGGAGTCGAGCCAGGAGGAGAACGCCGAAGTGGGGCTTCCATCCAGGGAAATGGACGCATCTCCGCGTAGAAGGACCGCCTCATCGCCGGCCTCGAATCGCTCCGTGGGGGCGAAGCCAAGGAAGGAGTAGCGAGCCTGCGCTTCACCGCCCGCCACCGATTCGAGGAGGAAGGCGTCCTCTCCGGCCTCCGTGAGGCAGAGGAAGGCCCGAACGGGTGTCGTGAGATCGGCGGGGATTTTGAGAACCGCGGGTGCCGCCGCTGTGCCGCGCGTCTCCATCAGGGTCGAGGTGGCCTCGGTCATGGGTGCCTTTCGCCTTTCCGCCCGCTTTGAGGGCAAAATAAAAAGGCCCACCGTTTCCGGTGGGCCGGGTAGCCGATCGCGAATGAGCGCCTAGAAGGCCGCGTCCCGCGCGCGCGCACCCGACCCCGAGGGCCACCACCAATACGAATAGGTGCTGAGGGTACGCGCCGCGTTAACCATCCTTGAAACCTCCAACGAGGGGACCATAAAGCAAAACGGGTTTGCTGTCAAGGGGTGGGCGTTTCTCCAAATTCTGCTTCGGTTCCAGATTGCCGCCGGGAGCGGCTTCCGGGGCCCAGGGCTACGGTGCGGCCCAGGGCTTCGATGCGCTGGCGCAGGCAGTCGCCGCACTCCACGGCCGTCTCGTGGATGCACGCTTTGGAGGGATAGATGTCGTACAGGACTCGGTACTGAGGAGGCGTGAGGTTGGGCATGATCACGTTGGCGCCGCGGCGCAGCCCCTGCTCTCTGCCCGAGGCGCGGTTCAGGGTGGCGAGGGCCGTCGTGGCGGGAATGTTGGCCTCGGGGCAGACAAGCCGGGAGAGGGCCAGGACTTTGTACGTCATATCCTCCGTGGCGGGAACCTGTTCCCCGGGCGGGGCGGTCCACGCGGACTTCCCCATGGGCGTGTGAGGGTGGGCGATGAAGGGCCCCACGCCGATCATGTCCAGATCCAGCTCTCCAAAGAGCTGGATGTCGCGGGCCAGGCTTTCATAGGTCTGTCCCGGAATGCCGATCATGACGCCGCTTCCCGTTTCGTACCCCAGCTCACGAAGCCGGGCGAGCAACGCGAGCCGGTCCGAAGGACGGCCAGGAAGGGAGGGGTGAATACGTCCGTACAGGTCCGGGTCCGAGGTCTCGAAGCGGAGGAGGTACCGGCTGGCTCCCGCCTCTCGCCAGGCCTCCAGATCTGCCTCGGGCCGCTCGCCCAGGCTGAGGGTCACGGCCAGCGGCGTCTGGGACGTGATGTCGCGGACGAGGGCCGCGATGAACTCTCGCGTGAGGCCGTAATCCTCACCCGCCTGGAGGACCACGGTGCCGTATCCGAGCGTTTCGGCTTGCCGAACGCAGGCCATGATGTCCTGGCCCGTCATGCGGTAGCGCGTCAGATTGGGGTTGTTGAGGCTCACCCCGCAGTAGCCGCAGTGGCGGACGCAGTTGTTGGAGATCTCCAGCAGCCCGCGGAGATGGACGGCGTCGCCCACCCTCAGGCGGCGCACCTCATCAGCGCGGGCCCACAGCTCCTCCAGCTTCGCGGGGCCGTCCTCTTTGATCCAGGCTAGAATCTCCTCGTGCTTCATGGTCGAGGAACACCGGGGCAGGGCGCGGATATTCCGGCCCTCGTCTGATCTGGACTTGATGGCAAGCTGACCGTGAACGTGCTCCCCACGCCGGGGGCGCTCCGGACGGCCACGTCGCCGCCGTAGAGCCTGGCCAGCCTGCGGACGATGGAGAGGCCGAGGCCGCTGCCCTGGATGCCCCTCGTCTGGGCGTTCTTGATCCTGGAGAACTCCTGGAAGAGGCGCGCGGCCTCCTCGTCGGTCATGCCGATCCCCGTGTCCCGCACGCGGATGGTAGTTCCCGCCTCACCCTGCGCCAAGGCCACGTCCACGGCCCCTCCGTCGAGATTGTACTTGACGGCGTTGCTGAGCAGGTTGTTCAGGATCATATCGACGTGCTCCGGGTTGGCATTCACGAACATCGGCGGCCCCTCTGGGACCAACAGACGTATGCCCCGCGCCTGGGCTTGGGGGAGGACGCCCTCGGCGGCCCTTCGCGCCGCATCCAGGAGATCCACCGGCACGGGCTCTCCTGGCCCCTGGCCCGACTCGATGCGCGTAAGATCCAGAAGGTCCAGGATCAGCTTGCGCATGCCGTCCAGGCGCTCCAAACTCCGGTCCACGGCCTGGTCGTAGCCTGGAGATCCGGGGAGCACGGAGCGCTGCTGAAGAATGCGGAGATATCCCTCCACGGCCGCGAGGGGGGCCTTGAGCTCGTGAGCGAGGACGGAGATGAACTGGAAACGTACCTGGTGCTTCTCCTTCGCAAGCTGGGCGGCTCGCCGCCGCAAGATGATATGCCGGGCGGCCTTGCGCAAGACGGCCCTCAGCTCGTCGGGGGTGAAGGGTTTGGCGAGGAAGTCGAAGGCGCCGCGCTTGGTGGCCGATATGGCCGTTTCGATGGACGCGTAGGCCGTGATCATGACGGGCAGGATTTCCCCGTAGTCCCTGGCTACCACGTCCAGCACGGCGAGTCCCTGGATGCCCGGCAGCTTGTGATCGAGCAGCAGGATCTGGGGCGGACGCCCTCGGATGATCTCGAGCCCCTCCTCGCCCGATGCGGCGGTGACGATCTCAAAGGCCACGTCCGTATCCTCCTCGGGGAGAAAAACGCGGAAAGACCGCAGGACGCGCTCGGCGCCCTGGCGCATGCCGGGCTCGTCATCCACCACGAGAACGGTCAAGGTTTCGGAGGCCATGGCAATCTCCACGGGGCGGAGCGGAGGCGGGAGCCTTACGGCAGGCCCCGGCCCGTCTCGCGCGGCCGCTTCACCTTTTCAAAAGCCGCTTGAGTTCGCGCTGAAGCTGCTCCTGGCGCACCGGCTTGTCGAGCACCGCGTCGGCCTGAATCCATGAGCGCTCGTCCTTCGTCGCCAGGTCGATGAGGACTCCCGTCTCGCCCACGACGTTCGTGACAAGGATGACGGGCAAGTCCGGAAATCGCTTCTTGGCCTTGTGGCACAGCACGAGGCCGCTGTCCATGTTCTCCATCATGACGTCCAGGATGGCGGCGTCGGGACGGCCCGCCGCGAGGGCAGATTCGGCCTCGCGCTCCGAGCCGGCCGTGGCCACCTTGAAGCCCGCCGATTCCAGCTCCACCTTCATCTGGAGGCGGAAGTCCTCGTCGTCGTCCACCACCAGGATGGTCGTCTCCCTCTCGTCCATGCGATTGCCCTTTCGTCGGCTTGCCCTTCAATCTGGCCGCGTCATTCGCGGCCGCCATGCAGGGGGATCATGACCTTGAAGGTCGTGCCCGTGGGGCCCGAGTCCGCGTCGGCGTTGGTTTCGACGCGGATGTCCCCGCGGTGCATCTTCACGATGCCGTAGGTCACAGGAAGGCCGAGGCCCGTTCCCTTTCCGATGGGTTTTGTGGTGAAGAAGGGGGTGTAGATCTTATGAAGATTCTCGGGCGGTATGCCCGTCCCCGTGTCCGTCACGGAGAACACGGCGCTTTCCCCGGATGCTCGAGTCGTGGCCGTGAGCAGGCCCCCCTGGGGCATGGCCTCGCACGCGTTCTTCACGAGGTTGGATAGAACCTGAACCATCTGGTCGCGGTCCAAATCAGCCTTGAGGCCCGGCGTTTCGTGGATGACGCGGAGGTGCACTCCATCGGGGATGCAGACCGTCCCAATCGCCTGGCGCAGAAGCTCCTCCGCGTCCGTCTCCTGGAGAAATACTTTGTTCTGGCGGGCGAAGTTGAGAAGGCCCGACACGATTTTCTTGCAGCGGTCCGCTTCTGTCACGATCATGCCCAGGTCGGATTTGAGCGGGCTTTCTGAAGGGGTCTCCTCAAGGAGCGCGTGGGCGTATAGGAGGACCACGCCCAAGGGATTGTTGACCTCGTGGGCGATGCCCGCGGCGAGCTGGCCCATGCTCGCGAGGCGCTCCGAATGCATGAGGGCCTGCTGGGTGCTGGCGAGCTGGCCGTTGGTCTGAGCCAATTCGCTCACGGTGCGCCGCAGCTCGTCGATGGTGTGGGGCAGGCACATCTCGCTTTCGGCGAAGCCCTTGTGGATGGCTACGGCGTGCTCGATGCAGGTGTCATAGCCGCACGCTCCGCAGTTGAGCTCATCCTCTGGCGCCAGTTTGCCCATGCGGATCATGATCTCGCCGATGTCGTCCTGCGAGGGCGCGGGGATGCGCTGATCGTCGGGGTGGAAGGCGAAACTCAGATCCAGGGTTTCAAATCGGCGGGCCGTGTCGCCGGCCTCACGGGCGCCGTCCTCGGCCATGCGCGTCCTCACATAGCGGCTGACCCTGGCCCGCCTCCTGAAGAGAGGGGCCTTGCTGCTCATGCCCGACCCCATGATGCAGCCGTTGCAGCAGAGCAGTTCCAGGAGGCGCGCGTTGAGGTCCTCGGACTGGAACTCCTTGATGGCTTCCTGGAAGTCGTTGCGGCCGTCCGCCGCCACCACGTCCCCTTTCTGGAGATCCTCGCCGATTCCCGCCGCCTGGAGCATGCCGCGGGTGATGGGGTAGAGGGCGCCGAGGCCCCCGCGGGGCGGGTCGAAATCGGAGGGCGCCACGGGGCGCCCGTCCACGCCCTTCGCGGCGAGGATCTGGCGCAGCTCGATGAAGGTCAAGACCTCGTCCACACCCGTCCCGCTCCTTCCCGCCTCAACTTTTTTGGCCACGCAGGGCCCCACGAAGACGACGTTTAGGCCGGCGCCGTGCATCTGGTGCAGGGCCCGCGCCGCGGCCACCATGGGCGAAGCGAGAGGCGCCAGATGCGGGACGAGGGCGGGAAAGTACTTCTCCACGTAGCTCACCACCGCGGGGCACGCGGTGGAGATGTAGCGGCCTGTCGTCTCCTGGAGGAGGCGCCGGTAGCGGAGGGCCACGAGATCGGCCCCGAAGGCCACTTCGTGGACGTACCTGAAGCCGAGGGCACGGATCATGCCTACCACCTGCCGGTGGCCGGCCTCGGCGAACTCCGCCGGGAAGCTGGGCGCCACGAGCGCCGCCACGGGCTCGTCCGAGGCCAGGAGCTTGAGGACGCGGTCCACGGAGGAGACGACCTGCTTGGCGTGCTGGCTGCAAACCCTCACGCAGTTCCCGCAGGCGATGCAGCGCTCGGGGACGATTTTGGCCTGATGGGCGGTGATGCGGATGGCCTTCGCGGGGCATTCGCGGACGCACGTGTAGCACACGCGGCACCGCTCGGGGAGGGTGGATACCCACTGAATGTTTTCGTGGATGGCCATGGCCGGCGTCCGTTTCACGTGATGACGTGGCGGGGAGTGTAGCGGGTGTGCAGGAGGCGGCGGCTGGCCTCGCCCAGGGGCTCGCCGAGGAAGGTGTCGTAGAGGGTCCTGACGCCCTCGTTTCGGTGGGCCACGCGGACCGCCGATCGGGCGTCGATGTCGTAGAGGGCCTTCATGCGCGCCGTTATGGCTCCGGGGTCCACGCCTATGATCTGCCCGCCGCCCGCGATGCAGCCGCCGGGAC
>JAKAKG010000233.1 GCA_021813555.1 Acidobacteriota bacterium
GGGCTTGCGCTCGCCGCGGCCCGCCTCGCCCGGCTTCCGGTCCTCGTACCGCTTGGGATAGGGCCTGCGCTCCTCCCGCCGGTCCGTACTCGGCCTTCCCGCTCCGCGTGAGCCTGAGGAGGGCCCGCGAACGTTACGGTCCTCGTGATCGCGCCTCTCTCCGCTTGCCTGTGGAGGCCGTGAGGCTTTCTTGAATGGCCGGCCGCCGGAGGGCCGGGGCTGGCCAGAGGGTTTGCCGTTTGATCTGGGGCGCTGGCTGGTGCCACCGCCTCTAGGATGATCGCTAGAGCCGCGCCCCGGCGGGGATTTTGAAGCCACGGAGGACCTCCGATGAGGGAAGGGGCCGCTTGCCGGCCCGTTGAAGGGTACGAAGAATGAGGGTAGTGCCGCTGCCGCAGGCTACAGTCAATCCTGGGCCGCTCATCACGTCGCCGGGGGACGAACCCTCGGGAGAGAGACTGCCCACGGCGGAGGAGAGCACCTTAATGCGCTCGCCGTGGAATTCGAAATAGGTTCCAGGCCAGGGATCGAAGGCCCTGATTTGACGCTCAAGTTGCGGCGCAGCCAGGGAAAAGTCCAGCTTTCCTTGATCGGCTTTGAGGCGCGGCGCGAGCGTGGCGAGAGAGTCGTCCTGCGCTTTCGGTGCCGCGGTCCCCTTTTCAAGGCCCTCCAGCGTCTCGAGCAGCAGGCCGGCTCCAAGGCGCGCCAGGACCGGGGTGAGGAGGCCCGTCGTGGCTCCGCCGGGCATGGGTATGCCGCGAGCAGCATAGACGGGCCCCGTGTCCAATCCGGCTTCCATGCGCATGAGCGACACGCCTACCCTTTCATCGCCGGCCCAGATGGCGTGGGCGATGGGGGAAGCGCCCCGATGTCGGGGAAGGAGCGAGGCGTGGACGTTCACGCACCCCAGGGAGGGAATGTCCAGCACGTCCTGGGGAAGAAGCTTTCCGTAGGCCGCCACCACGATCACATCTGGCATCAGCGTCTTGAGCTCCTCTAATACCTCGGGGGCTCGGAGGGTGGCAGGCTGGCGGACATGGAGGCCGACGTCCAGCGCTCTCACTTTGACGGGGGGCGGCGCCAGAGCCCGGCCGCGGCCCGCGGGCTTGTCGGCCTGGGTGTACACCGCCTGGAGTCTCACGCCCGCGGTTAGCAGCGCATCGAGGCTGACCACGGCAAAGCTTGGCGTTCCCATGAACACGGCGCGTAAGGACGAAGAAACAGGGCTCAAAGGGTGCGCTCCTCGCCCCCATGGTAACAGAAACCGGCTTCTTCAGGGCGGGCGGCGGGCCGGCGGGGCGGAACCTCAGCAACCTGCTAGCCGGCAGCCTTCGAGAGAGGGTAGGGATCGTCCCACTCCCCTTCGCGGATGAGTTTTTTGATCTTGCGCTTGACCAGATCCCGCTTGAGGGGCGTCAGACGGTCGATAAAGAGCACGCCGTCGAGGTGATCCATCTCGTGACACAGGGCCTTGCAGAGAAACTCCTCACCCTCCAGTTCGAAGGGCTTGCCCTGGCGGTCCAAGGCACGCACCTTCACTTTGGAGGGACGGGGCACCTTCTCGAAGATCTGGGGAATAGACAAGCAGCCCTCCTCCATGAGGGCAGACCCCTCCTGGTACACCCATTCGGGGTTGATGAGGAAGGCCAGATCTTCCCTCCCTACGTGGGCCCCCACGTCCACGATGATGACCCTCAGGGGCACCCCGACCTGGTTGGCCGCGAGCCCGGCTCCCTGGGCGTGCCGCATGGTGTCCACCATGTCATCCAGCAGGGTCTGGATGTCCGGCGTGATCGCATCTACCGGTCTCGCCTTCTCCCTCAGGACGGGCGAGCCGTAAAGCTCAACCTTAAGAACTGCCATCGCTTCCCTTGTCCAGTCGCCTCACGAGTTGCAGAGTCTTCTCCACGCGATCATTCAGGATGCCGTCGAGGAGAATCTGCATTTCGGGGAACTCCGAAAAATGTATCCGAATCTGCTCCGCGGGAAGTTCCAGCACCAACGAGTTTTCCGTCGCGGTCACCGTCGCCGTCCGCGGTACGTTCTTGAGAAACGCCACTTCACCGATGATGTCGCCCGGGCCAAAGGCCCCCAGGGGCAAGTCCTTCCCGTTGATGGTGCCCCGGGCCTCCAGGCGCCCGCGCACCACAATGAACATCGAATCACCCCGGTCCTCTTCCCGAATGAGAACCTCTCCCGGAGTTAGCCCGACCTCCGCCGCCGAGGCCGCGAGGAGGGCGAGGTGATCCTGACCGAGCTCGGGGAACAGGCGTCCCACCCAAGTCCGAGGGTTGTCTCCCGGGCTCTTCGCACCACCTGCCGGCGGCGTGGACGCGGCTCCGGCGGAAACGGGCGGCATGGAACGTGCGGCGTCCTCCGAAGAGGTCGAGGACATGTCCACGTCGAAGGAGAACGCCTCACCGGCGGCCGCCGCTCCCCTTCCCTCAAGGTCGGCGATGCGCGAAGAGAGGCCGCCGTCTTCAGGCAACAGGCGCGCCGCCTTCCGGAGGAAGGCCAGCCCCTGGTTCCGGTCCCTGCCCGGAAGGAACGCCTCCGCCTCCGCGAGGAAGATGGCCGCGGCGTCCCTCTTTCGACCGTCGCCCTCGTAGGCCTCCGCCAGGCGCAACTTGAGGGATAAATCGTGCGGGGCTTTCCTCACCCGGGCTTCCAAAAGCTTGGCCGCTTCCTTGAAGTTCCCCTGCTGGATCAGGACATTGGGGTCCTCGCTCTTGCCCCACCCGAAGACCATGGATCGAGCCTCCTGCAGGAGAGTTTACTCCACCGGCTGGTCCCGGAACAAGGTTGGGCAAGGCCGCGCGGTCTTGTCCTCGAGCCTGGGTGCGTGCTAGTTTTTGAGTTCCGAGAGGGAGGAGCTTCCCATGCCTGACTACTACCCCAACAACTTCGGAGGCCTTCCTCCCGAGCTTTCCGGCCTCGAATCCTCCCGTTTCGTCATCCTTTCCCTTCCTTATGAAGTCACGACTTCCTACGGCAAGGGCACCAAGTTCGGACCAAGAGCCATCATCGAGGCGTCTCGGAACATGGAGCTCTACGACGACGAGCTGGGGTTCGAGCCGTGTGACGCGGGCATCCATACCACGGAAGACATCCTGTTCCACGACGCAAGCCCCCGCGCCATGGTGGACACGGTCAAGGAGGCGGTGGCTTATTACCTCGCCGCGGGCAAGTTCGTGGTGGCCCTGGGAGGAGAACACAACCTAACGTTCCCCGTTTTCCTCGCCCACCGGGACGTCCACGGAGATATCGGGATCGTCCAGATCGACGCCCACGCCGACCTGCGGGAGACCTATGAGGGCTCGCCCTTCAACCATGCCTGCGTCATGCGGCGCATCGTCGGGTGCAGCGCGGGCACGGCGCAGGTGGGCATCCGGTCCCTCTCTCGGGAGGAGGCGGACTTCCTGAAAGAGCGGGGAACATGGCCGGTGCTCTGGGCCCGCGACTGCCAGGCGGGGGAAGAGTGGATGGACCGGGCCATCGCCGCCCTGCCGCCCAAGGTCTACCTCACCGTGGACGTGGACGGACTGGATCCATCCTTGGTTCCATGCACGGGGACTCCGGAACCGGGAGGGCTCCAGTGGTATCCGACGCTGTCCTTTCTAAGGCGCCTGTGCGCCGAGCGGTCCGTCATCGGGATGGACGTGATGGAGCTCGCCCCCGACCGAGGGCACGTGGCCTCGGATTTTCTGGTGGCCCGCCTCATCTATAAGATATTGGGGTTCATCCAAGCCTCGGACCGCGGCTGACCGCCCTCCAGCTCCGCGTTTGCGCTCTGCGCTTATCAGGGACCGACGGCTTGAAGCTGGTCTTTCACGGCCCCCACGAGCTGGGCCACGGTGAAGGGCTTCACCAGGTAGGCCTTGGCGCCGGCGGCGAGAGCCGCATTTCTGTCCTCCTCCATGGCTTTGGCGGACAGGATGACCACGGGCGGAGCCTCGTCCTCTCTCAGGCGAAGCTCCCTCAGCACCCCGAAGCCGTCTAGGCCCGGCATGCGAAGGTCCAGGAGAACGAGGTCGGGATGTTCCCGTCCCACGGCCTGGAGGACTTCCCTGCCCGCCATGGCGGTGATGACGTCGTAGCCCTCCCCCTCCAGAATGAGCTGGACCATCTCGAGGATGTCCGGCGTGTCATCGCAAACCAGGATTTTGCGCATGGTCCCCCTTGCCTCTCATGAGATTCGGCCCCACCCATACCACTGAGTGCTTTCATGGTACGCCCATTCTTCCGATCAGGTCAAAGAGGGGCACCCGGAGTGCTCGGCATCCCCTGCGCTTCGCGGACCCGCGTCCGCGTGGGGGACTCCATGAACTGGAGAAGATGGTCCAGCGTTTCCATGGGCGCTGCCTCGGCGGCCATATCCAGCAAGCGGTGAAGGAGGCCCCCCGTGACCTGCGCGTCGCCCAGGGCACGATGGCGCGCGACGAACGTGAGCCCGAAGCGCTCGGCCAGGGCATCGAGGTTCTTGCGGTCCTCCTTGGGCAAGAGCCTTCGGGCCAAACGCAGGGTGCAGACTCCGGGGGTATCCCGGTACTCTTTGATCCCGGCCCGGTCCAGTTCTGAAAGGAGCACTCGTCTGTCGAAGGGAAGGTTATGGGCCACGAGAACCGCCCCATCGAGCAGCAGACTCACCTCGGGCAGGACCTCATGGAAGGCCGGCCGGCCCCGCAGGTCCTCCTCCCGGATCCCCGTGAGACGGGTCACGAAGGGGGCGATGCCCGTTCCGGGATCAACGAGGCTCTCGAAGGATGCCACCTCCTGGCCGCCCCGCCAACAGGAGAGGCCGATCTCGATGGCGCGGTCACCTGGGGGAAGCCCGTTGGTCTCGAAATCCACTACGGCGAAGGTGAGGTCGGAGAGGGAGACCCCGGCCAGGCCGTCCTCTTTGGGTGCGAGGATGACCCGTCCGCCTTCCACGCGGAACCTGGGGTCCCGCTCGAGGAGGGAGCCCAGCACACGGCGAGCCACGGGAGAGTCCTGCGCATGGAGCAGAAAGGCCGCCAAATCTCCGATTGTCGGCGCTTCGCCCGCCGCCCGCAGGCGCTCGCAGGCGCGGTCCAGGAGATCGGGCGGGCTCACCGGTCCACCTTCCACAGGCTGGACGCGGGGAGGACCTCCAACTCGCGGTAGGCCCATTTGGACATGCGGCCCAGTTCCCCTCCGGGCGAAACGTCAAGGGCCCAGGCCACGCGGAACATCTTCAGCCGCTCGATAACGTTCTGCCAGTGCGTGGGAGAGACCAGCGAGTCGAGCATGGCCGCTTTGAAGGCAGGGCCGTCCGAGATGGGCCTGCCGTCCACGGGGGACAGCAGAACGCACGTGGGAGTCCGGGCGGGGATCGTGGCCCACCAGGCCGCCACCTCGTGGCGGGCCGGAGCTATGTACGGAGTATGGAGGGGGATGTCCAGAGGCACCTTCCTCACATCAAGGGCGACTCCGGCCAGCCGGTCCAGCGCCTCGGCCGCTTCCCCGGACGGGCCCGCCACGACGATCTGGCGGCCGTTGTTGAGATTGGCCACCGTCATGCGGCTCAAACCCCACTCGGCAAAGCGTCCCTCCAGATCGGAAGACGAAAGGCCCGTCACGGCCAGAAGCGAAAACGCCCCAGCGGGAAAGGTGCGCCGGTTGCAGTCGTTGACGCGTTCGAGCCACTCCAGAATGACGGCCGGTGAGACGCACCCGGCCAAGATAGCCGCGGCATAAAAGCCCAGGGAGTACCCAGCGGCCACCGCCGGGGGGCCCCAACGGTCTTCCGCCGCCTTGCCGCAGAGGCAGTCGTAGAGGACCATGAC
>JAKAKG010000197.1 GCA_021813555.1 Acidobacteriota bacterium
CCGCGCCCGTCTCCGTGGTGAGCCGGTTGATGCCGCTGATCTTGTTGTAGTACGCCTGCGGCACCGCAGTGTTGGGCTTGTGGCTGCCCGCGGGTGAGACGCCCTCGTACTTGTAGTAGATGCGCGCCGGCGTGCCCAGGGCCTTCTCCAGCCGGTGCGCCCGGATGAGAGGCGTGGGACGCCACAGGGAGAGGATTTCCAGCACTTCCTCGGGAATGTCAAAGAAGCGCTGGGAACTCATCTCCTGTTCCAGGAGCGGCCCGGGAAAAATGCGGAGCATCTCGTCGGGCGTCACGGGCTGGCCCGTGACGGGGCTCACGGGAGGCGCCAAGGGAAACGGAAGATCGGCGAGGATGTTGTACCACTGTTTGGGCATGTCTTTCTGTGACAACAGTATCTTGTCCATCTCGACCTCCTTTTGCGCCGCCAGTCTCGGACCTTGGGCCATGTCAGCCGTCGGCGTCCGCATCCTCGACGTACGGCAAGGGTACGACTCCGGTGCGTCCGCCTCGGCTTCCTCGCCCAAGGCCCAATCCGGGCGGGACGCCGTCTTCCTCCGCTCCGCTTCGGAATCCGATCTACCGAAGCTATAGACTCCACAAGTCGTGAGGGGCGTGAGTTCACCCCTTGTTGATTCGGCTGCGCCGCCTCCATACCCCCCTGAACATTCCAACAAAAAAGCCCTCCGCTTCCGGAGGGCTCGCTTCTTGCGATACGGTGCGGCTATGCCGCGTTCCCGTGCCCTCCAGATGTGCAGATGCACCACCACCAGGCCAGAGAAAAGCGCTGGGAGGAGGGCGTCTGAAAAGAGGCCGCGGGTTCTTGGGCCATTTCCGTCTCCAAGGAAGTATTCTCTAGGAGCGGCGCGGGCCTGTCAAGCCCGCGAGAGATAATCGGCGGGCACGAACACGTTCCTGATTTTAAAGGGCGCCGGAGACTCGAGCATGAGGCGCACGCGCAAAGCAAAGGACTTGGCGGGGAAAGCGAAGAAGGGCTCCGGGCTGCCGGTGGACGCCACCCAGGCGGGAGCCTGATCTCCCGTCTCACGGCAGAGCGCGCTTGCGACGGCCGCGACGAGCCCTTCCATGGGACCCTGCGCCGTAATTGGATCCTTCACCATGGCCCTTCTCGCGGCGGCGTCCGCCGCCCGAAACTCGTCCACGAAGGCGTTGATGGGTAGCTGAAAGTGCGCTCCAGCTCGCTGCGCCTCTTTCAAGCACTCAAGCGCTGTCATCGAGGAGTTCCTCCAACAGAAGCCTCGCGCGAACAGGAAGCCTGTCCTCCGGGTAGAACGCTCCGACTACCGTCAGCACGTCTTGGCTCCCATCCCGCGTTCCCGTGTGGGAACTACGTGGGGTCCTGCCCGAAGAGGCGCTCGATGACCACGCGGTCTACGGGGTCCATCTCGAGGAACTCCACGCCCATCTCGAACTGGGTGCCTTTGGGCCGCTCGTAGACGATTCGCGACTTGGCCTCAATGACCCGGCCCTGCACGGAAATGAACATCTCGACGACGGTTCCCGGGCCCAGGGCCTCGTCGTTGACGAACATGCAACCCCCCAGGCCCACCTCGCGGGTCTTGCTGAAGGATCCCACGCTTTCGTCGTCCAGGCGCTTCACGAGAACAGGGTTTTCCGAGGGGATTCGGGGGAAGCGGCGCTGCTGGGCGAAGGTCTCGGACATGGCAGGCTCCGTGAACGACCGTATTCAATGTAATGCCGACGGCGCCCCGGGCGCAAGCCGGTTCGGAGATCTTGGCTGTTCCGCCTTCCGATTCGAGAACCTTCGGGCCCGTTTTTTCGTCTAAAGATACGCGTGGGAGGGTGCCAGACTGGCCCCTTGCCCCGAGGAGGACACCATGCGAATTAGAGCCATGCTGGTATCAGCCGCTGTCACCCTTTTCACGCTGGGGACCTTGGCGGAGGCGGCCACGTTCCACACCGCCAAGACCTTCAGCCCCAAACCGGGCGGCACCTTGAAGGTGGAGGCCTCCTTTCAGGACGTGAAGGTGGAGGTGGTCCCCGGAGCCGCCGTGGAGGTCACGGTGGACCTGAAGGTGTCCACGTGGCCCCAAGATTCCAAGGAAGCCATGAAGGCGTACGAGCCCGTCTTTGAGGAGAAGGGGGATACGATCCTCGTCCGCTCCAAACCCGGCTTCGGCCTTTCCGTCGGCTATTCCAACGCCTCGGGCCTCATCGCCGTGCGCATGCCGCCGGGTATGAACCTGGATCTTCACACGGGTTCCGGAGACGTGGCCGTCGGGGGCGACCTGGCGGGAAAGGACCTCACCTGCGGCACGGGTTCGGGCGACGTGAAGATCCGCCTCACGGCCCCGGCGGGGGCCGCCAGCATCCATACGGGCTCGGGAGACATCCTGTTCGCAGGCGGCGCCTCGTCCTTCGAGGGAGAGGCGGGGTCGGGAGACATCACGGCAGAAGGCCTGAGCGGACCCGCCACCTTCCGATCAGGGTCGGGGGACGTGAAGGCCGCCTGGGCCAGCATTGGGCCCGGAGCCAAGGTGAAAGCCCACGCGGGTTCTGGAGATATCCGCCTGGCCCTTCCCGCGGCCACGATGATCGGGGGATCGCTGGACACGGGATCGGGCGACATGCACGTGGATTTCCCGGGCACCAGCAGCAATCACGGCCGCCGCTGGACCTTTGCGGGGGGCTCGGGAGCCGTGGACGTGTCCGCCGAAACGGGCTCGGGGGATCTGGCCGTCACGAAAACAAAGTAAGGGCTACCAGGGTACGAGAAAAGGCCGTCCCGCCTGGGGCGGCCTTGCTCATCTCGGCAGCTCTGAAGCGGCAGTTCTACCTGGCGCGCGCCACGGCGAGCATGAGGTTGGACTGCCCCGCGTGGTGCTGGTACCCGATGCCGAAGTCAAGGGGACTCACCGCACCCGAACCGTGGTAAGCCTCCAGCAGGTCCTTCTGCTTGAAATCCTTGAAGCGCTTGATGGGATCCGTGTAGGTTCCGTAGAACTGGAGATCCCATTTGCCTGGGGCGAAGCAACGGAGGGGAATGCCGGAATCGTCCTGAAGGACGCTCGCCGTTTGGGTCAGGACGAAGGTTCTCACCGCCGAAAAGTGAGGCCGGAACATGAGGTACGAGGCGGCCTTGAGGAAGGTGGCGGGGCGGTCCATGCGGTCTAGGAACGCCAAGAACTCGGGGGCCTTCTTGAGGGCCGCGTCGGAGAGGTCCTGGGAGAAATAATACAGGCGCTGCACCCGCGAGCCGCCCTCCTGCACAAAATCAATCCGCGCCGCCCGGCTGGCTCCCGGCCCTCCCGCTTCAACGGGCGTGCCGTCGGCGGCCAGGGCCACGGGCCGCACGTCCAGGATGCGGTGGCCCGTCCCCGCCAGGAAGGTCATGAGGATGGGCACCGTCCCCTTGTCAGACAGCTCCGTTTCCATGTCGTCCGTGCGGAAGAAGCTGATTTGGAGGATGGGCGTGATGTAGGTCTCCATATCCTTGAGGCTCGCGGCGAGATCCTCGGGGGACAAGGCGGCCAAGTCGGGTGCCGTTCCGGCGGGCTCCAGGCCCACCAGGACGTAGGTGGATGCCTCGGGAAAAAAGGCCGTGGCATAGAGGGCGTCGGGGCCGCCGAAAGGATAGAAGAGCGTGGATGAGGCGGCCCGCATGGAGCCAAGATGCCCGTCGGCCCAGCGGCGAACCTTCGACAGGCGGGCCTTCTCATGCTGGCTCCACAGTGTTCCCAGCGACTTGGCGTGGGCCTTCCACGCGGGCCCGGCCTGGATGGACGCCCACGGCTCGCCGCCCGCCACGGGGAGGCCCGCCAGCAGACGGGCGTCGGCCGTGAGGCGCACGGAGCGCTCACTCTCCGCGGGAGCCTGCGCGTTTGGAGCGGGCGCGGGAGCCGCCTTCGCGGGACCGGGCTTCGGAGACGGCGCTTGGGGTGGAGGGGCGCTCCGCTGGCAGGCGAGAGCCAGTGCAGCAAGAGCGGCCAAGAACGGGACGAGCATGCGTGGTCTCATGACGTGGTTGCCAGTCCTTTCCTTGCGGCGGGGAAGTAGAGCAGGAGGCCCAAGAGCAACGTCGCCAATCCCGCCAGAGATTCCAAGGGCCTCTGCTTGAGGATATAGAGGAGCATCCAGCCGTTAATGGCCAGAAAGATGGCGGGGGTAACGGGGTAGCCCCACGTCCTGTACGGCCTCGGCAGGTCCGGCTGCCGCCGCCTCAGGACATAGACCCCCGCCACCGTGAGGAAGGAGCAGAGGGCGAGGGTGAACCCCAGGTACGTCAGAACCCGCTCGAAGGTGGAGGTGAACAGGAGGACCAGGACGATGGCCAGTTGGAAAACGATGGCGCCCACGGGAGCCCCCGAGGGAGACGTTCTGGCCAGCCGGCCGAAGAGGGGGATGTCCTGCCCCATGACCTGCGCCACCCTCGGCCCCGCCCACGTCATGGCGCTGATGGTCGAAACCAGTCCGAGAGAAATGAGGCCGCCCATGATCCTGCCGCCCAAGGGGCCAAAGACATGGGCCGCGGCGATGTATCCCACGTCCACCTTCCCCGCCAGTTCTCCCATGGGCGCGGCGCGGAGGAAAACGTAGTTCAACACAACGTAGAGGGCCATCACCAGAGCGGTGCCCGCCAGCAGGGCTTTGGGCAGATCCCGCCGCGGATCGCCCATCTCTCCCGCCACATAGGCGGCGGCGTTCCACCCCGAGTAGGCGTAGGAGACGAACACCAGAGACACGGCGAAGGGGCCGCTCAGAAGGAGGCCCAAGTCCGCCCCCGAGGGCGCCATGGAGAGGGGCTGGGGATCGGCCATGAACAGCCCGCAGGCCGAGAACCCTAGGATGAGGAGAACCTTGGCCACCGTGAACGCCACCTGGAACCGGGTCCCCGCCTTGATGCCCAACGCGTGCACCGCCGAGATCGCACAGATGACACCAGCCGCCACGAGGAGTGGCCTGCCCAGGGGGTAGACGCGGGACATGTACTGGGCGAGGGCCAAGCCCGCCAGGGCTACGGGAGCGGCGAAGCCCACCGTCAGGGAGACCCAGCCCGAGAGAAACCCCACGGCGGGGTGGTAGATTCGGGAGAGGAAGTGGTACTCCCCGCCCGAGCGGGGCATGGCGGCCCCCAACTCTCCGTAGCTCAAGGCCCCGCACAGGGCCCCTACGCCGCCCACGACCCACAGCGCCATGAGGACGAAGGGCGAGCGGAAGTCCGCCACTTGAAACCCCAGGCTCGTGAAGACTCCCGTCCCCACCATGTTCGCCACGACGATACACGTCGCGGTGAAGGCCGAGATGCGCGGAGCGGGCTGGGGGAAGGTGGTGTCCATGGTTGGCGGCGGTCGCGGCCTTGGTCCCCTTTTGGGAAGGGGGAGTTTACGGGGAAACTCCCTGTCCTGTCAAGGATACCAGGCCCGACGGGAGCGCCTCTCGCCTTGACTTCGCCCGGCGATGAGACTAAAAACCTTGCGTGGATGGTCCCGGTCCTCCCGGGATATCCCTGTGAGAGGTTCGCGCTTGCTGAAACGTGGTCTGGTCCTCCTCCTGGCGCTCTTCCTCGCCGCTTCGGCGACGGGGCAGGAAGCCGCCCCCGCCCGTTCTCATGAAGGTCCGCCCCCCAAGCCACAGGCCGTGCGCTCCCCAGAAGTCGGCGGGTTCGTACCCGCCATCGGCCCTCCGGCCCCCGCCTCGAACGCCCACCCCGGCGAAGTGGCCCCATCCGATGGTTTCCACATGGCGCCCGTGGTCATCACGGACCTCCTGAATGCGCCCATGGGCTCCAGCCCCACCACAGAGCCCTCCTCCATCCTCCAGAGCCGC
>JAKAKG010000186.1 GCA_021813555.1 Acidobacteriota bacterium
CCCGACTGGAACTTGTCATCCGTGGAGAAAATAGGGTTCCCGCAGCAGACGCAGACGAATTCGCCCTCACCGTGGAAGTTCCAGTAGGCGCCCCGGAAAGCGCACTCGGTGCCGCCTTTCCGGGTGACCTGGTACTGCTCGGGCGTGAGGATCTTCTTCCACTCCGCGTCCGTCTTCTCTATGGGAAACTTCATGGGCGAATCTCCCTGTGCGCGAATCTGAGGCGAGGCCGCGAGGGCGGTGAAGAGCGGCAGACCCGATACCTGGAGCACGGCCACCACGGCGGCCGTGGCGGCCAGAGCCAGGGCGCCGGACAGAATCCAACGAACCATGAGACCACCTTCCTCCCCCAAGGTACGTTTCAACATCAGGCTGAGGCGGATATTTCGCCTTCACACCAGGTAAACCTGGGCATTCGCGCTGGCGAACCATGCTAGACTGTGCTCCTTATGGCTCTGCTCTCTGCCTACGCACGGATCTTGCTCACGGGCCTCGTGGGCCCGCTCCTCCCGGAACGGTACCGCCATCTGTGGCCCTGGCCTGAACTCATGGGAACCCCCGGCGTGCAGGCCGGCCACGCGTTCTTGTGCGCCGTGGCGGGCGTCGTCCTTTGGATGATGGGCCTGGTGGCCTACCAAACCGAGATGGCCGAACGGGTGGCGGCCTTGCTGGCGGATGACAAAGGGACCGGCTGGGTCGGGCCCGTCACGCACTACGGCCTGGTCACGTACTTCGCGTACGTGTTCACCCTCCGGGGGTTTTTTCTGACCCTCCTGCTTTGGGACGGCATCGTGCGCGTCGTCGCCGCGGGCGCATCCAGGAGCGCGCCGGGGACCCTTTTCCTGGCCGTGCCCCTCGGCCTCGCCCGCCTGGCGGCGCGAGGACTGCGAGCGGCGGACATGCGGCGCCGCTACGGGAAGGCTTCGGAGCCCGACGTGATCCTCCAGGACAAGGACGGGATCCGCGTCCGCCGCACGCGCCCCCACCCCGAGTGGAACGCCCACCTCGCCTACCGGTACGGCGGCCGGTTCTACCGCCTTCACCACTACGAGGAGGACGCCGTGGCCCAAGGGAGGCCCTGCTTTGAATACCGCTTCACCCCGTGGCCCGAGGGCGAGACCCTTCGCCGGATCGTGGACGTGACGCCATGTGCCTGCTGATGGTCGCCTGCCGGACCGTTCCGCCCTACACCCTGGTGGTCGCCGCCAACCGGGACGAATCCTACGGCCGGCCCGCGGCCCCGGCGGCCTTCTGGCACGACGCCCCGGACCTGCTGGCAGGACGAGATCTTGAGGCCGGCGGCACGTGGCTGGGCGTGACCACGGGAGGCCGCTTCGCCGCCCTGACCAATTTTCGGGAGCCCGGCCAGCACCGCCCCGACGCTCCCTCCCGAGGCGCTCTGGTGGAGGGCTTCCTCAGGAGCCGAACCTCGGCCCCCCGCTACACCGCGTCGCTGGCCAAGACGGCCTCCTCCTACAACGGCTTCACCCTTCTCGTGTGGGACGGCAAGTCCCTGGCCTGCGCGTCCAACCGGGGGCGGCGCCAAGGCGCGCTCCCCCCCGGCATCTACGGCCTGAGCAACGGCACCTTGGACGAGCCATGGCCCAAGGTCAACCGGGCCAAGGCTGCCTTTAGCCGCCTTCTCGCCCACCCGCCGCCCGCGCTGCGCGAGGACCTCTTCCGCCTGCTGGGGGACCGCGAGCCCGCTCCCGATGAGGCCCTTCCTCACACGGGGCTACCCCTGGCGTGGGAGCGGGCCCTGTCTCCCGCGTTCGTCACCACGGACCTTCACGGCACGCGCTGTTCTACGGTTCTTCTGGTCACGGACTCGGGCGCCGCGGAGCTGGAGGAGCGAACCTTCCTCAGGCGGGGGGAACCCGCCGGGCGGGTGCGCCTGAGCTTCACCTTATCCAGGCCTTGACCCGCCTCGACACCCCCTCACGGTCCCCGCTTGACGCCCAGCAGGAGGCCGTCGGGAGTGGGGATGCACACGGAATCGAAGGCGGCCGCCGTCTCCTGATGCAGGCGCCGCACCGCCGCCGCTTCCGGGGTGTCCCCCATGAGGCCCTTAAAACAGAAAGCGTTGTCGGCCAGCAGCAAGCCGCCCGGGCGCAGGTGCTTGGCGGCCCAGCGGCCGTAAGCATCGTAGCTCGTCTTGTCGGCGTCCACGAACACGGCGTCGAAGGGGCCGTGCCGCTCCAAGACCTTGAGAACCGCCAGGGCCTCCCCTTCCACGACGGTCACCCGCTCCGTAAGCCCCGCGGCGGCCAGATTGGCCTGGGCCACGTCGGCGTGCTTCGGGTTTTCCTCGACGGTCCACAGGTGCCCGTCCGGTGGCAGGTGGCGGGCCATCCAGATGGCCGAGTAACCCGCCAGCGTCCCCAGCTCCACCACTTTCCTGGCCCCCGAGATCTGAAGGAGGAGGCCCAGGAGCTTGCCTTCCGAGGGCCCCACCTGGATGGCCGGCATGCCCTCGGCGGCGGGCGCGTCGAAAGCCCGTTGGAGATGCACGTCGTGGGGCGCGTGGATCTTCTGGACGAACTCGAGGATTTCGGGGGTGATGTACGCCATCCCCGCTCTGGAATCGGGATCCGCCATGGTTCCTTCTCCCTCATCATCTAAGACGCGGTTCGCTTATCCCTCGGACGCCTTCGAAGCTTACTCCTCCCGAGGCACCATCCGCCCGATCGCCCTTCCGCTCATGGAGGTCACGAACCTCCGCGGAAGGAGGGGGCCCAGCAGGTGCGCCACGAGTTTGTTAGCTAAACCCGTCACCACCACGTCCTTCCTCCCGAGGGCCCGCAGGGCTTCCGCCACCACCGGCTCGGGACGCATGCCGCCCTGGCCGCCGCTCTTGGAACCCGCCACCTTGCCGAATTCGGTGGCCGTGGAGCCGGGACAGAGGGCAAGCACGTCCACTCCCGTCCCGCGCAGCTCGTCGGCCAGACCCTCCGAGAAAAGAAGATCGAATCCCTTGGTGGCTCCATAGGCCGCCATGTTCGGCGTGGCCTGAAATCCCGCCAGGGACGCGCTCACGATGATCCCTCCACCGCCCCTCGCCTTGAAGCGCCGGGCGAACCGCTGGGCCGTCAGAAGGGCCACCGTGCAATTGAGGTAGATCATCCGGGCCAGGCGATCGGGCTTCTGTCCTATCATCTTGCCCATATACCCGAACCCGGCGTTGTCCACGAGCAGCCCCACGTCGAGCGCCGCCGTCTCCCCGTCCAGCGACTCTAAGGCCCCCGGCTTCTCCAGGTCGAGGGGGAGGACGCTGGCGTCCACGCCGCCGGCGGCCCGGCAACGCTCCGCGAGCGCTTGTAGCCGGTCCTCCCGCCTCGCCACGAGAACGACGTTTTCCCCTTCGTGCGCGAGCTGCAGGGCGAACTGCTCGCCCAGCCCCGATGAGGCTCCCGTCACCACGGCCCAGGGGCCGTATTTCTTGTTCAAGCGCATGGATGATCCTCCACGGAGGGAGTATACCGCGAAGGCATGGCTGGGAAGGACAACCGGGCCGCGGCGTCAGCCGCCTGCCAGCAGGTTAGAAGATCTCCTCCTGGTGCTCGGCCAGATTTCCCGCCACTTCCATGGCGGCGGTGTAGACCAGCTCGATAGACGTGGCCGTCCCCAGACGGAAGGTGTCGAGACAGAGGTGGTAGTGCTGCTGGTCCCGCCAGTCCAAACCCGAGGCGGCTTTGATGAAGTGCTCCCGCTGCCGGTCCGACTGCGCCACCATCTCCTTGGCCTCCTCCACGGAGGGGAGCTTGTAGACCTTCTGGGTCCGCCTGACCCGCTGGTCGAAGGGGGCATGGAGAAAGACCGACAAGAGGCCTGGCTCGTCCCGCATGATCGCGAAGGCGGCCCGCCCCACCACCACCACCGGCCCTCGCGCGGCCGCCTCCCGAAGGATGGCTTTCTGGGTGTCGAAGAGCTCCATGTCGTCCACCGTCACGGGCGGCGGCGCGTACGGGGTTTCGGCCAGGCCGAAGGCGTAAGCCATGCGCGTCCGCTCCCAAAAACTGAGGTGGCGCTCGTCATAGGCTTCCAGGGCTTCAGGGTCTTTGTGCAGGCGGTGGGCCGCCTCTACCAGCAGCTCCCTGTCCAGGTACCTGCATCCCAAGCGGCTGGCCAGGCGCTTGCCGATAAAGCTGCCGCCCGCTCCCATGGTTCGCGCCAAGCTCACGACCAGGTAGGCCTTCTTTTTCACGTCCACGGTCCACCCCTTTCTAGAGAGGGAGACGAGAGGCGGTGCCCTCGCACGTGTCGCCCTAAGCCTAATATAAGCCCGCCGGTGCCCATGTGTACTCCTCATGGGCCTTCCCTGACGTATACTACCCCACCTGAACCGCCGGGGGCGCCCTTGCGCCTCGCCAAGCGCGTTCAGCCTTGATCTTTAATGGAGAGGTTGCCCATGACTCGTTTAAAGGAAACCGTCGTCCTCGTCACCGGAGCCAGCGCGGGGATCGGCCGCGCCTGCGCCGAAGCCTTCGCCGCCGAAGGAGCTTCACTCCTCCTCGCCGCTCGCCGGCTCGATCGCCTCCAAACCTTGGCCGGAGACTTGGCCTCGCGCTTTGGAACGAAAACCCACGTTTTTGCCCTCGACGTCAGGGACCGCGCCGGGGTGGACGCGGCCTTCGAGGCCCTCCCCGACCCCTGGAAGACCGTGGACATCCTCGTGAACAACGCGGGCCTCGGCCGGGGCCTCGATAAGCTCCAGGAAGGCCGGGTCGAGGAGTGGGAGGAAATGATCGACACGAACGTAAAGGGGCTTCTTTACGTCACGCGCAAGGTCGTCCCGGGGATGGTGGCCCGCGGCCGCGGCCACGTCATCAACATCGGCTCCCTGGCGGGCCGCGAGGTCTATCCGGGCGGTAACGTCTACTGCGCCAGCAAGTTCGCCGTCAAGGCGCTCACCCGGGCTCTCAAGATGGACCTTCTGGGAACTCCCATTCGCGTGAGCACCGTCGATCCGGGGATGGTGGAGACAGATTTCTCCGTGGTCCGCTTCCGTGGTGACCAGGAAAAGGCGGCCAAGGTCTACCAGGGGCTAAAGGCTCTCACGGCCGAAGACATCGCCGACGCCGTGGTGTGGGTCTCCACCCGCCCGCCGCACGTGGACGTGACGGAGATGGTCATCCTCCCCGTGGCCCAGGCCAGCGCCACCCTGGCCCACAGGAAGGGATAGGGGGGAAAATTCGGATTTCGGATTTCGGATTTGTAAAAGATATTTGGAATTTGGGATTCGGGATTTGGGATGTAAGAGAAAATCGCCGTGACGGGGTTCTTCTCTCTTCTTTCAATCCCAAATCCCAAATCCCAAATGCTTTTCCCTACCTCCCCTTCTCGTACCCCTTGAGGGCGAGGGCGTTGGCGGGGTAATCCAGGTACACGTCGAAGAGGTCCAGGACGTTCCGGCCCACGAGGCCCACGCAGTCCACCTCGCGGTCGGGACAGAGGTCGGCCACGAGGACCGTGGGCAGATTGATGCGAGTCGGGCCCAGGTTGAGGGCCACGTTGTCCGCCACGCCCGAGGCGATGAGGCTGAAGAGGCCCCGCTCGCGCTGGCTTCCGTATTGGCCCGTCTTCAGGTTGATCCCCAGGTCGGCGATGCGCCGCGCCTCGATGTACGTCCCCACGTTCACGGTGGCCAATTGGACATAGCAGAACGGCTTGTCCTGGATGCGGGTCTCGGCGAACGGCATGCCGGAGAACCAGAGGACTTTCATGGGGAAGGCGCCGGCGCCCAAAACCTGTTCC
>JAKAKG010000151.1 GCA_021813555.1 Acidobacteriota bacterium
CTTCGAGCCCTCTATCCTGGGGCCAGTTTACTGGACCCCGCGGAGGTCGGCCTCTTCATCCCATCTTTGCCCGCGGGGCGGGGAGGGAATGGCCCTCCCCGTCTCTGAGGTCGCGCCGCAGACACCCAAAGCCCCCGGCATTTCGAAGGCAAGAGAATTCCATCGCGGAATTTGGGGTTGGAGCAGCCTTTGCCAGTCCAAATATCTCTTGCTAGAATCGGCCTGCGCTTCAGAAGGAGGTATGCAGATGAGGAAAACGCTGATCGTGGTTCTCACCCTGGTGCTTCTGTCTCTGTCGCTCTGGGCCTCAGGCCCCAAGACCTATCAGGTCACGGGACCGGTCCTGGAGATCAAGGGCGACGTGATCGTGGTCCAGAAGGGCAACGACAAATGGGAGATCACCAGGGACGCCGCCACGAAGATCAAAGGCGACCTTAAGGTGGGCGCCAAGGTGACCATCGAGTACACCATGACGGCCAAGGCCGTGGAGGTGAAGGGCGAGGCGGCCCCCGCCAAGGCTCCAGCCAAGTCGGGCGCGAAAAAGTAACCGGGCTACAAAATCATGAACGCCGAAAGAGGGGCCTACCTTTTTAGAAGGCGGGCCCTTTTTTCCTTGCTAGATGAGGTCCTTCAGGTCTTCTTCCGTGACGCCAAAGTCCCCGGGATCGGCCTCTAGGTTTGCCGCTGACGCGTCGCTGGAACGGGGTGAAGCGGGGAGGGACCCGGCCGCAACGGCCAAGAGGCCCAGGATCTTGAGGGCCCAGAGGAACTTCAGGAGGTCGAAGTGCCGCAGGCGGGTTCCTGAACACAGGTCGCTCACGCAGGGGCCCGCCTGAAGAGCAAAAAGGACCTGCGCCTCCTTCGGATCCAGCACGAAGAGCCCCATGACCTCTTCAGCGGGACGGTTCAGCCTGAGCCGCAGAGCCGGGTCCGGGAATGCCTCCAGGGCCCCGTTGGCGCTGTCCATTCGGGACACCCCCTGGCGCAAGAGCTCGGGCGTGTTGATGGAGAGCGTGATGATCTCCCCCTCGCCGGCAGCCCCCTCGGTGTAATGGCAGGAGCCGGCCGAGATGGGAAACAGCGAGAAGACGATTTCCTTGACCTGTTCCTTGACGGCCCAAACGAGCTGGGTCGGGGTCAGGAGGCCACGCTCCACGAGAACCGTCCCGAACCGCTTGCCCCGGACCATGGAGCGGGAGGCCGTCAGAAAGTCGGGCAGGCCCAGGACGTCCCGGCGCACGAGAAGCTCCCCGAGCCGGTCGTTGCGGTCATCCGAAGCGGCGAACACGGCGGCCCCGCCCTTGAGGTACACCCGCTTGAGGAACGGGCCGGTCCGTACCGTGAGGGTGCCCGTGGAACGCCTGTGAAAGTGGTGGGCGAGGACCAGGGGAAAAGGGGTCTTGGCCAGGTCCGCGGGATCGGCCATGAATTGAGTCCTCCACCGGGGGCTGAATGTCTAAAGCCCCCCTGCCGTGACTATGCGCCAGATTCCTGGCCCCTTGCAAGAACGGGAAAGCATCAAGGCCGGCGGCCGTGCCCTTCCCCGGTCGTGATCCAAGTCTTGAGGGGACAGCGAGTTGGTGACACAATGGCCTAGTATTCGGGCGTGGCCCGGGGAGACCCTAGACATGACGCGCGCACAAATCACCGAACTGCTCCAGCCCTGGATCGGCCGGATCCATGACGAAACCTTGAGAGAGAAAGTCATCACCTGCTGGGAAACGGCCCTGGGGCGCAGCAGCTATTCAACGGTTGCGGACCTGGACGCGATGCCCTTCACCCTCCTGGCCGACACCCGAGGCGTAAGCTTCGTGGAGCACACCCTGGCGGTCACCGCCGGAGCCGTGGGGCTGGCCCAGGCTCAAGGGAGCCACTACCGCCAGATGCCCTACGAAGTGAACATGGACCGCCTCATCGCCGGAGGCCTTCTGCACGACGTGGGCAAGATCCTGGAAATCGAGCCTGACGGCAAGGGCGGCCACCGCAAAAGCCGCAACGGCTACTGCATGCGCCACCCCATCTCGGGGGCCGCCCTCGCGTCCGAGGCGGGCATGCCGGAGGAAGTCATCAACTGCATCGCCTGCCACGCCAAGGAGGGTGAGGGCCGCCCCCAGGTCATCGAGACGGTCCTCATCCACCAAGCCGATTACGCCACCTTTGATCCCCTCGTCATGATGGCCAAAGGGACGCTCATCCTTTAAGGACGGGAGTGGGAAGCGGGCAGCGGGGAGCGGGGGGAAAGCCTCCACCTTCCTGCTCCCCTTCTCCCCTCTCCCGGATCTTCTTCGGAGGCACGCTCCATGCCTATGACGATAATTGAAAAAATCCTGGCCACCCACTCGGGCCGTGAGCGCGTGGTGCCGGGCGAAATCGTGGACGTGGAGATTGACGCCCGCGTGGCCAGGGACTTTGGGGGCGCCAACGTCGTGCAGAACCTGGCCGCCCACGGCCTGCCCGTGGCGGACCCCGCCAAGACCTTCTTCACCTTCGACTGCAATCCGACCGGCTCGGACCAGAAGTACGCCGCCAACCAGCAATCTTGCCGGATCTTCGCCCGGGAGAACGGGATCCGCGTGTTCGACATCGACTCCGGCATCGGGACCCACGTGGCCATCGACCAGGGCCTCGCCTGGCCCGGGTCAACCTTCGTATCCACGGACTCCCACGCCAACATCTTGGGCGCCATCGGCGCCTTCGGGCAGGGCATGGGGGACCAGGACATCGCGGCGGCCTGGTCACACGGAAAGGTCTGGTTCAAAGTCCCCTCCACGGTGCGGCTGGAGCTGGCCGGCCGTCCCCGGCCCGGTGCCCATCCCAAGGACGTGGGCCTCGCCCTCCTTCGCCACTTCGGTGCCAACGGCCTGCTGGGCTGCGCGGCGGAGCTTTACGGCGACTACGTGGCGGACCTGGACCTTGCGGGACGCATCACCATCGCCTCCCTGGCCACGGAGATGGGAGCCATCATCTTGCTCTTCCCGCCCAACGGAAACGTGATGGAGCACTGCCTGACGGCCACGGGCAGGCAAGACCTGTCCCCCGTTATGGCGGATCCGCACGCGGACTACGCCGCCCTGCACGTCATGGACCTTCATCCCGTGCGGCCCATGGTTTCCCGGCCCGGACATCCGGAGGACGTGGTGCCCTTGGACGAGGTCCGCGGGCGCAAGATCGACAGCGTCTTCATCGGCTCGTGCACCAACGGGCGCTACGAGGATCTGGAGGAGGCGGCCAGCGTCCTGAGGGGGCGGAGGGTGGCCCCGGGCGTCGTCCTCAAGGTCGTGCCCGCCACGGACGCCATGTGGCGCCGCGCCATGGCCGCGGGGCTCTTCGATGTCTTCAAGAGCGCCGGGGCCCTCATCTCCAACGCCGGCTGCGGAGGATGCGCCGCGGGGCAGGTGGGGCAGAACGGGCCGGGAGAAGTGACCGTCTCCACGGGCAACCGCAACTTTGCGGGAAAACAGGGGCGGGGCGAGGTCTATCTCGCGAGCCCCTCCGTGGCTGCCGCCTCGGCCGTGGCGGGATTCCTCACGGATCCCGAGCACGTGCCGGAAACGCCGGCCGTTTTCTCTCGCGGCGGGAGCGCCCGCCCCGCGGGCCCCCGTGGCGCCGAGGCCCCCGGACGGAAACGGCCCTTGGTCCTCAAAGGCCGCCTATGGGTGATCCTGAAGGACAACATCGATACGGATATGATTTTTCACAACCGCCACCTGGCCATCACCAAGCTGGAGGACATGGGCCCCCTCGCCTTCGGGAACCTGCCTGGCTGGGAAGACTTTCCGCAGCGGGCCAAACCGGGCGACATCATCGTCACGGGGAAAAATTTCGGTGCGGGAAGCAGCCGCCAGCAGGCGGTGGACTGCTTCAAGGCCCTGGGGATCGCAGCCATCGTGGCCAAGAGCTTCGGGGCCATCTACGAGCGCAACGCCATCAACGCCGCCCTCCCCATCGTGACGAGCGCCCTGTGCGACCTGGGCGTGGAGGACGGCGAGGAGATCACCTTGGACCTCGTGCAGGGAACCATCCTCCGCCACAGGGACAACTCCGTCGTACCCGCCGCGCCCTGGCCCGACGTCCAGGTCGCCACTTACCAGCGCGGCGGGTTGCTGGGGTAAGAAAGAAGTTCTCACAGGGAGGATGAGAGGACAGGAGGAAGGTTCTTAGGCCTGCAAGCGAATTCCTCCCGTGCCTCCCGTCCTCCCTGTCAGCTAGAAGGGTGTTAAATGGGCAAGACGTTCGCTGAAAAAGTGCTCGCGAGGAAATCCGGGCTGGACGCTGTGGTGCCGGGACAGATCGTCACGGTGAGGCCGGACCACCTGCTGACGCACGACAACACGAGCGCCATCGTGGCCAAGGTGGCGCAGGACCTGAAAACCTACGGTCTCGTGAGCCAGAGCCTTCCCGTCATCGCCATCGACCACGTGGTACCGGCGGTGGACGAGAAGACGGCGGCGGGCCACGCCGCGATCCGCCGGTTCGTGCAGGAGTACGGCGTCGAGCACTTCTTCGACGTGGGCGAGGGGGTCTGCCACCAGCTCATGGTGGAGAAAGGCCTGGCGCTGCCGGGCATGCTGGTCCTGGGGTCGGACAGCCACACGTGCACCTACGGCGCCGTGAACGCGTTCGCCACGGGCATCGACCGAACGGAGGCGGCCGTCCTCCTGCTCACGGGAGAGACCTGGCTCCGGGTGCCTGAGACCATCAAGGTCATCCTGGAGGGCGCCTTCCCCCATGGAGTCATGGGAAAGGATCTGATCCTCCGGATCATTGGCGAGGTGGGCGCCGACGGAGCCAACTACAAGGCCGTGGAATTTCACGGCGACTTGGCCGGCCTATCCATGGACGACCGGCTTACCGTGGCCAACATGGGCATCGAGATGGGTGCCAAACTCGCCGCCTTTCCCGTAGATGCAAGCACCGAGGCTTACCTAGCGGCCCACGCTCCCGGAGCCATCTACGCACCGGTGTGGGCAGACGCTGACGCGGCCTACATCCACGGCCTGCGCTTCAACCTGTCAACCCTGGAGCCCGTGGTGGCCAAACCCCACGCGGTGGACAACGTGGCGCCCGTGCGCGAGGTCGCCGGGCTTCCCGTCCAGCAGGCGTTCCTAGGCACGTGCACCAACGGGCGCCTGAGCGATCTCCAGGCGGCGGCCTCCATTCTCAAGGGCAGGCGCATCGCACCCGGGGTCCGTCTCCTGGTCATCCCCGCCAGCAGGTCGATCTTCCAGGGAGCCATGGCCGACGGTACGCTGGCCGCCCTGGTTGAAGCCGGGGCCATGGTGGGGCCGCCCGGCTGCGGGCCTTGCCTGGGCGCCCATCAGGGGCTGCTCGCCCCGGGAGAGCGGTGCATCTCCTCCTCCAACCGGAATTTCCAGGGACGCATGGGGAGCAAGGACGCGGAGGTCTTTCTCGGCAGTCCCCTCACCGTCGCCGCCAGCGCCATGACCGGCGTCCTCACCGACCCGAGAGAAGTAATGAAATGATTGAACCGCAAAGGCGCCAAGACCGCCAAGAGGGATCCTATCTTTAGAAAATGGCCCCTTTGCGAACTTCGCGTCTTCGCGGTTCAATTTCTTGGAGTTGATCATGAACGTCTTCAAGTACGGCGATGACATCAACACGGACCTCCTCTTCCCGGGGCGGTACACGTACACGTGCGCCAAGGCGGAGGAGATCCTTCCGCACCTCTTGGAGGACTTGGACAAGGACTTCG
>JAKAKG010000161.1 GCA_021813555.1 Acidobacteriota bacterium
ACGATGGCCTCGCCGCAGGGGCTCTTCACGCCCTGCACCGCGTCGCCGAACCGGGCCGCGAGCTTCTCCGTCACCGGCGTCACGACCACTTCGCCCGTGGGCTCCCACTTCTTGGGGGCCGGAGGGACCGCGGGCTTGGGAGCCGCCGGGGCCGCGGGCTTGGGAGCCGCGGGGGCCGGGGAAGACGCCTCCTTGGCCGGAGCGGGCTCGGGCGCTTTGGGAGCCTCGGGTGCGGCTGGGGGTTCGGGCTGGCCGGTCTTCTCTTCGTCGCTCATGTCACTTCACCAACTGGCCTTGCTGGACACCGAGGCCCCTTTGCTCGAAGCGCTCCACCACCTCGGGGATCTCCTCGCCCTTCTTCATCCAGCCCTCCGTGGGGCGGTCCAGAAGGGGCCCCCGGTGGAAGCTCTCGTGAGCCACCTGAGGGTTCCGGATCTTGTCCTGAAGCTTGAGAAGGCCGTAGAGGAGCGCCTCGGGGCGCGGGGGGCAACCGGGGATGTAGACGTCCACCGGCACGAGCTTGGAGATGCCCTGCACCACGGCGTAGGTATCGAAGGGGCCGCCCGCCACCGTGCACACACCCATGCCGATGATCCATTTGGGATCAGGCATCTGGTCGTAGAGCCGCCTCACGAGGGGGGCCATCTTTTCGGTGACGGTGCCCGCCACGATCATGACGTCGCTCTGGCGCGGCGAGGGCCGAAAGACCTCGGAGCCGAACCGCGAGATGTCGTAGCGGCTGGCCGACGTGGCGATCATCTCGATGGCGCAGCACGCCAGCCCGAAGGTCATGGGCCATAGGGAGTTGCGGCGGCAATAATCGAGGGCCCAGTCGAGCTTGGTAAACCCGACCCAGGAGGGATAGCTCTCGTTCATTCCTCCCACCTCAGAGCGCCCTTCATCCAGACGTACACGTACGCCGCGACGAGAAGCGCCAGAAACACCACGACCTCAACGAAGCCGAAGAGCTTGAGGCGGTCGAAGGCCACGGCCCAGGGCAGGAGGAAGATGGTTTCCACGTCAAAGACCAGGAAAACCACGGCCACCAGGTAGAAGTGCACGGAGACCTTCCCCCGGAGGGTGTCGTGGACCTCGATGCCGCATTCGTACGGCTCCAATTTCACCGGGTCGTACCGCTTGGGGCGCAACAGCCACCCCAGGCCCATGGTCAAGGGCACGATGGCCAGAGCTATGGCCACAAAGATGCCGATCGGCAGGTAGGACAGCACTTGGGTTACCTCCCCCGGAACCGGACGATGCTTTGGCCCCGGGTCGATAAGAATACGCACAGGGAGCCCAGGCTGTCAAGCTGGAGGGATGCGATCGCCGAGCGTGGGCCATATGAACCAACCCCGGCGGCGCCTTCCATCGCGACGCCCGCCAAACCCGCTCCCCGGCCCATCACACCACGTCCATCTTGGCCAGCTTGGCCACGAGTTTCTTCTTGCCGTACCTGTTGAACGAGACGGAGACCTTGAGGTCGTCGCCGGCTCCTTCCGTACCCAGCACGATCCCGAACCCGAACTTGGGATGGTGAACCCGCGCGCCCGTGCGGTACAGGGGCTTGGCCTGAGCCTTCTGAGCTTGGGCGATGAAGGCGGCGGCTTCTTGAAGGCTCACGGGAACCCGGCTCACGCCCCCCACTTCTTCGACGAGCAGCGGTGGAATCTCTCCCAAGAAGGGCGACGGAAGGCGGCCCTGAGGGACACCGAAGACGTAGCGCTGGCGGGCCCAGGAGAGATAGAGGTGGTCCATGGCCCTCGTCATGCCCACGTAGCAGAGGCGCCTCTCTTCTTCCACTCCGTCCTCGGTGCGAGAGGAGAGGGTGTGGGGGAACAGCTCCTGCTCGAGGCCGGCCAGGCACACGACGGGAAACTCCAGGCCCTTGGCCGCGTGGATGGTCATGAGCTTCACCGAATCGTGCGCGAAGCCCTCCTTCAGGTCATCCTGATCGCTGGCGAGAGCCTGCCGCTCAAGAAAGAGGCGCAGGTCGCCGCCTTCCTCCCGCAGTTCGAACTCGCGCATGGCCGAAATGAGCTCCTGGATGTTCTCGATGCGGGCCTGCGGGTCGACGCCCCCCTCCGATTGGCCCGTGAGGTACTCCACGTAGCCCGTGGCCGACAGGACCCACTCGGCGAGGGCCGCGGGAGCCATGGTCCGCATGCGGATCTGGATCTGCTCAACCAGGTCCAGGAAGCCCCTGAGGGCCACCTTGGTGCGGGTGGCCACCAGATCCTCCTCCACCGCCAGGCGGAGGGCCTCCATGAGGGAGGTACTCCGATCCCGGGCCAGGGCCTCCATCTGATCCTGGGTCGTCTTGCCGATGCCCCGCGCGGGCACGTTCAAAATGCGCAGGAGAGCCACCCGGTTCAGGGGGTTGAGGGCCACGTGCAGGTAAGCCAGGACGTCCTTGACCTCCTTCCGCTCGTAGAACTTGAGGCCGCCCACCACCTGGTACGGGATGCGCCGGTTCAGGGCCGCCTCTTCAAAACTGCGGGACTGGGCGTTGGTACGGTACAGGACCGCCATCTGCCGCCATCCGAAGCGCGCGTGCAACGTCTGCAGGGTGTCCATGACCCAGGCCGCCTCCTCCCGCTCCGAGGGCGCGGCGAAGAGGCGGGTCTTGGCGCCTCCGTCCCGGTCCGTCCAGAGGTTCTTCCCCAGGCGCTGGGTGTTGCGGGACACGAGGGCGTTGGCGGCATCCAAGATGGGCTGCGAGGACCGGTAGTTGCGCTCCAGCTTGATGACCTTCGCCCCCTTGAAATCCCTCGTGAAGTCCAGGATGTTCTGGATGTCAGCCCCGCGCCACTTGTAGATGGACTGGTCCTCGTCTCCCACGGCGAAGACGTTGCCCCACTTCCCCGAAAGGGCCTTGAGGAGGCGGTACTGGATGCGGTTCGTGTCCTGGTACTCGTCCACGAGGATGTGCTGGAACTGCCGCTGATACTTCTCCCGCACCTCGTCCTTCTCGTCCAGAAGCCGCAGGGCGAGCAGGAGGAGGTCGTCGAAGTCCACCGTATTGCTCGCCGCCAGGCGGCGCTCGTAGTCGCCGTAAACGGGCGCCACGGAGAGGGCAAAGTGCCCTTGGGCCTTGGAGGCGAAGTGGCTGGCGTCCACCCCGTCGCATTTGGCCTTGCTGATAGCCGAGGCCACCGCCCGGGGCTGAAAGTTCCGGTCCGAAAGGCCGCGCTCCTTGAGGAAATGGCGGACCATGGACAGGGCGTCGTCCGCGTCCAGGATCGTGAAGTCCTTCGTGTGCGGGCCGCCCAGGGCCTCCACGTCGGCCCGGAGCAGGCGGGCGCAGATGCCGTGGAAGGTTCCGAGCCACAGGAAAGGCAGGGCCTGCTTGCGCAGGAGGGCGCAGACGCGCTCCCGCATCTCCCTCGCGGCTTTGTTGGTGAAGGTCACCGCGAGGATGTTGTGGGGGGAGGCGTGCTTTTCAGTGATGAGGAAGGCGATTCGGTGGGCGATGACTCGCGTCTTGCCCGAACCCGCGCCGGCCAGCACCAAGGCCGGGCCGCCTTCGTGGGTCACCGCCTCGCGCTGTTCGGGATTCAGACTGTCCAGGAGCGGATCGGACACGGGGCTTCACCTCAAGAGAATAGGGACGCTGAGTGCGTCCCATGTGTAAAGGTTACCACAGATTGCTCTCGCCCCTCGGACGCGCAAGGAGCGCCCGGTTTCCTCGGGCGCTCCTTGCGGGCAACTTCAAGTTGTAGTGGCGGGACCGACGGGGCTCGAACCCGCGACCTCCGACGTGACAGGCCGGCGCTCTAACCAAACTGAGCTACGATCCCACCAGGTAGCTAACTGTACACGATGGGAGAGCTTACGTCAACCCCGCACTTGACACCCGGGGCCGTTTTGAATAAAATTACTATTCCACTGGGGAGTAGTTCAACTGGTGGAACGCCTGGCTCTGGACCAGGAAGTTGGGGGTTCAAGTCCTCCCTCCCCAGCCATTTTTGGCCCGTTCGTTCAGCGGTTAGGACACCGGCCTCTCACGTCGGTAACAGGGGTTCGATTCCCCTACGGGCTACCACATCACCCTATAGGGGAGCATGCGCTCCCTGTTCTGCATTTGGGCCCCTTGAACGCCGAGGGGAATCGAAGGGTGGGAGCCCCGCCGGCGGCGTTTCCGAGAACGCGAGCGCAGAGCGAGCGTTCGCAGGTACGCCGCCAAGGGAGGGACCCACCCCGGAACCCGTAGGCGGCGTTGCGCGCGCAAGCGAGGGGACTCCGACCCGAGCGAGCACGCTACGCCGCGTAGGGTTCGATTCCCCTACGGGCTACCACATCACCCTATAGGGGAGCATGCCCTGTCAGGCCAGAAGGGCGGGCAAGCTGTCCTGCTTCTTTCCGCTCACCACGGCTTCGCCCTCCTTCACGTGCATGTTGATCTCGTTGCGGAACCCGAAACGTCCGGGGAGATAGATGCCGGGCTCGATGGAAAAGAGGGTGTGGGGTAGGAGCTGGCGCGTGTCGTGGGTCTCGTAGTCATCCATGTTGGCGCCGTTGGCGTGGTCCGTCTCGAAGATGGAATGGCCCGTTCGGTGGATGAAGTATTCTCCGTAGCCGCCCTTGTCGATGACGTCTCTCGTGGCCCGGTCCACTTCCCATCCGCAGACCGCGCGCTTGGCCACCTCCCGGGCCTTGGCGATGCCCGCGTCGCGCGCATCCCGCACCGCATCGAAGACCTTCTGCTGCTCGGCAGGGACGGCCTTGCCCGTCCAGGCGCACCAGGTGATGTCGGCGTACATGGACCCGGAGCGGGCCTCCTTGCCCCACAGGTCCAGGAGGAGGACCTGGTCGGGACGGATGGCCTCGGAGCCCTCCGGGCCGGGCTCGTAGTGCGGATCCGCCGCGTGCGCATCGACTCCCACGATGGGGGGGTTGTCGGTGATCAGACCTCCCGCCTTCATGAAGGCCAGCATCTCCTGCTGGAGGGCGTACTCCGTGAGGATCTCGCCCGCGCCCAGGGCCGACCGGACGCGGCCGAAGGCCATGTCCACGGTACGCAGGAGAACCTCCATGGCGGCGTAGTGGCTCGCCTCCTGCTCGGGCGCCATGGTGACCTCGAAGCGGGCCACCAGGTCTCCGGAGGACACCAGCTCCAGGCCGAGGGACCGGAGGAAATCCGCCGTGCCGGCGTCCAGCTTGCCGAGGGCCGGAACGATGCCCAGGGGCGAGTACTGGCACGCCACGCGCTTGCACGGTGCCAGGACCCCCTGGAGAAGCTCCTGCCACTCCTGCCACCGGCCATAAACCAGGGCGCGGCCCGGCAGGTCCTGGGTGGAGTGGGGTTCGATGCGGTGGTTGATTTTGGATGGTTCGCCCGAGGCGGGAATGACGTAAAACCAACGGCGGGTCACCATGGCCGCCTCGGGAAGGCCCAGGACGCTGGAGGCGATGGCGTCCGATCCCCGAAAGGAGGCGAAGAACCAAGCGTCCACGTTCTCAGCGCGAAGGGCCTCCTGAATCCGTCGTAAACGGTCGTCGTTCATGGTAGGATCAACCTCCTGTGAGGATTATGGCTCATGCGGCCCGGGGGTGGAAGCCCCGCCGCCGCCCAATGTAACGTGGCCGT
>JAKAKG010000021.1 GCA_021813555.1 Acidobacteriota bacterium
ACAACAGCCTGGACCCGTTCGCCGTGAAGGACATGAACGAAATGGAACGGGTGGGCTCCTCGGACAGCCTGAACATCATCGTCCTCGTGGACCGGCTGGAGGAGGGCGCCAAGCTGTATCGCATGGTCCAGGACAACACGGACGCCATCGTCTCGCCCGTGCTGGAAGACTGGGGCGAAGTGAATATGGGTGATCCGGCCACCCTTCAGGCGTTTCTGGACTACGGCATGGCCAATTTCCCCGCGGCCCGGACCGCCCTCGTGCTCTGGGACCACGGCGGCGGTTGGCTGGGCGTCTGCTGGGATGACCACGACCTGACGGAAGATGGCGTCACCGACCGGCTGACCCTGGATGAAGTCCAGCAGGCCATCGGCAGCCGCTACGTGGATATGCTCGGCTTCGACGCCTGCCTCATGGCCATGGCGGAAACGGCCTATGAATTCAGGAACCAGGCGGGCGTCATGGTCGCCTCTGAGGACTCCATTCCGGGCGACGGGTGGCCCTACGACACGGTCCTGGCCGGACTCGCCGCGAACCCGGGGTGGACGGGAGCCGACCTGGGCGCCTGGATCGTGGATGCCTATATGGCGTTCTACGGGTTCCATAACAAAGTGACCCTTTCCACCGTGGACCTGGCTCGAAGCCAGGGGCTCCTGGACGCCATCAACGAACTCGCCGCGGCCCTCATGGCGCACATGGAGCGAGGCGTCGTGCTGGGAGCGCAGGGCTCGGCGGAGTACGTGGGCGCGTATGGCCAATACTACGCCTTCATTGACCTGGCGGGCTTCGCCGACTACGTGGCGTCCCACACCCGGTACCCCGGCACGCGCAGCGCGGCCCTCTCGGTGGCCAACGAAGCCCGCGGCGCCGTCCTCTCCGAAGCCCACGGCTTCGGCAGTCCGGGCGCCACGGGCCTGAGCATCTTCCTTCCCGTGTCTCCCCATTACTACAAGGAGGTCTACGGCACGGGACTGGACTTCACCGCGGACAGCCTCTGGGACGAGTTCGTGACGTCGCTCTACAAACACGGATCGAAGAAGAGCTAAAGAGCGCGGGCCAAGAACCGTGCGTGTGCCATCCGCCGGGGATGCCGAGGGGAGCTGTTCCCTTGGCACCCCGGCGCTTCAGTTCGCGCTTATCTTTTGCGGTCCGCGCGAAAACAAGAGCCGTCAGACCCGCCCCTTGAGGAGAGGAACGGTGCCGAGGGCGAGGAATCCCGCCATAAGGGCGCCCTCGGGAAGCCCGAGGAAGGGGAGGGCGACCAGCGCCCCCAGGAACGAGCCGGCGGCTCCTCCCAGCACGTCCGCGGCGTAGAGAGAGCCCGCCGCCCCAGCCCCTTCGGTGCCGGAGCTCGCGTAGGCGAACAGGGCACCGACGAAGGCCCCCGTGCACGCCAGGAGGCCAAGGCTCACCGGCAAACCCCGCGGCGCCCCGTACCGCAGGATCCCCGCCGCAATGGCGCCGAGGAGAGCCATCCCCAGAAGCAGCGCAAGACCCGTCCCCGCCCGCGGAGCGGCCTTGCCGATTCGTCCTTGTCCCACGGCCCAAGTGCCGGCGCTCAGGCCTGCCATGAAGGCGCAGAGGAGCAAGCCCACATCCTGAAAGAGGACGCCGCCGCGCGTTTGGTATCCCAGCAGGAGGGCCCCCTCCAACACCATCCCCGCGAAACCGGCCATGGCCACCAGCATGGCGCCCCGCCAACGAGCGGCCCGGCGCGCAAGGGTGCAGGCGAGGGCCCATCCCAGCGCGGGCACAATCACCCAGGCCCATGTCGCCTCGCCCAAAGCGCCCGGCCCGGACACCCGCCCCAGGGCGGGGATGAAGCGAGAGAGCCACAGAAGCAGGGTGAAGGGGTAGCACACGGGCCGGGCGTCCGTATTCTCGGGAGCCTGGTTTTCCCTTACGGCCGCACCGATCTCGGCCACCCTGTCGTTGGTGAGGAGGTAGCGGACGTAGGCGGGTGACACCAGGCGGGCGGCGATACCCCTAGCCACCAACCGCCCGGCGAGCACCTCGGGATCCCTCACGAGGGGCGAGGCCGAGGCCAGAATGAGGTTCACCGTCCCGGGCAGCACCAGGAGGTCTCCGAAGGCCTCGCGCGCCGCCCGGCAGATGCTGGCGTTGCGAGCAGCCAGGGCGGGACTCCACAGGTTTTCAGCGGACCGCAAGCGGAAGGCGAGGACGCCTCCGGGGGCTAGCCGCGCCCGGCACGCGGTGAAGAACTCCCGCGTGTAATACCGGTTGGTCTGGCCCGAGGAGGGCTCGGGCATGGCGCTGAGGATGAGGTCGAAAAAGCCGGTCCCCTCCAGGGCGCGGCGTGGGTCCGATACCTTCAAGGACACCCGGGGGTCGAGCAAGGCCCGCCGTCCCTCCTCGGGCAAAAACGGCTCGGCCAGGTTCAGAAGGCGCCCGTCCAGTTCCACCATCTCCACACGTTCGGGCCCGTGCTTGAGGATCTCCCCGGCGAGGCCCTCCACCGCCCCGCCCAGGATGAGGACCCGCCTGGGCCGCTCAACCTGAAGGGCCGCGAGGTGGACGAACTCCTCCGCCGAGGTGCCCTGGCTTTCGTAGGCCAGGGCCCCGCTCTCGAAGACCGCGATCTGGCCCGTGGACCCCGCCACCGCGGCACGGCCGTAGGGGGTGTCAGCCACCGCCAGAAGATCCCGGTGATCCATCTGGGTCAGACGCCAGTCCAGGGGGCCATGGAAGGCCAGGGCGGCGGCCACGAGCGGTGTGATCACCCACGCCCATAAAACCACCCGCCTCGGGCGGCCCGCCTCACGCGGGATCCAGGCCGCGGCCACGGCCGCGAGCGAACCGGCCAAGGCCGCGGACAGGTTCTGCACCCCGAGGGCCGCGATGAGCGTTGCCAGGGCACCGCCCATGACCCCTCCCGCGCTCTCCACGGCATAGGCCGCCGCGAGACTCCGCCCCTTGGCCATGGTCACCGTCGCCGCCCGCTGGAAGAGAAGCCCGGCGCAGGCCCCAAAGGGCAGCGTGGCCGTGGCCAATCCGAGGCACTGCACGGCGAGGGGAAGATCGGCCCCCGGCATGCCGTGGAACAGGAGCCTAAGCCCGCGCAAGAAGGCCACCAAAAGGGGAAGGAGAAGGGCCATCACCAGGAGCAGGACGCGGACCTGGCCAGCCTCACCGCGGCGCCTGCGGCCGGCCAGAGCTCCCAAGGCCGTTCCCGTCATGAGAACGCCGAGGGCCACCAGGACCACCAGCTCGCTGCCGTAAAAGGCCACGAGCAGTTCCCGCAAGAGGACCACCTGCCCCAGCAGGGACACGAAGCCTATGGTCAGGAGCCACAGCGTCATCCATCACCCGGAAAAGGTGGCCCTTGCGTCAGCACGGCGCGGACGAAGGACCCGCTGCCTTCGCCCGCCTCGTCCCTCCGCCTGTTCACGTGCGCCCTTACTTCGCGCCTCCGCGGCGGGCCCCGGCCTTGTCCTCGCCAAAGACAACAGCCTGGAACGTGAGGAGGTCGCACCCGCGGCGCCAGCAGTCCGAAGGCAGGCCCGCTTTGTCACAGAGGTGGTCCAGGAGTTCGTCCCGCGCCCATCCCTGCTCGGGAGCCACTTGCGGCAGGAAGACCGCGCTGCGCCCCCCTTTCCGGATCACCACGCCGTCCCGGCCCACAACCACCGCCCCGGGGCCCGCCACGGGGGCCAGCGGCGTAAGGACGGAGATTTCGTAGGCCAGCGAGGGGAGTTCCTCTACCGCGACGGGCGGAAAGCGGCGGTCGTTCAGCGCCGCCTCGAGGGCCATGCGAGAAACAACGACCTCAAGCGGCGTGTCCTCGGCCATGTGCCCGATGCAGCCCCTAAGGCCGCCGCGCTGCTTGATCGTCACGAAGGCGCCGCGCGGTTCGCGCAGGATGGGGCTGAGGGGGCGCGGAAGGGGAAGGGTTCCCGTGGTGAGATAGCGCTCCACCGTGGACCGCGCCAGCGCGAGGAGGTACGCCTTGTCCGCCTCGCCGAGGATGGCGCCCTTGGGGACCGGCGGCCGGTCCAGGGCCTTCGTGTCCGGCGCCCCCGGGCCCGAGGTGAAGGACACCGCGCCGTAGCCCACCACCCGGTCCCGCTCCCCGAGGATCGTGTCCCCCGAGTTGGCGTAGCTCACCACCGTGCCTTTCGTGGCGCCCATGGCCTTGGCCGCCACCATGGCGGCAAAGATGGCGCCCTCTCCGCACGCGCACGTCAGGAGGCCGGGCCGCTCCGGCTTCATCTGCCGTCCCACGGCCGCCTCCAACGCCTGGGGGTCAAGGCTCGCCATGGCTTGAAGGATCGCCTTGTCGGCGGCCACGGCCTCGCCGTAAGGCGGATAGTGCGACAGGTCAGAGGAGGCCACGATAAGGGCCTTCCGTCCCTTCAGGATCCGGGCCAGGGCCTGGCCAAAGCGCGCGGCCACGGCCAGGCTGGGCGTGCCCACCACGGCGGGTACGATGCGGGCCTTGGGAAAGGCCACCTGGATGAAGGGCACCTGCACCTCTTCGGAATGCTCGGCGGCGTGGGCTTCGGGCCGGTACGTGAATCCGCTGGCCAGGAGGGCCTTCGCCACGGGCTGGTCCACCTCGGCCACGCCCAGGGGCGTCCCGTAGCCGCGCCCCTGGAAGACCGACACGGAGTCGAAGGGAGCTGCCGTGTGGTTGGTCCCTAGGATGACCACCACGTCGTAGTCGTAACCCATGGCTTGGCGGAAAGCGTCGGCGGAGATCTGCCCCGAATAGAGGTAGCCCGCGTGGGGCGCCACAAGCGCCACGGGGCGCTCGCCGCGCGGAGGGAGAGCGTCCGCCAGATAACCCTTCACGGCCCCCTCAAGCTTCTTGGCGTCGCCGGGATAGAAGGTGCCCGCCACCGCCGGAGGCCGCACCACCGCGTCCGCGGGCTCCGAGGCGCGGACGGGGCCGAATCCAAGGGCCAACGTGAACCACAAGGCGCACAGGGGCAGCAAAGAAACCTTGCCTTCGGGACGTGCCATCTCGGGGCAGGCCATCGCACCGCCTATAGAGGACGCGCCTTTCTCCAGGCCCTCGGCCTCCTCTGCGGTGAACGATCTGTTCATGACCAGACCCCCGGAATCTTGGTACCGCACGCCGCGCAGCTCCCGTTCTTCATCTTGATCTCGGTGACGAAGAGGCCCGTTCGCGCGATGCAGACCTTCCCGCACTTGGGGCAGTATGTGTTGTTCCCGGGATGGCCGGGCACGTTGCCCACGTAGGCATAGTGGATGCCCTCCTTCATGGCCGCCTCCCGGGCCCGCTCCAGGGTGGCCACGGGAGTCGGAGGAAGATTCTGGAGCTGGTAGTCGGGGTGGAAGCGCGTGAAGTGCACGGGGACGTCGGGCCCCGCTTCTCCCGCGATCCACTTGGCGAGCTCCGCGAGCATGG
>JAKAKG010000112.1 GCA_021813555.1 Acidobacteriota bacterium
ACGAGGACCTCGTCACCCACGTGGTGGCCCAGGTTGTCGTTGACCGACTTGAAATGATCGATGTCGAAGATCATGAGGGAGGCCACCAGGTCCAGCCGGTCGCACCGTTCGAACTCTTTTCGCGCCACTTCAAGGAAATGGCGTCTGTTGTAAATTCGCGTCAAGCTGTCCGTGGTGGAGAGGGCGAGGAGCAGTTCGTTTTTTTGCTTGAGTTCGTCCTGGAGGAGTTTGGTATTCAGGTGGACCGTGGTGCGGGCCACCAGTTCGCCCGGGTGGAAGGGCTTGGTGACGTAGTCGCCCGCCCCCGCCGACAAGATCCTCACCTTCTGGTCCACGTCGCCCACGGCCGTGAGCATGATGACCGGAACCGCCTGCAGGGCGGGACGGGAGGAGCGCATCTGGAGGAACTTGAGCCCGTCCATCTCAGGCATCACCAAGTCGCAGAGGACAAGATCCACGGGGTGTTCCATGAGGAGCTTGAACCCCTCCAGGCCGTTCTCGGCCTCATGGAAGACGGCGTCGGGCCTTGCGGCCCGCAGAATTTCCTTGATCTCCTCGCGCACGGACCGGGAGTCATCGACGACGAGGATGCGGGGCGGATGCTGGTCGCTCAAGGCCGGTTATCCCCTCGCTCCAACCATAAGCCAAGGGCGCGGCGGTTAGCAAGAAAGGCCGGGCGGCCAAGCAGAGACTCAAGGGCGCGGAGGGAGGCCTCCTGGGACGACGCCCAGAGGGCGAGTGAGGCGCCAGCCGACAGGGCGCATTCCGCAAGGGCGGGTAGGTCCATGAGGCCCGAGACGGCTCCCATACCCAAATCGTCCGTGATGGATAGGCCCGTGAATCCGAGGCCGGCGAGGATGTCGTAGGTTTTGGAGCAGAGGGTGGAGGGTGTATCAGACCCGAGAAGTGCCGGATAGGCACCGTGGGCCACCATCACGTAAGGGACGCGTCCGACGAGGGCCGCGTACGGACCGAGATGGGGACGGCGCTCGGTCTCCCCTCCCTCCATGGAGGGCAGGCCGCGATGGCTGTCAACGCGTGAACCTCCGAGGCCCGGGAAGTGCTTCAAGCATCCTGCGATTCCCGCTCCCGCCAGGCCATCGAGGAACGCCTCGCAGCACGCGGTCACGGCCGCCGGATCTTCTCCGTAGACCCGCCCTTCCAGACCGGTGCCGACGTGGGCCGGCCCCAGATCGGCGACGGGGGCGAAATCCACGTCGAACCCCAAATCCTTGAGGTGTTCGCCCATGTCCGAGGCGAGGCTGCGGGTGCGCTCCGGGTCGCCGCTCACGTCCGCCGCCGAAGGAAAAGCCATGCCCAGGGAAGCGAGGCGGTTCACCCGTCCTCCCTCCTGGTCCAAGGCGATGCGAGGCGCCCATCCCGGGACGGCCGCATGGATGAGGGCGTTCAGGTCGCGGACCTGTTGGGGCGACTTGAGGTGGCGCGCGAACAGGATCACGCCGTAGGGTGCCGCCTCCTTGACGAAGGCCTCCCATTGGGCCAGGTCCTTGTCGGCGTCGAGGGTGATCCAGACAGGGTTGGGCGTCACGGGGCCGCGGCCGGTTTCTCAGCCTGCCTCTCAGGGGGTACATGGGAAGGCAGGGCCACGGTGCAGAGGAGCGGCGTGGCGGCTTCATCCCAGGCCAGCACGGCGGCGAGCTCTCCGGCCACGGCGGGCGCCCGCAGGATGACCCCGCTGGGTGTCTTCCATGACCATACCTGCTTGCCCGTCTTAGGCGTCAGGATGAGGAGACGGTTTCCCCCGGCCTCCCCAACCAGCAGGCCCGCCGCCACAGGATAAGGGCCAAACAGGGGGCGTCCCTCCGCACGGAACTGCCACACAAGCTGGCCGTCCTTCGTTCCCACGGCCCGGATGAAGTGGTCTTCGGAGGCGTAAATCACGAGGTCGCCGGCGACGACCGCCGGTGATCGTACCGCCCCTCCGCCCTGATAGGCGTACCTGCCCTTTCCGTCGCGGTCCCTGAGAAACCACAACGCTCCCGAGGAGGTCCCCGCGAAGAGGGTGTCATCGCCAAGGGCGGCCGGCCCCGGGGCTCCGTCGGGAGGAGACCAGCTCCAGCGAATCTCGCCGGAGGGGCCCACTCTGACGGCCTTAGAGGCTCCCCATACCCAGCACCCTCCGTCGCTCAGAGGGTTTCCTCCTTTGGCTTCGAAGGGCAGGGCCATCCGCTGGCCTCCGGGCCATTCCACCCGGTCCCTGAGCAGGATCACGGGTTTCCCCGCGGTGGTCCAGAGGGCCACGGCATCCTTGAATCCCGCTTGGATGGTTTTGGGGAGACCTTGGCCGAGCTGCCAGACATCACCGTCCCGGTCCAGGACCAAGGGACCGCCGGCGCCGCAGACGGGCTGAAGGAGAGGTGAAAAGTGCACCGGGTCGCACTGCGGTGCGTCGTCGCCGGCGGAAAGGATCTGGTTTCTGCCCTCGCTGGAAAAGACGTAGAGCCGGCCCTCGCAGAGGACCGGCCCCCAATCGGCAGGGAGGTCCAGCCGGAGGCCTCCCCCGGGTACGGAAACCTGAGCCAGCGCCTCGGCCCCCAGGAGGACCAGGCTCGCGGCGAGAGTCCAACCACCCAGGCGCACGGGCGCGGCCTTCCTAGCTGGCCTGTCGTGAGGCGCTGGGCTCCATGGAGTCCAGCAGGGCCTGGTTGATGGCGATTTTCTTATCCTTCTCCAAGGCCCCGCGCCGGCGCTGGACGTAATCGTCCATCATCTGTTCCGCCGCCTGCTGCTGCTGGGTCATCAGGAAGGAGGCCTTCTCCTGGCCGAACTTCTTGGGGTCCACCGCGGCATGCTCCGTGACGACGGCCACGATCCAGGAGTTGGTTCCCTGAACGGGTCCCACGACGGCGCCCACCTTGGCGGCGAGCAGGGCCTTGTTCACTTCGGGAGCTTTGCCCGCGCCGGGTATGGGGTCGCTTGCCTTCAGAAGTCCCGACTGTTGAACGGGATAGCCGTCCTTCTTGGCGTCGCTTTCAAGGGTCGCGGCGTCCTTCGCCGAGGAGGCGAGGATCTGCGCCGCGGCGCGGGCCAGAGACGATGCCTTTTCGTCCCGAAGTTCGGCGGCGATCTTGCCCTTGACCTCAGCAAGCGTCGCCTGATGGGCGGGCAGAATGGAGGTCACCTTGAACCGGGCCACGCCGTCACGCACCTTGGCCACCTGGGACCATTTGCCCTTGGACGCTTTGGCGAGGACGGCCTGAACGGCGGGATCCATGCCGAAGCCCGGAATGGCATCGTCCTTGCCCACGGGATTCGTCACGGGCACGATGGTGAAGCCGTACTTGGCGGCGGCGGCCTTCATGGCGGCGTCGTCCTTGGCCTCGGTCACGGCCTTCTCGGCCTCCCCGTAGAGAGTGGCCACCTTGTCCGTGAAGGCGGGGTCTTTATAGAGGAGCGCCTGGCGAACCTGGGATTTGACCTCATCAAAGGGTTTGGTCTCGCCCCCGATGCCCGTGAGCTTGATGATGTGGAACCCGAACTGGCTTTGCACGGGGCCCACGATGTCGCCCACCGCCTTGCACTGATCGAAGACCGCATCGGCAAAGGGTTTGACCATCTGGTTGCGGCCGAACCAACCCAAGTCGCCCCCTTGGGCGGCCGAGCTGTCCTGGCTGTACTCCTTGGCGAGAGCGGCGAAATTTGCGCCCGCTTTGGCCTTGGCGTAGATCTCCTGCGCCTTTTTGCGGGCCGCCTCTATCTCTTTGGCGGGGGCCTTTTCGTCCACCTTGATCAGAATGTGGCTGGCGCGGCGCTGGTCCGCGGGGGTGGAGAAGTCTGATTTGTGCGTCTCGTAATAGGCCTTGACCTGCGCATCGTCCACCTTCAGTCCGTTGCGGATCGCCGCCGGGGAGAGGAGGATGTACTCAAACGTCTTCTTTTCGGGCACCTGGAGTTTGGTCTTGTCTCGGTCGTAACGGGCCTGAACCTCGGACTCCGTGGGGGGGGCGACTTTGGAGAGAAAACTCGCGTTCGAAACCACCGCCACCATGGCTTTCACGCCTTCGTTCTGCTCCGCGTACCGCTTGGCCAGTTCGGCGTCGGAGAGATAGTCCGCATTGGCCAGGAGATCGCTGAGTTTTTGGCTGAGGAGCTCGTAGCGGAGGAGCGTCTGAAACTCCTCGGCCGTCACGCCCATGCGCGAGATCATGGCGGGGTATTCGGTCTTCGGATCCCTGAAATTGTACATGCGCTGGATGGCCGCGGCCAATTCCTCATCACTCACGGAGAGCCCGTAGTCCTTGGCCATGTCCGCCAGGATGAGCTGGCGCACCATCCCTTCGGCCACGGTCTTGGAGGCTCCACGAAGGAAATCCTCGCGGAAGTTGTCACCGAGCATCTGCCGGATTCGCTCCGCGTAGAACCTGTACTCCAGTCTGAAAACGGCGGGCGGCAGGGATCGGCTGTCCACTCTCACCGCGTACTCTTCGCCGAGCCAATTCCGGCCGGAGTTGTCCGAGCTTCCTCCCGTGCCCCACACGGTGAACATGGCGCCGACGAAAGAAATGACGATGATCCAGAGCAGGATTTTCAGGGATCCCATGTTCCGCATAGTTTTGAGCACGTTCATCAGGTGGCTCCTCCACGGGCAAAGACCTTATCTTACAGGATTTTGGAGCATTCCGCAAGGCGTAATGAGCGGGGAAAATGCGGAGATGAGGGGATGAGGCGTGAGCCGCGAGCCGTAAGCCGAGGATCAAACGCATGCGCGAGGCCGGAAGATTGCTTTCCTCCGCTCACGCTTGACAATATGGTCAAATATGACTATATTATTGCCATGGAGGATGGTCATGGACTACGGCGAACGACTCGCGCAGGTCCGGAAATCGCTCGGGCTGAGTCAGGCGGAGGTGGCGCGGCGCCTGGCGTGGAGCCCGCCCAATTACGCGCGCATAGAAAAGGGCCGCATCACGCCCTCTCTCAAGTCCATTGAGGCCATCGCCGAGGCCATGGACGTGCCCCTCTCGGCCCTCATGGGGGAAGGCGCCCTGGGGGGTGACGTGCCCGTGGTGGCCTTTGCCTCCGCCGGTCCCGCTGTCGAGTTCACGGATCAAGGCTACCCTGCCGGAGGCGGCATGTATTTTCTCCCTCGGCCTCCCCAGTTCACGGATCCGAACGGGTTTGGCGTGGAGGTGGCGGGGGACAGCATGGTGCCCAAGTACGAGGACGGCCAAGTGGTCATGGTGGACACGCGCAAGCGTCCCGTCAGCGGCGATTACGCCGTCGTGGGCCTCATGGACGGAGACAAATACGTGAAACGCTACCGGGAGTCCAGGGGCATGGTGGTTCTGGAGTCCGTAAACCCCCTCTACCCTCCCATCGTCGTGGAGCCCTCGGACGTGAGATTCGCGTACAAAATCGTCTGGGTGAGGGAGAGATAATCTTGCGCACCCACGCTGTTCAGCACCTTGGCGCCCGCGAACCACTCATCGGCCCCGCCGGCTGGGATTACCCGGACTGGAGGAACACCGTGTATCCGCCGCGGGCGGGACGGATGTTCCGGCCCCTGCCTTACCTGGCGGAATACTTCGGCGCGGTGGAGGTGGACACGACCTTCTATCGCATCCCCGATCCCATCCGCACGGGCGACTGGGTGCGGCAGGTGTCGGATCATCCCAACTTTAAATTCTCGGTCAAGCTGTTTCAGGGCTTTACCCACACGCGGAAGGCCTCCCTTGTGGACGAGCGGGCCTTCCACAAGGCCCTCGATCCCATGGTGCGCTTCGGAAAACTCGCTGCCGTGCTGGTGCAGTGGCCGTGGTCCTTTAAGAATACGGCCGAAAATCGCAGAACCCTGGACGAACTGCTTTCGCGCTTCGCCGCCTACCCCCTGGCGGTGGAAGTGCGCCACACCTCGTGGGCCAGCAAGGACGCCCTGGCGCTCTTGCGGGAACGGGACGCGGCGTTCTGCAACATTGACCAGCCCGAACTGGCCCATTGCCTGGGCCCCACGAGCGCCGTCACGGCTTCGCTGGCCTACTTCCGCTTTCATGGCCGCAACGCCGCCGCCTGGTTCGCCGAGGGGGCAGGCCGGGACGAGCGCTACAACTACCTTTACGGTCCGAGGGAGCTGGCACCGTGGGTGACGGCCATCCATGAAGCCTCCAGCGTGGCCGACACGGTGGTGGCCATTTTCAACAACCACTTCCGCGGTAAAGCCGTGGCCAACGCGTTCCAGGTTCAGCACTCGCTTACGGGCCAGAGCCAGCCCGTTCCCTCACAGCTCATCGAGGCCTATCCCGAGCTGGAATCCATCAGCGATACGGTCTTCCAGCGAAGCCTCTTCGCCGCCGAAGGCGGCGGACGGGCATGGGGATAAAAGAAAGGGAGGGGCCCTTTCGAGCCCCTCCCGTGGATCTAGTCATCGGCCTTGGCCTTAGTGTTTGCGATCTCCTCCTCCTCCCCGCCGGAACTGGCCGGTGGCTGAACCGCCGTCAGGATTCACGACACGGATGGTCACGGACACGCCAGAGGGGAAGCGGGAACGAAGTCCGCTGCCACTCAGCAGGATGGAAGAGCTGCTCTGGACCTTGGTGCTGGACCAGGGCGTGGAGTCTGAGCCGATGTAGACTTTCAGGCCCGACTTGAAGTTGCTTCCGGAGATCTTGAGCCGGAAGGGGTCCGACAGCTGGCTGATCTGGGTAATCGTGGGTGGCACCACCGGAGTGCCTACGACGATGCTGCCCGATTTGTTGCATGACGCTCCGCTGTCGGAGCTGACGTTCAACTGCCAGGTGTAGGTTCCGGCCCTGGTGTAGGTGTGGGTGGTGCTCGGGTCGCTCTGTGAATCCGTACCGTCGCCGAACTGCCAGCGGTAGTGCAACTGTCCCGAGCAGGTGGAGGACGCCGTGGCGGAGAATCGGACCTCCTGGCCCGGTGTGGCGGTTGCCGGCACGCTCGCGGAGCAGGTCACGGAGCAGGCCGTCGAACCCACCGTGATGGTGCCGGTCTTGGTGCAAGCGCCGGAGCCGGCCGTGGCCGTAAAGACCCACGTGTAGGCTCCCGCCGCGCTGTAGGTGTGGCTGGCGTTGGCCGTGCTGCCGTGGGCCGAGCCATCGCCAAAATTCCAGTCGTAGATGAGGCCTCCGGAGCACGATGAGGCGGTGGCGCTACCCGTGAATGAGACGGCACTGCCCGTTGAAGCCGTCGCCGGAGCACTCGCGGAGCAGGTGACGGTGCAGGCCAGGGCCGTGATGGTGATGCTGCCGGTCTTGGTGCAGGAGCCCGAACCGGCCGCCACGGAGAAGACCCAGTTGTAGGTTCCCGTCGCCGAGTACGTGTGGCTGGCATTGGCCGTGTTCGCGTGAGCCGAGCCGTCTCCGAAGTCCCAGTCGTAGGCCGGCGTTCCGCTGCACGCAGTGGCCGTGGCACTGCCAGAGAATGAGATGGTGGCTCCTACCTGGCCCGAGGGAGGTGCCGAGGCGCTGCACGTCACGGTGCATCCCGTGGGGCTTCCCACGGTGACGGTCACGTGGCCAAGGTTGGAGTCGGTCTGGGTATCATTGGCAGCGTAGGTGAACGTGTCGGTGCCGGTGAATCCGTCGTAGGGATAGTAGGTGGCCGTCGTTCCCGACAGTCCGGCCGTACCGTTCTTGGGTTGGTCCACCACGCGGAGCGTGAGCGGGTTGCCGTTGGCATCTGTGGCATGCAAGGCCACCGGAACGGGTGTACCGGCGGAAGTCGTGACGGAAAGGTCGGTGACCACGGGAGCGCTATTCGAGTTGCCGCCGCCGCCAGATGGACCATTATGGCACGTGTAGCAGCCGATCTGGAAGCCGGGCCAGAAGCTCTTCGTACCGTACTCGGTGCTCAGTGTTCGGTTGGCGAAGGAGCGCGACAGGACCGTACCCCGGTAGTCCGTGCCATGACAGGCTTGGCAGGCCGTCCTGTTGCTGTCGGCCGCGTCCGAGTGAGCGGAGACCCAGGACTGACCCACGGGGTGCATCCCGTGAGGGCCGCCGTTGGTCGTGCTGACGCCGGAGGGATGGCACGTGGAGCATTCGGACAGCGTCCCTGCATGTCCCTGAAGTTCGATGCTCTGGATGTTGTCGTTGTCGTGGGAGGAGGGGAATTCGGCGTGCGTGGAACCATGGCAGGTGGCGCACTCCAGTCCTCCGTGGCCCACGGAGAAGCGGTAGAGGGAAAAGCCCTGGGACGGCATGTTGGGCGTGGTGGCGAAGGTAGTGTCTACGGCCATCCTGGGCTGGCCGTTGGTATCGAAGGCGGACGTATACCGGATCATGCCGTTATTGTGAGCCGCCGTTCCCGTGTGGCAGCTCTGGCAGTTGGGCTCACTGAACCAGCCGGTCCGGGAGGCCGAACCCACGGCGCTGATGGGGCCGTGACAATTTTGGCACTGGATGTCCATGGTGCCGTCCGGAGCCACGGAGTTGCCCATGACGCCGCGCAGGCATTTCGTGGCAGAACCCGGGTGGCAACGGTAGCAGGCCGTACGGTTGGTGCTCGCGTTCAGCGTCTGGCCGTTGGTGGGGTCCGTCACATTGGCGTGGAGGGAATGCACCGACTGGGTGAGCGGGGGAACGCCCGTGTAACCCGTTCCCTGCAAGGCCTCGGAGAGGTGGCAGCCGGCGCAGAGAACGGCCTTTCCGTCCTGGGTCACGGTGGGGTAGAGGCCGGAGGCGTTGTAACCCTTGGCCGCCAGGGCGTCCGTATAGAGGGTCGTACCCAAGAAGCGGTCGTCGTGGAGGCGCAGGATGTTGAGCCGGTAATCGCGCTGCGGGTCCGGATCGTTGACCCAGCCGGCCTTGGGCATGGCGGCGGGGCCGGAACTGGAGGCGTGGCAAGCCGAACAATCCATCTCATCGGAAACGGGCAGGACCACATCCGTGGTTGCCAGAACCGTGCCCGAGGAGTCCTTCGCCGTGAGGCGCATCAAGGGATAGTAGTTCTTGGTGTGGCTGTCGTCGTAAGGCGTGAGGGGGATGCCCGTGGCCTGGAAGAGGTTCTGGGTGGAATCGAAAGCCATGGGCTGAGGCACGTTGGCCGCGCCGGGCATGTTGCTGCCGGCCAGACCCTGGTCCGGGGCAAGGTTGGCGCCGAACAGAGCCACCACGTTATCCCAGAAGTTCGTTTTGCCCTGAGACGTGGTGTTGATGGACCCGTTGGGATCCGCGACGGCTTGGTAGGTGACCGTGACGCCGTTTCCGCTTGTTACGAGATTTCCGGAGGCGTCAACGAGCTGAGCCTCCACCGTATTGTAGGGCGGCAGGATGGCGAAGACGCTGAAGTCCGCGTCCATGCAGTGCATGCCCAAATTGTTCCAGCCCATCAGCCGCCAGCCCGAGCCTGCGCTCTGAGCCGTGGCGGTGAAGACCAGAACCACAGCAAGCACGACGACGGCCACAGATCCGTAGATCATCAGCCTCTTTCGCCGCTTGATGCGTCGTTCCGGACCGTCCACGTGGTCCCAATTCGCCATCTTCGCCTCCTAAAGGTTAAGGCCCCCCGACAGAAGCCTGACGCCGGACGGTCTGTCCTGCGGCCGGGGAAACCGTAATCTGCGGTCCTTCAGGGTGGTTCTCTTTCCTCTGCTCAGCAGATCGAGCCGAGGATCCCTCTCTGACACGGACCTCATAGCAAGTGTTAGGCCAAGTGGGGTTTGTTGAGGCAAGTATCTGGTTTATCATGTAGTTACGTCATTGGCGCGATATGCCCCAACTCTGATTTTATCAATACTTGCCTGATGTGGCACAACTGGGTGTGCCACTCATGGCACGCATGGCTCCTGGGCATCCAGTCAAGGCTTGTGTGACCATCGTTGCACTTGCATACATGGTCATATATGACTATATTGGGAACGGATGGCTTGGCCGTGGATAGCGGGCAAGGATGCCGGGCCCTGGGAGCGAGGGCCGGCACCTTCGTTTCATAGGCATGCCCTCTTGGTCTTCCGAAAACCTTCTTCGAAGGAGCCCCATGTTTTTCGTACCGCTGGTGAACCGTTCGGCCTTCACCTTCTACTCCGGAGCCATGTCCGTGGAGCAGCTCGTGGGCGCCTGCGCCGGGCGCGGGTACGCCGCCGCAGGCCTCTGCGACCGGAATGGCCTCTACGCCGCGGTTCGGTTTTACAAGGCCGCGAAAAGGGCAGGCATCAAGCCGGTGCTCGGGGCGGAGATCACAGGGGACGGGAGCAGGGAGCAGGGAGCAGGGAGGAGAAGAAGCGTCGGCAGTTCGTGTGGTTCAGCTTCCCGCTTCCCGCTCCCCGCTCCCCTTTTCGTCTTTGCGAAGACCAATGAGGGTTACGCCCGCCTCTGCCACCTCATCACGCGGCGAAACCTGGAGCCGGACCGGTTCGACCGGACGGCTGAGTGCTCGGCGGCTACGGCCGGCGGGCACGTGGCGCTGGTGGCTTCCGATGTGGCGCTCCTCTATGCGCTGAAGAACTCCGGCGCAGCGCAGGGGAGCCTCTTCGCGCGCCTTGCGGGGGACATCAAGGCGGACGGGGATGCGTGCGCCGCAGCCGATTGGCTGAAGCTGCCGCTCGTGGCCGCGCCCATGGCGTCCTTCGCCGAGCCTGCGGGGTATGCCATCCACCGCGTTTTGCGTGCGGCCAAACACCGAACCCCAGAGGCCGGCCCTGGGGACTACCTCCTTCCGCCGGATGAGGCGGAGCGGCGGTTCGCGGGCGGGGGCACCCGCGCCGCTGCCCTGGCCGCGGCGGGGGACCTGGCGGCCTCGTGCGACGTGACCCTGCCCCTGGGCGACTGGCTCCTGCCGCGGGCGCCCGTGGGGCCGGGAGAGACGGAGGCGGGGAAGCTGAGGGCCCTCTCCTACGCAGGGCTGGCGAAGCGCGTGCGCGACGTCACGGCGGCGTACCTATCGCGCCTGGAGCGGGAGCTGGAGGTCATCGTGCGCCTGGGCTTCGCGGGGTATTTTCTTGTGGTGGAGGACATCGCGCGCTTTGCGCGGGATCAGGGCATCCCCAACATCGGCCGCGGCTCGGGCGCCTCCAGCCTCGTGTCCTACTGCCTCTTCATGACCCACGTGGATCCGGTGGCCGAGGGCCTCTACTTCGAACGCTTCCTCAACCCGGGCCGCCGCAACCCGCCCGACATCGACCTGGACTTCTCCTGGCGCGAGCGGGACCACGTCATCCGCCACGTCTACGACACCTACGGCGACGGGAACGTGTGCATGATCGCCACGCACAACACCTTCTCGGCGCGCTCGGGGTTCCGCGAGGTGGGCAAGGCCATGGGCGTGCCCGAGGAGGAGATCGGCGTCATCGCGAGGGCCATCCCCCACACGTCCTTCGAACACTTCACGGAGGCTCTCGCCTCGCGCCCCGAGTCCCGCCGCGCACCGCTGAAGGACCGCCCCTGGCAGGACCTGCTCGACACGGCCCGGTGGATCGACGGCTTTCCGCGCCACCTCTCCGTGCACTGCGGCGGCGTGGTGGTCTCTCCCATCCCCCTCACGAGGCGCCTGTCCCTGGAGCGCGCCGCCAAGGGCGTGGCCATCACCCAGTGCGACATGGTCGACGTGGAGGAGCTGGGCCTCGTGAAGATCGACCTCCTGGGCAACCGCTCCCTCGGCGTTTTGACCGATGCGGTGGCCTCCGTGAAGGACCACACGGGGGCAGAGCCCCCCGTCTTTCCGCCCGACCGGACCTACCTCGACGCAAAGACCAACGCCGTCATCTCGGAGGGCCGGAGCATGGGCTGCTTCTACATCGAGTCGCCGGGCATGCGCCTTCTCCTCCAGCGCCTGCGCACGCGCACCTTCCGGGACCTCACGGCGGTCTCCTCCATCATCCGCCCCGGGGTGAGCGAGTCGGGCATGATGGAGGCGTACATCTCACGGCGCCTGGGGGAGGAGCCCGCGAAGTACGCGGCGCCCGGCCTGGAGCCCATCCTCCGGGAGACCTTCGGCGTCATGGTCTACCAGGAGGACGTGATCCGCGTGGCCCACGAGTTCGTTGGGCTCACCCTGAGCGAGGCGGACCTCCTGCGCCGCGCCATGAGCGGCAAGTATCGCAGCCACGCCGAGATGGAGTCGCTCACGGGTTCCTTCTTCGCCAAGGGCCGTGAACGGGGCATCGGCGAGGGTGTTCTCGCCGAGCTCTGGGCGCAGATCCGCTCTTTCGCGGGCTACGCCTTCTGCAAGGCCCACAGCGCCTCCTTCGCCCAGCTCTCCTACCAGGTGGCCTACCTCAAGGCGCACCACCCCGCCGAGTTCTTTGCGGCCCTCGTGAACAACCAGGGAGGGTTCTACGGCACGGCGGCCTACGTGGAGGAGGCCCGGCGCTGGGGCCTGGACATCCTCCCGCCCGACGTCAACTCCTCGGAGGACGATTTCGCCGGGAAGGGGAGCCTACTGCGCTGCGGCTTCTTCACCCTCCGCGGCCTGCGCCCCGGCGCCCTGGACGCCGTTTACGAGGAGCGCGGCGAGGGCCCGTACCGGTCCCTCGGCGACCTGTGCTCGCGCCTGCGTCATCGTCTCTTGCCTGCCGAGATTGAGAATCTCATCCGCGCGGGAGCGTGCGATTCGTTCGGGGCGAGCCGTGGTTCGTTGTTGGCAGTCCTTCGGGGGGCAGGCATGGCGCGAGCCGGAGAGCCGGAGAACCGGAGAGCCGGGGAGGGACTCCGGACAAGCCGGAGTGACATGCAAGACGAAGTCATTCTGGCGAGCGAAGCGAGTCCAGAATCTGCTTCTCACATTCGCCATTTGCCGTCTCCAACCCGCAATTCGCAATCCGCAATTCGCACTATTCCCGGCGTCCTTTCCCTTGCCGAACTCCTCACCGGCGAAGTTCGCACGCTCGGCTACGCGGCCACCGCCCACCCGCTCACGCCCATGCTGGACTGGGCGGAGGGCAACGGGTACACGCACGCGGGGGACCTGCCAGCGAAGGCCGACGGGACGGGGAGAGGGACGGTGCGCGTGTGGGGCCAAGTCATCACCTACAAGCGCATCCCGACGCGCAAGACCGGTGAGGCCATGGCCTTCGCCACCCTCGAAGACCCCACAGGCCTCACGGAGCTGGTCTTTTTCCCGAAAACGTACACGCGCTTTGGCGAACTCATCACCCGGGGGCGGCCCCTCGTCGTCGAAGGCCGCATGGAGGACAACCGCGGCGGCCTCGCCCTCACCGTGGAGCGCGCCTGGGCCGTCCGCGGCGTCGCCGTTCCCAAACCCGTCCGCGAGACGGAGGCCGAAGAGGGCGTGGCGTGAAGAAAAGGAAAAGGCCCGCCGGGAGGAGGCGGGCCCTCGGAGGTATGGAGGCGGATCTTGTTCGGGTGTTCCGGACCTTCCGGATCGGGGGAGAGTCAATCCCCTCGCCCAAGACCAGCTCCGCTCACAACACAAGCAAGATCAGTGCCATAATACGAGTTTGAAATTTCCATAATTGAGCGGCCTTTCAACGAGGATACCGTCCGCGGGAGGCCAAAATGGCGCGTCGCAAATGAGACTGTGTGGCAAGGGGTGAGTCATGATAGTCATGCGCGTCTCACGTGCTGGGGAGTCGCGAGATATGGGGTTGGGCCGGGAGCAGATCAAGCCTTGCGAAGCGAGGAGGCTCCCCTCTCAATTGGAATCGTAACGTTTCAATATGGAACAGCACGGTTCCCCAATTGAGCGATACTTTTCTCCCGGAGAATCGGACACCCATTTCCGCACGCCATCGGTTGACTTCCATCGGAAATCCATGTAGAAGGACAACAAGCAGGCCCTCCAATTCATCCCAACCAAGGGCGTCCAGGAGCGGCTAAGACAAAGGAGATTGTCCATGAATCGGTTCGCCACCAAGGTCGCACTGATGAGTGTCTTGGCATACGTCACCGTTGCGCTGGCCGGCACGGGGACGCTCGCCCAACAGGATCCATGCCGGGCGGAGCGGCGAGGCGGGGCGGGCAGGCCCAACATCATCTTCATTCTCACCGACGACCAGGATCTCATGCTCCAGTCCATGAACTATATGCCCAACGTGAAGGCCTTACTGGAGGACCAGGGGGCCACCTTCACCAACTTCTTCGTTCCCCTCTCCCTGTGCTGCCCCTCGCGGACGGGGATCCTCCGGGGCCAGTACCCGCACAATCATAAGATCTGGGCCAACAGCCTTCCCGACGGAGGGTTCGAGAAGGCCTACGCAGATAACCTGGAGCGCGACACGGTGGCGACGGCCCTCCAAGCGGCTGGTTACAAGACCTTTCTTTTCGGCAAGTACTTGAACGGCTATCCCGACACGGCGAGCCAAACGTACGTTCCGCCGGGCTGGTCCGAGTGGGACAGCCCCGTGAGCGGCGACCCTTACGGCGAGTACAACTACCAGCTCAACGCGGACGGGACCATCGTCAGCTACGGCAGCCAGCCTTCCGACTACCTCACGGACGTCATGTCAGCGGAGGCCGTGAGCTTCATCCGGAAAACGGCCCAACAGGTCTCACCTCCACCCTTCTTCATGCACCTCACGACCTTCGCGCCTCACAAGCCCAGCACACCGGCCCCGCGCCACGCCAGCATGTTTCCCGGCGTCCAGGCGCCCCGGACCCCGTCCTTCAACGAAGCGGACGTGAGCGACAAACCGGCCTACATCCAGGGGCTCCCCCTCCTCACGGACGCGGACATTCAGGAGATTGACGCCGAGTACCGGCTCAGGCTCCAGTCCTTGCAAGCGGTGGACGATATGGTGGGGGCGCTGGTGAACGAGCTTCAGAGCACGGGCCTGCTTTCCAACACCTACATCTTTTTCTCTTCGGACAACGGATACCACATGGGCCAGCACCGTTTCTTGGCGGGCAAGTACACCCCCTACGAAACGGACATCCGGGTGCCTTTGGTCGTACGGGGGCCCGGCGTTCCCGCGGCGATCCAGATCGACGCTTTCGCCGGCAACGTGGACCTCGCCGCCACCTTCGCCGAGCTGGGAGGAGCCACGCTGGCGGAGGTGTCTGACGGGCGCTCCCTGGTTCCTCTCATCCACGGCCAGAGCCCCGCCGTCTGGCGCCAGGCGTTTCTCATCGAGCAGATCGCCGGGGATGTCTCGCCCCAGCTTCCTCCCCTGTCCACGGACCGGCAGTCCGAGCCTCCAGACCCTCAAGACATGGCCCTGGGCATGCACTATCCCGGCCACGCCGGGTTCAGGGCGGCCACCTACAAGTACGTGGAGTACGACACGGGCGAGAAAGAAGTGTACTACCTCGACGTGGATCCGGACGAGATGGAAAACAAGGCCATGGTGGCCAGCTCAACATTCATGAACGCGGCCTCCGCGTACCTTTCCACCCTGAAGGCCTGTAAGGGCCCCGGCTGTCTCTCCGCGGAGGAGGCGGCGCCGCCCTCGCCCCTCGCGGCGGATTTTACCTACACCCCCCTCCAGCCTACGGACGCCACACCTGTTACCTTTACGGGCACAGGGGACGGTACGCCGCCCTACACGTTCACCTGGGATCTGGGGGGCCAGAGCGCCGCGGGACCCACGGTAACGCGAACCTTCCCGGCGGGGACCTACACCATCACCCTTACCGAGACGGACGGCGCCGGGGCCACGGATACGGACACCCAGTCACTCACCGTGGGGTATTCCATCGTCATCACGTCGGTGAAGGCGCTGAGCGCTCCCTTCCGGCTGGCGGTCTCTGGAAGCGGATTCCAGGCAGGGTGTACCGTGGCCGTCAACGGAGTGGCCGCTCCTCGAACCCAGTTCATCAAAGGATCCAAGATCATGGCCAAGGGCAACGGGCTCAAAACCATGGTGCCCAAGGGTGTGCCGGTGCAGGTGACGGTCGCAAACGGGAGCGGCGCCGTTTCAGCCCCCTTTGCCTTCACCCGCTGACGGGACGGTTCAACCCTGGCGGGGACCAAGCCGGGGACCAAGCCGTTGCAGCGGGCGCAGCGATCTGTTAAAGTCTCCTCCCGCTTTCCACCGACTATGGGAAGCGTTAAACGGAGCTTTCCATGTTGTCCTTCCTTCCCCCGTTCATTCTCGCGCCCTTCGCGCTTCTCCTCTTTGTTCTCAACACCCTGTTTTGGGGCACCCTCCTCTATCTGGTCATCCCCGCCAAGGTCCTGGTGCCCATCCGGCCGTGGCGCGCCCGGTGCACCCGCCTCATGACCCGCATGGCCGAAGCCTGGACGGCGGGTAACAACCTGGGGCTGGCCCTCACCCAGCGCATTCAGTGGGACGTGCAGGGGGCCGAAGGGCTCGCCCGCAAAGCCAGCTATCTGGTGAGTTGTAACCACCAGTCCTGGGTGGACATCGTGGTGCTCCAGAAAGTGTTCAACAGGCGCATACCGTTCCCTAAATTTTTCCTCAAAAGGGAGCTCGCCTGGGTCCCCGTTCTGGGCGGCGCCTGGTGGGCCCTCGACTTCCCTTTCATGCGCCGCCATTCGAGCCGCTACCTCAAGGCCCACCCCGAGAAGAGGGGCGCCGATCTGGAGACGACGCGCAAGGCCTGCGAGAAATTCAAGTCCTCCCCCGTTACCGTGCTCAACTTCCTGGAGGGAACGCGCTTTACGGAGGAGAAGCACGCCAAGCAGGGTTCGCCCTACAGACACCTTCTGCTCCCCAAGGCCGGGGGCGCCGCGTTCGTCCTGGAGGCCATGGGAGACAAACTCCGGTCTCTGCTAGACGTGACCGTGATCTATCCCGAGCGGCCCGCCCGCTTCTGGGACCTCTTCACGGGCCGGATCAGGCGGGTCGTGGTTCGCGTCCGTGAACTCTCGATCCCCGAAGAGTTCCTCCGGGGCGGCAGCTACCTCGAAGATGCCAAGCTTCGGGAGCGGTTCCAGGCTTGGGTCAGAGAGATCTGGAACGACAAGGACGCGCTCATCGAACGGCTCAAGCGGGACTCGGGCGGCTCAGCCCACACGGCATGACCTGGGGATCGGCCCAGGTCTCCCCGCGCCACCCGCTGCCATGGGCGCCCATGACACCTTCCAGCGCAATGAGAAGCCATCCGTGAGGCGGTTCTGGGCCATCGCCGTCCTCCTGACTCTGGCGGCCCTGGCCTTCCGCCTCGGGCTGGCCCTGGGGCTGCCCAACGACGAATCGGACGACGGGCTGATCTACACCCAGATCGCCGTGAACGTGCTCTCCCATAAGGGCTACTCCATGGAAACGGAGGAGCCCTACACGCCGACGCACATCCGCACGCCGGGCTACCCGCTCACGCTGGCGGGTATCTACGCCGTCTTCGGGAAAGAGAACGACACGGTAGTGCGAATCGTGCAGGCCTTGGTGGACACGGCCGGATGCTGGATCATCGCCCTGGTGTGCGCCCTCTGGTCACCTGCGGGGTGGGACGAAGCCCGGAAGCATCGCGCTATGCTGTGGGCCCTCGCCCTGGTTGCGGCGTGCCCTTTCACGGCCATTTACGTGGCGTGCATCCTCACGGAGACGTGGGCCCTCTTTTTCGGCACGCTCGCCGTGCTGGCGGGTTCTTGGGCCCTTCGCGGGGAGGGGATGGCCGCCGGGCGATGGGTGTCCACGGGCCTCCTGGGGGGGGTGGCCGTCCTCTATCGCCCCGACAGCGGCCTGCTCATGGCGGCCGTGGGGGGTACGCTCGTGGTGGTCTGGCTCAGGGAGGTCTTCATGGGCTTGCGGCGCGGTGCCCTCACGCGGCGGCCCTCCCAGGGTTTCCTCCTCGCCCTGGCTTTCGCGGCGGTCCTGGCTCCCTGGACCATGCGGAACGCCGTGTCCATCGGTGTCTTTCAGCCCTTGTCTCCCCCTCACGCCAACATGCCCGGCGAGTTTGTTCCCCTCGGCTACGACCGCTGGCTCAGGACCTGGATCACGGACTACAGGTACATCCCCGCCTTCGAATGGCAGGTGGGGACGGATCCCCTGAGCGTGGATCAGGCTCCGAGCAAGGCCTTCGATTCGCCCGAGGAGAAAGCCGAAGTGGCCGCTCTCTTCGATCGCTACAACCGGGGGGACAGTGAGGCCGTTCCGCCGGCGGGGCGAAAGCTCTCTCCCTCCATGACCCCCGCCATCGACGCGAACTTCGCGGCGCTGGCCAAAGCCAGGATCGCCCGTCACCCCGTGCGCTACTACGTGGTGCTACCCGTCATCCGCGCCGCCGGGCTCTGGTTCGACACCCATTCCCTGTATTACCCCTTCGAAGGCGAGCTGTTTCCCGTCAGCGCTCTGGACCAGGAGGCGCGGCAGGGCTTCTGGCTTCCCCTCTTCCTGGTTCTCGTCTGGCTGTACACTTTGGCGGCGCTGGCGGGAGCCCGGGTCCTGTGGCGGGAGGGGAATCGGATCTGGCTGCTTCTCTTGTCTCTCCTGTTTATTCCGAGGCTCTTGTTCTTCGCGAGCCTTGAAAACCCGGAGCCTCGGTATATGGTCGAGCTCTTCCCCTTCGTCTGCGCCGTCGGCGCCCTGGCTTTGGCGACGCTCAAGGTGCGTCGCACGGTGAATGCCGGGCCGTCCTGACGTAGACTGTTTCCCTGGGAATCGAGGGGGGTCATGGCCGCAAAGAAATCGCGCAAGGGGAAGACATCCGGAGACGTGGCGGCCCTGGGGCGCACGGTGTGGAGCGACCTGACCCGAGGTGACGTGGAGCGCCACCTCCGCCGGGACCTTCACGACCTCTACCACTTCTATCTGGACGAGGAATCCCGCTCCCGGCTCCAACGGATGGGCCGGGTGAAGCGGTGGCTGTCCATGGCCTGGTGGCTCCTCAAGAGCCTCATCCTCAGGCTGTCTCCCACCCGCCGCCTCATGCTCCTCCTGTCCATCTGGCTCATCATCATGGGCGATGTGTCCTTTCGAGCCAGCGACGTGGACATGAGCTTTCACATCAGCAAGCTCGGCTACCTCGTGCTGCTGGTGGTGCTCATGCTGGAGCTCAAGGATAAGCTCCTGGCGAAGGACGAGCTGGCCGTGGGCCGGGCCGTGCAGCTCGCCCTCATGCCGTGCGAAAGCCCTCCCACCCCAGGCTGGGACGTATGGCTCTTTACCCGCCCGGCCAACGACGTGGGCGGGGACCTGGTGGATTTCATCCCCCTGACGGAAGGGGCCTCGGGGTTGGCCTTAGGTGACGTCTCGGGCAAGGGTCTCGGAGCGGCCCTGCTCATGGCCAAACTCCAGGCCACCCTGCGGGCCTTCGCCCCGGAGGCCGCCGGACAAGGTGCTCTCGCCACCCTGGCGGAGCGGGTGAACCGTCTCCTGTGCCGCGACGGCCTGGCCAACCGTTTCGCCACCCTGCTGGTTCTGCGCATCGAACCGGGGTCGGGATTGGTTCGGCTGGCGAACGGCGGACACATGCCTCCCCTGGCTCTCATCGAAGGGGAGCTTCGCCGCCTGCCGCCGGTGGCGCCTCTCCTGGGCGTCCTTCCCGAAGCGAAGTACGTCGAGCAGGAGGTCCTCCTCGGACCGGGCGACCTCCTCGTTGCCTACTCGGACGGCGTCACGGAGGCCATGGACAAGGACGAGCAGTTTTACGGAGAGGAGCGCCTCGCCGATCTCCTGCCCGGCCTCAAGGGGCTGAGCGCCCGGGAGGCGGGACGCCGGCTCCTGGCTTCGGTGGACACGTTCATTGGAGAAGAGCGCCCCAGCGACGACCTCTCCTTGATCCTCCTCAAGCGCGGGGAGCGGCCCGAACCCGGCGGCGGCGCACCTTCGGCGTAAATGGGTTATACTCATGGTCTTAAACGGGCCGAGCCCGGAGGAGACCCATGACCGAAGACCATCCCAAGAGCCCCGGCCAGCCCGATGACGCGCAGGCCCCGCCCAGAGACTACAGAATCCCGCCCGGGGAAGCCACGGAGGCGGCGCCCGTGGTGGCGGCCTCGGGGGACGCCCTGCCCGAGACGTCCCTCGATGCCCTGCCCGAGCGTCTGCGGCTGGCGGCGGCCCGGGCCAACTGGCCGAGCCTCATGCCCGTTCAGGCCAAGGCCATCCCGTACCTGCTGGCGCGCCGCGACCTCATGGTCCAATCGCGCACGGGAAGCGGCAAAACCGGCGCTTTCGTGCTGCCCATCCTGGAGCGGGCGGATCTGTCGAAAGATGTCTGCCAGGCTCTCGTCCTCGTGCCCACGCGCGAACTGGCCCAACAGGTGGCCGCAGAGGCCCAGGTGCTTTGCGGCGAGGCGGGCCTGCGTACGGCCCTCCTGTACGGCGGAGCGGCTTACGGGCCTCAGCTCGATGCGTTGAAACAGGGCGCTCACTTGGTCGTGGGTACGCCGGGACGCGTTCTGGACCACCTCCTCAAAGGGACACTCTCCCTCCGGCACCTGAAGATCATCGTCTTCGATGAGGCGGACCGCATGCTCTCCATGGGCTTTTACCCGGACATGCGCCGGGTCAAGCGGTACCTCCCGGAACGGTCCATCAACGGCTACATGTTCTCCGCCACCTTCCCCTCCTTCGTGGTCCGTCTGGCGGGAGAGTTTCTCCGCAAACCCGAGATGCTCAGCCTGAGCCAGGACCACGTCCACGTGGCCGAGGTGGAGCACGTGTTCTACGCCGTGCCGCCCATGAGGAAAGACCGTGCTCTCGTCAAGATCATCGAGGTGGAGAATCCCGTCTCCGCCATCATCTTCTGCAACACCAAGGCGAACACCCATTACGTCTCCGAGGTGCTCAAGCGCTTCGGGTACGACGCCGACGAGCTCAGCTCTGACTTGGGCCAGGGCGCGCGCGAAAAGGTCATGGCCCGTGCCAAGAGAGGTGACCTGCGCTTCCTCGTGGCCACGGACGTGGCGGCCCGGGGCATTGACATCCCCGAGCTGTCGCACGTGATTCTCTACGAGCCGCCGGAGGATCAGGAGGCCTACATCCACCGGGCGGGGCGAACGGGAAGGGCGGGGGCCAGCGGCGTGGCCATTTCCCTCGTGTCTGGTTTCGAGGAGATCGAGCTGACCCGCATCGCGAAGGCCTACCACATCAACATCCAGGAGCGCCAGCTCCCCACCGACGAGGAGGTCTCGGCGGTGGTCGCCGAGCGCCTCACGGCCACCTTGGAAGCCAAGCTCCGCGCTTTGGACAGCCTGAGGGTAGAGCGCCTGAGACGGTTCCTTCCCCTCGCCTCGAGTCTCGGACAGTCGGAGGATGAACTGGTCCTCATCGCCATGCTCCTGGACGAGCACTACCAGAAAACCCTTCCTTCGGCTCCCGTCAGGGATGAAGACGAAGCGCCCCGCCCTCAGGCCCGTAGACGGCCGCCCGAGAGGGAGAGCAGCCAGGGCAGGCCCCCGCGGCGAAGAAGGTAGGACGCCGGCTCGGCCAGAGCCGAGGCAAACAAGACAATCCCGGTCATACAAATGGGGCGAGCCGAAAGGCCCGCCCCGAAGCTGTTTCTATGGCCGAGAGGTTCCAGACCTGAGGGGAAGACTCACCGCGTGTATGTGAAGGGCGCCGAAACGCCTCCGTCGTCGTTGTTGGTGACTACGAGCTGAACGGCCGTTCCCTTGGGGAGGAGCGCCTTCACCGCCGAACCCTTAGCCAGCAGAGTGGTGGAGCTCTTATAGGTCACCGGGACCGAGGTGCCGCCAATGGTCAAGGTGCACCCAGAATGAAAGTTGCTCCCCGTGAGCTTGAGCCTGAATGGGTTGGGCAGGGCCTTTGCGGCCGAGATGAGGGGCGGTGCAACTGTTACCGTGATGGCGGCGGAGGCAGTCGTAGTGTCGGCGGCACTGTCCGTCACGGTGAGGGTGGCCGTGTAAGAACCGGCCTTGGCGTAGGTGTGTGATGCCGTGGCGCCCGATCCCGACGTGCCGTCCCCGAAAGCCCAGGCATAGGTGAGGGGAGGAACGCCTCCGTTGATGGTAGCGGTGAAGGAGACGGCCAAGGGATAGGGACCCGTGGAGGGGTTCGCCACCACGCTGGAGGAGAAGCCGCAGGAGGGGAACTTGAAGGATCCGATGCGCGTCTGCCAACCGGCGGAGCTGGTGGTTTGGTAGTACTCCTGCGTGTACCAGAAGGTGCAGTCATCGGCTGGGTCAACGCTCATGGCGCTGTAGTCGCCCCACCTGGCGGCCGAGTGCGTTTGGGAACCGCTTCCGGCTATAAGGGTCTGCTCCGCCTGGCCTAAAGTGCCCAGGGGGTCGGAGGGCAGGCGGCCGGCGTAGCGGATGCCAGGGTAGGTTGCGGCGCTGCTGATGCTGTAGCCCACCGCCAAGTCCCCTGCCTTGTCCATGGCCGCGCTGGCCATCCAGCGGTTGTCCCCGTCCGGTGCGTAGGTTCCCTGCTGGTAGATCGACCAGCCGCTCCCTGAATCTCGCAATTCATACCACCGGACCCCGGCGTGATCGGTGCCGTCCACGTCCACCGTGTGGTTCAGGATCAAGGCCTTGTAGCTCGGGAACCGGCGGTACTGAACCCTGTACATGAGTTTGCTGGAGATGGCGTCAACCTTTGCCGTCGTGCTCGGCTGGGGGATGCATGCCCGCCTTCCGCCGCACATGCTGGAGTCGAAAGGAGCCGTGTCGAGCATGGCGTTGGGATTCCCGCTGGCGCCGAAGGTCGTGGCGGCAGGGTTGGTCCAATCCACGTGGAACTGCCAGACCATGAGGCGATCCGTTGGATAAGCACCCCAGGCCGAATCTTCAAACTGGAGAAACGTATTGGGTTCGCCCGCGGCGGGAGACACTGAGCCTTCAAGGTGGCTTGGCTGCAGCCCATAGTACTCCATATTCACGGAGCCCAGGTCGAACATCTGAAAGGACGCCGTAGGATCGCCGGCCAGCATCTTGGCGCGATTGAAGACGTAGACGCCCGCGCCGGCGTAGTAGCCGTTGCTAAACTCATTCACCGACATGTAATACCCGTCGGGCCAGACTCCAAGGTGGGGATAATCGTTCATGAGGGTGGCGCTGACCATAAAGCCGTAACGGTACCAGGCGCCCGTGGGATCGGGAGTCTGGGAGATGGCGATGTATTCGTAGAAGGGTCCGCTAGGATAGTTAGGCAGAGCGAATTGGCTGATGAGCCAGCGATCCGCCAGGCGATCGTAAAGGACGATGGGATCGCCGTCATTGCTGCCATCCGCGGGGCCACCGAAGCCGCTCCATATGGTGTTGCCGTTATAGGGCCCCCACTTCAGGTTCCCGCTCTTGTCGTAGATCGCCATGGAGAGATTGACCCATTGGACATAGTGGTTGGGACCCACGTCGCCCTGTGTGTCGGGCGGAAGGACGCCGTTGATGTTGCGGATGCCTTCGAAGCTTTTGATGGGAGATGGCATGGCCCCGTCGCCTTGCCACGTCTGGACCACGGGGTCCACTCCCAGGTGCTCCTTACCGTTAAACCTGTTTGGGGGGTCTTGGTTGGGTACTTCGCGCACGTCTTCTTCGTCCCGATCGGGATAGGGAAGGGGCTTCATGTCGCGAAGGGGCGGAGAAAGATCGAACTTGAAGGCGCAGCCGGTCCTGGGGCCGTAAGCTGGGTGGCCGGGCCCAATGGGGCCGCTGGATTGAGCCGCGGCAGCAAGAGACCATGCCGCGGACGCAGCCAAAACGAAGAGGGTCAAACGCCAGCGTGCAAACATGGTATTCACCTCCCAAATGATATGGCCCTGAACGTGGCCTCTGAGGGCCCCTTGTTCTGTCCCTCGGGACGGGCCGACATGGTTGGCCCGCTCGGAATGCTTATCGCGTGTACGTGAAGGGCGCCGAAACGCCTCCGTCGTCGTTGTTGGTGACTACGAGCTGAACGGCCGTTCCCTTGGGGAGGAGCGCCTTCAGGCTGGCGCCCTTGCCCACCACCCGCGTGCTGGTCTTGTACACTGCGTTGACGGGGACCCCGTTCACCTTGAGGGTGAAGCTGGAGTGAAAATTGCTTCCTTCGACCTTCAGCCTGAAGGGGTTTGGGAGAGCTTTGGCGTAAGTGATCACGGGCGGCGGTACGGTGGCCGTCACATAGACCGTCGTGGTGGCAGTCTTGGCCGCCCCGTCGGTGGCCGTCACCGTGGCTCCGTAAGATCCTGGGGCGGCGTAGGTGTGCGTCGCCGTGGCGCCCGAGCCCGAGGCCCCGTCACCGAAAGCCCATGCATAGGTGTAAGGGGCCTGGCCGCCGGAAGCCGAAGCGGTGAAGGTCACGGCGAGGGGGGCAACCCCCGTGGTGGGCAGGGCCTGGACGGTGATCTGGAGGCCCGGGTTTGAAGAACAGCCGGGGAACTTGAACGCCCCGATTCGGGTCTGCCAGCCGCGGTCGCTCGTGGTTGCGTAATATTCCTGCGTGTACCAGAAGGTGCAGTCGTCGGACGGGTCCAGGCTCATGGTGCTGTAATCGCCCCAGCGGCCATAGGAACTGGTCTGGGCGCCTCCGCCCGTGACGAGGCTCTGTTCGGTTTGGGAGAGCTCTCCCAGGGGATCGCTCGGAAGGCGGCCGGCGTAGCGGATGGAGGGGTACATGTCGGTGCCGGAGACGCTGTATCCGAGAGCCATATCCCCGGCCTTGTCCATGCCGATACTGCCCATCCAGCGGTGTTCCGCGTCGGGCGCGAATGTGCCCTGCTGATAGATGGACCAGCCGCTTCCGGCATCTCGAAGCTCGTACCACCGGACCCCCGCGTGGTCCGTTCCGTCCGAGTCCACGGTGTGGCAGGTCACCAGCGTCTGGTGGTCGCCGAAGTTCATATAGTCGAGACGGAACATGAGACGGTCACTGATGGGGTCCAGGAGGCTCGGCACGCCCTCCTGCGGCACGCAGAGATTGTAGTTGCAGAGGTTGGAATCAAAGGGGGCAGTGGGCAGGACGAGGTTGGGGTTGCCCGAGAGGCCGAAGGTGGAGGTGGTGGGGGAGGTCCAGTTGGCCTGGAAATCCCAGAGGCTGAACTGGTCGTTGGGCCATCCCCACGCATCGTCATCCACTTCGGCGAAGGGACAGGGCGCTCCCGCCGGGGGGGCGGCTGGGCCCACAAAATGGGCCGGTAACATGCCGCCGTAGCCCGTGTTGACCGTGGATAAGTCGAAGTAAATGAAGCGGGCCGAGGCATCACCCGCGAGCATCTTAGCCCGCTCAAAGGCGAAGATGCCCGCTCCGCCCCATTTGCCCGCCGCCGTGAACTGGTTCACGGTCATGTAGTAGCCATCGGGCCAGACGCCCATTTTTGGGTAGTCGCCCATCTTGTTGCCGGGGATCTGGAACGCGTAGCGGTACCATGCCCCCGTGGGGTCGGCGGTCTGAGACACGGCCACATACTGGTAGAAGGGGCCTGTGCTGGAGGGCAGGGCGAACTGGGAAATGACCCACCGGTTCGCCAAGCGGTCGTAAACGACCACCGGGTCGCCGTCGTTGCACGAATCGCAGGGGCCGCCGAATCCCTGCCAGATGGTGTTCCCGTCCACGGGACCGTAGACGAGGGCTCCGGACTTGTCCCAGATGGCCAGGGTGAGGTTCACCCACTGCACGTAATGGTTCAGGCCCACGTCGCCCTCCGTGTCCGGGGGCAGGACCATGTTCTGGTTGGAGATGCCATCCCAGTTTCTGGAAGGAGACGGCATGGCGGCGCCCGTGCCGGGCCAGGACTGGAGGGCTGTGTCGGTCCCCACCCGCTTTTCGACACGGGCACCCTGGGCCTTGGGCAGGGTCCGGTTGGGCACCTCATGCTCCTTTTCCTCTCGGGCGCTCCAGGGTGGCGGCAGGCGCTTCATGTCGCGCAGAGGAGGGGAGAGGTCGAACCGGATGGCCTGTCCCACGGCGGGTGGCGCCAATTTGGCGGCTGAAGGAGAGGCTGGGAGGCCGCCCCAGGCGGGCAGGGCCAGGGCCGCCAAGGCGGCGAGAAAGGAAAGGCGGGCGAGGGCTGTGATCCGTTGCATGGCGAGGCTCCGAGGCAAGGCCCCGGACGCCCCGGGGTGAACCCAAGTATACCCCCGTTACGTCCATCGGGGGCGAGGGTATCCGAGTTGCACGGCGGACGTGTAAGTGCTAACGTCAACCGTTTCGGAGTGTGTGATGCGAGTGGCGATAGTGCAGCTTGGGTGTCCGAAAAACTGGGTGGACGGCGAATGGATGCTCGGGCAGGCCCGGGAAGCCGGCCACGATATCACCTCCGATCCGGACGCCGAAGTGGTCATCGTGAACACCTGCGGGTTCATCGACGCGGCCAAGGCGGAATCGGTCAACGCCATTCTCGAAGTGGCGGAGCGAAAGAAGGCCGGCACGGTGAAGCGGCTCATCGTGGCGGGCTGTCTGGTGCAGCGATACAAGGAGGACCTCAGGAAGGCCATCCCGGAGATCGACGGTTTCATCCCCCTCAGCTCCGCCGGGGCCGTAGCGGAACTCCTGGCGCGCCCCGACCTGGCCGTTCCCGTCAGGAAGGACGTGGCCCTTTACGACGGGCTATCCCCCCGCGTCCTCTCCACGCCGCCCTTCCTGGCCTATGTGAAGATCGCCGAGGGGTGCGACAACCCCTGCTCGTTCTGTCCCATTCCGTCGTTCCGTGGGCGGCTGCACTCCCGGCCCATGGGAGACGTGGTCAAAGAAGTTCAAGGCCTCGCGGCGCAAGGAGTAATGGAGATTGTTCTCGTGGCGCAGGACACCACGGACTTCGGGACCGATCTGGGCCTGAAGGACGGCCTGGCCGCACTCCTGCGGCGCCTGGACAAGGAGACGGACATCCCCTGGATTCGGGTCCTCTACGCCTATCCCAACCATCTGAACGCCGCCATCCTGGAGTCCATGGCCGAGAGCGCCCGCGTGGTTCCCTACCTGGATCTGCCCCTCCAGCACGCCCACCGGGAGATCCTCCGGTCCATGAAGCGAGGCGGGAGCGGGGAAGCCTTCCTCAGGCTCCTTGAACGGGCCCGGGCGGCGGTTCCCGGCCTCGCGGTGAGGTCCACCTTTATCGTGGGCTATCCCGGGGAGAAGCGCGAGCATTTCAAGATGCTGGCCGAGTTCATCACGGAGGCCCGCATGGACCACGTGGGGGTCTTCACCTACTCCCGCGAGGAGGGCACACGGGCCCACGCCCTGGGTGATCCCGTGGATGCGCGCACCAAGCGCCGCCGCCAGGAGAGGCTCCTGGAGATCCAGCAGGCCGTGTCTCTTGAGAAGAACCAAGCGCGAATCGGGGCGACGCTGACGGTGCTGGTAGAAGGGGCATGCGACGAAACTGAGCACCTGCTTCAGGGGCGCCTCGCCACCCAGGCGCCTGACATCGACGGCAGGGTCCTCATCAACGACGGATTCGCCCTTCCCGGGACCTTGGCCAGAGTCCGCATCACCGAGGCCCATCCCTACGACCTCGTGGGGGAGATCGTTGGGTAGCTGTTAGCTATTTGGCTGTTGGGTGTCAGCTCGAAGATCAAAGACAAGAACGGGCGTGCGGGGCAAGGGCCGAACAGGGAAGCGGGGGGCGCTCGGATGGGGGAACAAGGCGAAAAGCACGGAAAAGGGCCACTCTGGGCGGTGGCTACTTCCACGGTCCTGGGCCTGGGCTTTACGCCCCGGATGCCAGGGACGGTGGGCGCTTTGGTGGGAGTGTTCCTCTACCTTCCCGCCTTCCTCATGTCCCATGAGTGGGCGTTCATCCTGCCCCTCGCCGAGCT
>JAKAKG010000013.1 GCA_021813555.1 Acidobacteriota bacterium
ACCAGCTTGATCAGGTCGAAGACCTCCTGCATGGTCTTGTTGTGGCCGATGATGCTGGAGAAGGAGAACCGCTCCTGGGCCGACTCCTGCAGGCGCGTGATCTGGGAAATGTCATTGAAGACCTCTACCCCGCCCACGATGTGGCCCGAGTCGTCCCGCAAGAGGGTCACGCTGGTAAGGCAATTGAGGAGCTGGCCGTCCTTGGTGCGGTACCACATGGGGACGCCCGACATGTCCTGGCCGTTTTGCATGGCCCTGGTCATGGGACACGAATACTCACACTCCGATGAGCGGGTGATCTGCTTGCAGCACGCCTCGGCCACTTCCCCTTCGGAATACCGCAGAAGGCGCCTGGCCGTTTCGTTGATGAAAACGATTTTCCGCTCGAGATTCGTGACGATGACCCCGTCACTCACGCGGTCCAGTACTTTTCGGGTGTTGGGGTCATGAATCAGTTCGTTCAAGGTCCCGCCTCACTTCGGCTATGATCTCCCCGCCATCGGCCCCGCCGCAGCGCTTGAAGGCGACGCCCCCCTTGCATACCAAAACGTTCGGCCCCTCACCGCACATGCCAAGGCAGGAGACGTACGATACCTTCACGCGTTTGGCGGGCAGTTCCCTCGCCGCCTGCTTGAGGGCGACGCGGATCTTCTCGGGGTTCCCCTTCTGGCTGCACGAATCTCCCTTGCAGACCAGAACCCATACACGGTCTAAAGCTTCAACCTTTTCGCTCATGGCGTCAAGCCTCTGGCCCACCTTTGAGCCGATTCAGGATGGCGGGAAGAAGGGAGAGGAGCGTCTCCGTGTCCTGCCGCTCGCTTTCCCGGCCGAGGCTGACGCGAAGAACCGATCCCATGAGGCCCTGATCCACGTCCATGGCTTTCAGAACCCTGGGACCCGACGTGCCCCCGCTGTGGCAGGCGGACCCGGTGGAAACGGCGACTCCCGCTTCATCCAAGGCCAAAACGAGGGCGGGACCCGAGAACCCCGGAAGACTGAAAAAGGAGGTATTGGGCAGCCGCGGGGCCGCCCCGCCGTGCACCACTGCGCCGTGGTCTTTCCTGAGCCGATGCTCCATATCATCCCTGAGCTGGGCCAATCGCCCCCCTTGAGCAAGGGCTTCGCCAGCTAGGTCGCAGGCCGCACCAAAGGCCACGGCCAAAGGAACGGCCTCGGTGGACGACCGCCGTCCCCCTTCCTGGCCTCCGCCCACGAGGAGGGGAACCAGCGGAGCCCCGTGCCGGGCCGCAAGGGCACCGATTCCCTTGGGCCCGTAAAGTTTGTGCGCAGCCACCGCCAGGTAGTGGGGGCGCGCCGTCCGCCAGGGCGAGGGGACCTTGCCCAGGGCCTGAACAGCATCCGTGTGAAAAAGGGTGCCGTAGCGGCGGCAAAGGTGCCCCACGTCCTCCAAGGGCTGGAGAACCCCCGACTCGTTGTGGGCGGCCATGACGCTCACGAGGGCCACGTCTTCGCCCATCTGGGCCTCGAAGCGGACCAAGTCCAGAACCCCTTGTGCCGTGACAGGGATCTCGTCGACCCGGAATCCACTCCTCTCCACGGCCTCCCACTGATCGAAGACGGCCGGGTGCTCAATGGCGCTCAGGAGAACCCGCTTGCGCCCGGGACCCGCCCCATGAAGGGCCGATGCGACGGCCAGGTGGTCGGCCTCCGTAGCCGACCCCGTGAAGATCACCTCGCCAGGTTCGCAGCCCACCAGGGCGGCCACGCGCTCCCGGGCGGTGAGGAGGGCGGCCATGGAGTCCCGCCCTTCGCGGTACAGGCTGGAGGCGTTGCCGAAAAGCTCTCGCTGGGCGCATTCCAGGGCTTGAGCCACGGGTCCCGCCAAGGGCGTCGTGGCGTTGAAGTCCAGGTAGATGCGCCCCGAAGGCAGTTTCACGGCAGTCTCGGGACGAACCAATCAGTTGTCCGCATAGAAAAAGCGGTCCAGCTGCTCCTCGATGTGCCGAACGTGCCGCTCTTCCTCCTCGGCCATCTCCAGGAGCGTCTGCTTGGTGGCGGGGTGCTGAGCCACGGCGGCGGCCTCCTTGTAGAAAGCGTGGGCCTGCTTCTCGCGCTCCAGCGCCATGCGAAGGATGTCGATAGGGGGGGTATTGGGATCGATGGGCATCGGCCAACTCCTCGAATGAACGCCGATTGTAGCAGGTCGGCTCACGAGGGGGAAGAGTGCGAGGCGGACAGAGGTGTTGGTTGAGAGTTGAGAGTTGAGGGTTGAGGGTTGAGGCCTGGAAGCTTGTGGGGGTTCACTCTTCACTCTTCACTCTTCACTCTTCACTCTTCACTCTTCACTCTTCACTCTTCACTCCTCACTCCTCACTTTTCACTTTTCTCTTATTTGCCCTCACTGAACCAAGATTCTGCGCCCGTCCCCTTCCCGGCGGGTCCATTTCAGGTCGTCCAGATATTCGAGAAGGGGCATGGCATATTTCCGGGTGATGCCGAGCGCCTCCTTGAATTGGGGCACGGACAGGACAGCGCCTTCTTCGCGCGCCCTGGCGGCCAGGGCCGCGCGCAGGAGGTCCCGCGTGGAGGCGGCCATGAAGAAATCGCCCCCGAATCGCACGATGTCGCCGGCCGCTGTCAGAAGGGGCAGGACCTGCCTCGCGGCGGGCCCCAGCTCCTCCTCCATCTCCTTTCCCGTGCGGATGGGGTATCCCTCGCCGCCGAGGGCCGAGCGCACCCCGCGCGCCGCGGCTTCCTGCGCCGCCGTGAGCTGAAGCCGGTGCCCTGCGGCCCGGATGCCATCCCCCCGGGTTTCCACGCGGCCGGCCCTCGCCAGTGCTTCCAGGAGGGCCTCCGCATGAGGTCCCAGCACCCGCTGCCAGCGCACCAGAAATTCCTGCCTGGGAAACCATTCCATCGGGCCCTTGCCGCCGTGTCTCGCCGTGAGCCAGGCCTCGGACCGGTCGAGCCACGCCTTGGCTTCGCCCGGCGCGAGCCACCAATTTCCCTGGCCCCAGCGCACGCACGTACCCGTCGCTTCGGTCGTTTCGGCCAGCGCCCGGGCACGTTCAGGCCCAAGGCCCAGACGGGCCGAGGCCTGGCCCGGGTCCACGCCCACGGGCCCGGCTTCCACGAGAAGGGCGCCGAGAAGGTCCCCTCCCTCCAGGGCCTGCGCCGTGGCCCGTTCGAGGCTCCTCCGCCAGCGGGCTTTGCGTCGGGCCACGAGGAGGATCTCACCTCCCGCCACGGTCCCCGCGGGCGCGGGCTGTCTCAAGATGAACCGGTCTCCCGGCCAAGCCATGACAGGTTCGGGGGTTCGTATCTGCGCCAGGGCGCACTCACCCGGACCGAGCGCCGCGGCGCCGGCGAGGTGAAGGTGGGCTTCCACCTCCTGAGTGTGAAGGTGGAGAACGAGGGTAGAGCCGGACTTCACGGGGAGGCGGGCCGTGGGAAGCACCTCGACGCGTACGTCCAGCATCCGCGTTGGCCAGATGCTGCCCGGTGCGGCCCCCAGACAACCTCGCCTGATATCTTGGTGGTGAAGGTCCGGAAGGTTGAGCGCCGCCCGCTGGCCCGCCTGAATTTTGGACACGTCCTTGCCGAAGACCTGGAGGCCCCGCACCCGGCTCTGTCCACCTCCCGGGTACACCTCCACGCGGGCCTCCACCTCCAGAACCCCGTCGGTGCACGTGCCCGTCACGACCGTCCCAAAGCCCTTCACGGGGAACACCCTGTCCACGGGGAGCCGGAAAGGCCGGTCCTCGGCGGGCCGCTCCGTCCGGGCCGCCTGCTCGTAGAGGACCTCCACCAACCCGGCGACGCCCTCACCCGTGAGGGCGCTCACGGGAAGGACGGGCCATGAACCAAAACCCAGCCCCGCCAAAAACTCTGACAGCTCCAGGAGGGCCATTTCCCGGGTCTCGGCGTCCACCAAGTCGATCTTGTTGAGGGCCACCACGCCCGATGTGACCCCCAAGAGCCGGATGATCTGCGCGTGCTCCACCGTCTGGGGCATGACCGACTCGTCGGCCGCCACCACGAGGAGGCACACGTCCACGCCCGTGGCTCCGGCGAGCATGTTCTTGATGAATTTCTCGTGGCCGGGAAGGTCCACGAAGTGGAGCGTTCCCTCCTCTGACGCCAGGGTGGCAAAGCCGATGTCCAGCGTGATGCCCCTGCGCTTTTCCTCTTCCCACCGGTCCGCGTCCATACCCGTCATGGCTTTGACGAGGAGGGTCTTGCCGTGATCAATGTGCCCCGCGGTTCCCACGACGACGTCTCTCATGAGGGCAGGCCTCCGATGAATGATCCAGAGACGGGGACGAGGGGATTGGGAAATGAGGCGGCTCCGCCACGTCCCTTCATCTCCTCATCTCTTCATCTCCGCATTCGTCCTTTCAAAGATCGTGAGTCCCGTATCTCCGTATCTGTAGCTCCGCCTCAGCTCCATCCTCTCGGGACAGGCCGGGGGGACCTTGGCGGCGTGCTCCACCACAAGAAGACCCCCAGGGACCAAGATTCCGCTGGAACCCATGGCCGCCAGCAGCGAGGGCCAACGGCCGTCCGCGTAGGGCGGATCGCAGAAGAGAATGTCCAGCGGCTTGCCTTCCTTCTCCAGCAAACCCACGGCCTGAGCCGCGTCCACCGGGAGGATGCGGGCGCGCGGACCGGCCCCCAAAGCCTCGATGTTTCTCCGAAGGCATTCCAGCGCCCGGCGGCGGCGTTCCACGAAGAGGCAACGGGCGGCGCCCCGGCTCAGAGCCTCCAGTCCCACCGCGCCCGTCCCGGCGTAGAGGTCGCCGAAAGCCGCGCCGGCCACCCGCGCTCCGAGGATGTCGAAAAGGGCTTCACGCACCTTCTCGGACGTGGGCCTCGTAGCCTCACCCTCGGGAGCGAAGAGCTTGCGGCCCCTGTGTTCTCCCCCTACGATGCGCATGCTCCCGGTCTCCTGAAAATCTCGTTGACACCGCTAAGGCCACTTTCGTATTATAGGGGCACCCAAGGACGGGTAGAAAGGAGTGTGGCTCATGGGTAGCGTTAACAAAGTGATTCTGTTGGGGAACCTAGGCCGGGACCCTGAGCTGAAGTACACGCCCAGCGGTAGTGCCGTGGCGAATTTCACGATCGCCACCAACGAAACCTGGAAAGACAAGGAAGGACAGAAGCAGGAACACACGGAATGGCACCGGGTGGTGGTCTGGGGCAAGCTGGCCGAAATCTGCGGCGAGTATCTCCACAAAGGCCGCCAGGTCTATATCGAGGGCTCCATCAGGACGAGGACCTACAAGGACCGGGAAGGCAACGAGAAGAGCGTCACGGAGATCAAGGCCGACAACATGGTCATGATCGGCAAGGGCGA
>JAKAKG010000192.1 GCA_021813555.1 Acidobacteriota bacterium
CAGGCCCTCGTGGTCTCCGCGGTCCGGGACCACCGCCGGGGCTTCGCCGTGAGCCTCAACGTCCTCTCCATGATGCTCCCCATGTCCGTCGGCCCCGCGGTAGCCGGAGCCTTCATCGGCGCCCGGTGGTTCATCGCCCCCTTCTACATCGCCGCCGCCCTCCAGGCCCTCTACGTTCTGCTCTACGGCCCCGTCTTCCGCCCTTACGAGGAAGACACGCGAGACGCTAGACGCTAGACGCTAGACGCGAAAACAATTCACCACCAAGACACGAAGGGCACCAAGGGCACGGAAGGACGGCGAGATGAGGGGATGAGGGGATGAGGAGATGAGGAGATGAGGAGATGAGGAGATGATGAGATGATGCCGCGGGCGGGCCTTCGAAGGCAGCCATTCATCCTACTCACCTACTCACCTACTCACCTACTTACCTACTTACCTACTTACCTGAGCTCAGCAAGCATAAAAAAGGGCGGGCCTGGCGGCCCGCCCTTGGCGTGTTGGCACAAATGAATCGCTACTCCTCCGTCCCCTCCTCGGTGGCGGCGGCGTCGTTCTCCTTGGCGCTGAGGGCGTGGTGCTCCTCGAGGAGGCGCTGGACGGAGAGCTCCGTGGGAAGGTCCGTGGCGAAGTGTTCGCGGACGCTCTCCTCCTTGGGTTTGACGGTGGGGTCGTATTCCACGTCCACGTCGTGGTAGGTGTAGAAGCCCGTGCCGGCCGGGATGAGGCGACCGAGGATGACGTTCTCCTTGAGTCCGCGCAGGTAGTCCGTGGAGCCGTTGATGGAGGCCTCCGTGAGGACGCGCGTGGTCTCCTGGAAGGAGGCGGCGCTGACCCACGAGTCGGTGGCTAGGGCGGCCTTGGTGATGCCCAGGAGCTGGGGCCGGCCGCTGGCGGGGCCGCCGCCGTCCTCCATGACCTGGTTGTTCTCGCGCTGGAACTCGAATCGGTCCACCTGCTGGCCAACGAGGAAGTGCGAGTCGCCCACCTCCTCCACCTTCATCCAGCGGATCATCTGCCGCGAGATGGTCTCGATGTGCTTGTCGTTGATGTTGACGCCCTGGAGGCGGTAGACCTCCTGGATCTCGTTCACCAGGTACTTCTGCAGTTCCTTGATGCCCAGGACGCGCAGGATGTCGTGCGGGTCCACGGAGCCTTCGCACAGGGGGTCGCCCGCGTGGACCCACTCGCCTTCGAGGACGCTGATGTGGGTGCCCTTGGGGATGAGGTACTCGTGGCGCTCGCCCGTGCGGGGGTTGTCCACGAAGAGCTTGCGCATGCCGCGCTGGACTTCGCCGTAATGGACTTCGCCGTCGATCTCGGTGATGACCGCCGGCGTCTTGGGGTGGCGCGCCTCGAAGAGCTCCACGACGCGGGGCAGGCCGCCCACGATGTCGCGGGTCTTGGAGGTCTCGCGGGGGATCTTGGCGAGGATGGTTCCGGGGAAGATGCGGTCCCCGTCCTTCACCTGGATGTGGGCGCCGGAAGGAAGCGGGAAAGCGCGGCCTCCGGACTTCTTGCCCTCGTCGCGGATGGAGATGCGGGGCTCCTTGCCCGGGTCCTTCGAGTCGATGACGACCTGCTGGCTCAGGCCCGTGACCGTGTCCGTCTCTTCCTGAACCGTGACGCCGTCTATGATGTCCTTGAAGTGGACGATGCCGCCCACGTCCGCGAGGATTGGGTTGGTGTAGGGGTCCCACTCCACGAGGACGGTTTTGGCCTTGACCTTGTCGCCCTCGGCGATCTTGAGGTGGGCGCCGTAGACGAGGGAGTATTTCTCGCGCTCGCGGCCCGCTTCGTCCGCGAGGACGAGGGCGCCGGAGCGGTTGATGACGATGAGGCCGCCCTCGGGGTTCTTGATGGTCTTCACGTTGATGAGCTTGGCGATGCCGCCGTGGCGTGCCGTGTGGCTCGTCTCGACGGTCTCCTTGCTGGCCGTACCGCCGATGTGGAAGGTCCGCATGGTGAGCTGGGTGCCGGGCTCGCCGATGGACTGGGCCGCCATGACGCCGATGGCCTCGCCCATCTCCACCATCTGGCCCGTACCGAGGTTGCGGCCGTAGCAGCGGGCGCACACGCCGCGCTTGGTCTCGCAGGTGAGCACGGAGCGGATCTTGACCTTCTCGATGCCCGCGTCCTGGACCACCTGGGCCAGTTCGCCGGTGATCTCCTGGTTGGCCTCCACGATGACGTCGCCGTTGAACGGATCCTTGATGTCGTCCAGGGCCACGCGGCCCACGATGCGGTCGCGGATGGGCTCGATGGTGCGGCCGCCCTCCATGAGGGGCGCGATGTAGATGCCGTCCAGGGTGTCGCAGTCCTCCTCCGTGATGATCACGTCCTGGGCTACGTCCACGAGGCGGCGGGTGAGGTACCCCGAGTCGGCCGTTTTGAGGGCCGTGTCCGCCAGGCCCTTGCGGGCGCCGTGGGTGGAGATGAAGTACTGGAGGACGTTCAGCCCTTCACGGAAGTTGGAGGTGATGGGCTGCTCGATGATTTCGCCGGAGGGCTTGGCCATGAGGCCTCGCATGCCGGCGAGCTGCCGGAGCTGCTGCTTGGAACCGCGGGCTCCCGAGTCGGCCATGATGAAGATGGGGTTAAAGCCGCGGGACGACTCCTCCTGCATCTGCTTGAACATAGCGTTGGCCACGTCGTCCGTGACCTTGTTCCAGATGTCGACGACCTTGTTGTAGCGCTCGCGGTTGGTGATGGCGCCGTCGCGGTACTGTGTCTCCACGGCGTCCACGTCCTTCTCCGCCTCGTCCACCTGCTTGACCTTGTCCGCGGGCACCACCATGTCGTCCATGCCGAAGGAGATGCCGGCCCGGGTGGCGTAGAGGAAGCCCAGTTCCTTCACCGTGTCCGCGAGCTTGGCGAGCGCTTCCTTGCCGTACCGGTGGAACACGTAGATGAAGAGGTCCTTCAGGCCTTTTTTCTTGATGAGCGTGTTGATGAAAGGCATGCCCTTGGGCATGACCGAGTTGAACAGGACGCGGCCCACGGTGGTCTGGAGGAGCTGGCGGTTGAGGACCACGGGCGCGGCGTGGCTGATATCTTGGTCGTCGAGGACGCTGTTCAGATCGATGACCTCGCCCGTGTAGCGCAGCTTCACCTGGGCATGGAGGTCGACCCATCCCGCGTCCAGGGCCAGGAGCACCTCGTCCACGGAGCCGAAGATGCGGCCTTCGCCTGAGGCGGTCTTGAGGATCTGTGTGAGGTAGTAGATGCCCAGGACGATGTCTTGCGTGGGCACCACGATGGGCGAGCCGTTGGCCGGGTAGAGCAGGTTGTTGGTGGACATCATGAGGACCGAGGCTTCCACCTGCGAGGCCGGGCTCAGGGGGACGTGGACGGCCATCTGGTCGCCGTCGAAGTCGGCGTTGAAGGCGGTGCAGACCAGGGGGTTCAGCTTGATGGCCTTGCCCTCGACGAGGACCGGCTCGAAGGCCTGAATGCCCAGGCGGTGCAGGGTGGGGGCGCGGTTGAGCAGGACGGGGTGCTTCTGGATGATCTCGTCCAGCACGTCGTACACCTCGGGGCGCCCAAGCTCCACCATCTCCTTGGCCTGCTTGATGGTGAGGGCCAGCCCCCGCTCCTCCAGCTTGTTGAAGATGAAGGGCTTGAAGAGCTCGATGGCCATGAGCTTGGGAAGTCCGCACTGGTTGAGTTTCAGGTCCGGCCCCACGACGATGACGGAGCGGCCCGAGTAGTCCACGCGCTTGCCCAGCAGGTTCTGGCGGAAGCGGCCCTGCTTGCCCTTGAGGGTGTCGCTCAGGGACTTGAGGGGACGGTTGTTGGTGCCCTTCAGGACGCGGCCGCGGCGGCCGTTGTCGAAGAGGGCGTCCACGGCCTCCTGGAGCATGCGCTTTTCGTTGCGGACGATCACGTCGGGCGCCCGCATCTCGATGAGCTTCTTCAGGCGGTTGTTGCGGTTGATGACGCGCCGGTAGAGATCGTTCAGATCGCTCGTGGCGAAGCGGCCGCCGTCCAGGGGCACGAGGGGCCGCAGCTCGGGCGGAATCACGGGAAGGACGTTCAGGATCATCCACTCGGGGCGGTTGCCGCTCTTGTGGAAGGACTCGAGGATCTTGAGCCGCTTGGTGAGGTTGGCGCGCTTCTGGTTATTGGCCAGCACCTTGACGTAGGAGCGGAGAAGGCCCTTCTCGCACTCGAGGCGCGTGAGCCGCGGACCGCGGGCCACCTGGCAGGAGGCGCACTGGCAATCCTCGTTGTACTGCTTCATGAGGTCCTGGAGGCCGGCGGCGCCGATGCCCACGGAGAAGGCGTCAGAGCCGTACACGGACCGAAGGGCGTCCAGGGTCTTGTCGTAGAGGAGGGCCTTGTACCGCAGGGTCGTGGAGCCGGCCATCTCCTCGTTGTAGAAGAGGGAATGCTCGTTGAGCTTGAGGAGGCGCTCGAAGCCCTTGATCGGGTCGGCGTCGTCCTGCTCCCCGGCCTCCTCGTACTTCCAGATCACCTCCTCGATGTTCCGGAGGATGCGGTTGCGCTCCTGCGGCGAATCGGCGGGGTGTCTGGCCTGATAGGCCGCCTTCACCTCGTCCACGTCCACCACCACGAACTTGGGATCGGTGACGACCCACTGCTCGTAGTAGTTCACGCTCTCCACGTCCTTCAGCTTCATGGCGAGGATGAGGGAGATGCGCGAAGGCGTGCCCTTCAGGAACCAGATGTGGCTCACGGGCGCGGCCAGCTCGATGTGGCCCATGCGCTCGCGCCGCACCTTGGACTGGATCACTTCGACGCCGCACTTCTCGCAGGTGATGCCCCGGTACTTCATGCGCTTGTACTTGCCGCAGAGGCATTCCCAGTCGCTGATGGGGCCGAAGATCTTGGCGCAGAAGAGGCCGTCCCGCTCCGGCTTGAAGGTGCGGTAGTTGATGGTCTCCGGCTTGGTGACCTCGCCGTGGGACCACGCGCGGATGCGCTCGGGGGAAGCCAGCATCACCTGAATGCCTTTGATCCGGTTGATGCTGCGTGTCTTTTCGAGATACGTCGCTCGTCTCAAGGTTCTACCCCCTGTGACGTCAGGCGCCTTCCGGCGCAGGGTGGTCTTCGGCCTCTAGGATCTTCACGTCAATGCCAAGCCCTTGCAGCTCCTTGACCAGGACGTTGAAGGACTCTGGCACACCGGGCTCGTCCGGATACTGCCCCTTGACGATGCTCTCGTACATTTTGGT
>JAKAKG010000108.1 GCA_021813555.1 Acidobacteriota bacterium
CGGGTTCGGTCCTCGCTCGATAAGAGCCGGCAAATCATGGAAGGGCACTGGGTGCTCACCATCATGCCCATGGGCACGAGGGGCGACGTGTTCCTCTCCCAGAACGGGACCATCCTCACGGGAGACTACACGCTGGACAACGGACAACAGGGAAGCCTTCAGGGCCTCTTTGTAAAAGATCAAGTGGTTCTTGAACGCATCGACGCCGCTTACGGCAAGATGGGGCGCTTCGAAGGCACTCTGTCGAAGGACCGCTTGGGCGTCAAGGGCACCTGGTACAGTTACGACCTGAGTTCCGGCCAACCCGTAACGGGAGCCTTCACCATGGACAAGGTGCAGGAGGACCAGGCGCCGTGAAGATCGTCAAGAAGGTCATCGACAACACGGTCATCGTCCTGGACATCACGGGAGACGTGCGGCTTGGCGAATCGGCCGAGCGCCTCAGCGATGAGCTGGCGAAACTCCTAGCTGACGGGGGCGTGGAGGGTGTCATCCTGGACCTGGAAAACATCAACTACATGGATTCCACGGGGTTGGGTGAGCTGGTGGGCTATCTGGGCAGGTTTCAGGGCTCCGGCAAGCGCCTCAAGCTCGTCAATCCCAACAATACGATCATCAAGCTCCTCCAGTTGACCCGCCTGGATCAGGTATTCAAGGTCTACACCTCCGAAGAGAAGGCCTTGGAAGACATGTTGGCGTAGAATTCCCGTGGGGTACCCCCGATGGCGCTCCTGAACCATGTGACGCGGGAAATTACGGCCAAGGTTGTTTATTACGGTCCGGGATTGTGCGGCAAGACCACCAACTTGAGCTTCATCTACGAAAATACGGAAGACGAACAGCGGAGCAAGATGCTCTCCCTCTCTACGGAGGCGGATCGCACCCTCTTCTTCGATTTTCTTCCCATGGACCTGGGAACCATGCGCGGGTTCAAGGTGCGGGTGCAGCTCTACACCGTGCCCGGACAGGTCTTCTACGAGGAGACGAGGAGACGCGTTCTCAAGGGCTGCGACGGGGTCGTCTTCGTGGCCGACAGCCAGCGGAGGATGGCCGAAGCCAACATCGAGGCACTCCAGCAGCTCCACCAGCATTTGAAGGACAATGGCCTGCGATTCCAGGATGTGCCTCTCGTCCTCCAATACAACAAGCGTGACCTGGACGGCCTGCTCACGGTGGAAGAACTGGACCGCGACCTCAATCCCGACAACGCGCCGTTCTTTGAGGCCATAGCCAACGAAGGCATCGGGGTCGAAGACACCCTCACCGCCATCATGCGCCTCGTTTTGAAAAATCTGCTGAGCAAGGGAGCTGCCCCCGGGCAGGAAACGGAGCGCCCATCGGACCAGGAGACCTCCCTGCGGGCAGAGGCCGTGTTCGCCGAGGACGCTGAGCCCCTCTTTGAGGCTGGCGAGACGCCCGAGCTGAGCGCCGCCGGGGGGACCGATCCCCTCTTTCAGGAAGATCGGTCCGGCGAAACCCAGTCCATGCCCTTTCCTGAGCCCCGACGTACCCCGGCCTCGCCTTCCGCTCGGCCTCCCATGGGCGACCCCGAGTGGCTGTTCTCGGAGGCGGGGGAGGAGACGGGGACCCTCCTGCGCCAAGAAGACGGCCTTGCGGCGCTGGCCGAGGCCCCGGCCGTCCAGGAGGAGCCCTTCCGCTCCGCACCGGTTCATCCGGGGATTCGAGCCCTCGAGCAGGAATTCCTCCGGGCGCGGGACGAGCGTCCCCCGGAACCGGCCCCGGCGATAGAGAAGCCCGCAGTGTCTCAGCCTACGACCAGCCTCCAAGTCCCGGCCCCCGTGATCGCTCCGAGCCTTCAGCTCAAGCCGGGGGAGCCCCTTCTGGTGACCCTTGATCTGGGTGGCCGGTTCTACCGCCTTCGGATAGATCTCGAACCCCTGCCGTCCGACCCGGACGCATAAGGGGGCGGCTCACCCGTTCCCCGGGCAGCCCGGCTTTTCTTATTTGGCACTGATTCTGGGGCTCAAACGTCCATAGGTTCGACGCTTTGCTCTTCGTCCGAGCCCGGTTGAGCCTCGGGGGGCGGCGAGGGGCTGCTGGCGCCGGGGCCCCCTTCGAGCACCAGCCGCTGGTCCCCGGCCACGAGAACAGCCGCCGTGACTTTCCACGATTCGCCGGGCTTCTTCATCAAGTCCACTTCCGCCGTGCCTTCGCCCTTTTCTCCGCGGATCGTGATCAGCAGGTGGGCCTTTCCCTCGCCGTTGATGAGGGTTTGGGAGCCGCTCGGGAGCGTTCCGAAGGACCGGACGGTACCCAGGTGTGCAGCCACTACGGGGTTCTTTCTCAAAAAGTCTTCGGCCGCTTCGGTGGCCCCGCCGTGGGACCACCACCTCAAGGGAGTCAGCACGGCGCCCACGATGCAGATCAAACAGAAACCCACGATGCCCAAGGCGCTCAGCACCGCGGCCAGCATCCACTTTTCGGAAGATTTCACGAGGCCCCGCTCCTTTAATAGTCTATAAGACCAGACGCTGCCCTAGGGGTCAAGGTCGGCCGGGCCCATCCTCCCACGAACCGGCCTCTTCCGCCGCACGAAGGTCCTGGCCGAATACCCTGTCGAAGACCTTGTGCGTGCCCCGTGGAAAGGCGAGCTGGTCCGCCTCCCCCAGGCGAATCCACCTCATGGGTAACGGGGTGGCGGGCTCCTGGCCCGCCGGAAGGGTACAAAGAAATGGATGGAGCCGAACGGCGAAATGGGTGTAGGCGTGGGAGACGGGGCCGAGCGCGGCCTCCACCCGAACTTCCACTCCGAGCTCCTCCATGATCTCTCGCCGCAAGGCCTGGAGCGCCCCTTCGCCCTCCTCCCATTTGCCGCCGGGCAGTTCCCAAAGCCCGCCCAGAAACCCCTCGGAAGGACGCCGGGTCACAAGAAAGCGCCCGCGCTTAAGGATGATGGCCACGGACACGTTCACGAGCGGTCTGGCGCGTGGAGCCTTGGGAGGCGGGAACTTTTCGGGATCGCCGGAGTAGAAGGCGGCGCAGTGATCTGACAGGGGGCAAACTCCGCACTGCGGAGCATGCGGCGTGCACAAGGTGGCGCCCAGCTCCATCAAGGCCTGGTTCATGAGCCCCGGGTCGCGCTCCCCGAGGATCGCCTCGGAGAGCGCCCACAGGTGCGCGTCACCGCTTGAGCCGCCCCGCCGCAAGGCGCCCAAACGCCACCAGACCCGGCGGACGTTTCCGTCCAGGATGGGCGCCCTCGCGCCGAACGCGAAGGAGGCGATAGCGCCCGCCGTGCTCCTGCCCACCCCCGGAAGCTCCATGAGGTGCTTCACGTCCTTCGGCCACGAACCTAACGCTACGACGGCCTTCGCCGCGGGAATGAGGTTGCGCGCACGGCGGTAGTACCCGAGGCCCTCCCAGGCCTTGAGGACGTCCTCTTCTCGGGCCAGGGCCAGCGCTTCCACAGCGGGAAAACGCTCCATGAACGGCGCGAAGTACCTAAGGACCGTGACCACCTGCGTCTGCTGAAGCATGATCTCGCTCAGCCATATTGTGTAAGGATCGCTCGTGTTTCGCCAGGGCAAGTCCCGGTGGCCCGTGCTGTACCAACGCGTCAGGATAGGGCGGAGAACCGGGAGGCGAGCCGCGAGGCAGGACGTGCCCCTCCGCGGCCGGCCTTCAGGTGGAATGGCTGAGGGCAAGGCGGCGGGCCTCGAAGAAGAGGGGATCCTTCTGGGTGAAGGCATAGCGTTTCAGGTCCGCGGCGGAGAGACGGCCTGCGTCGTACAAGCGGTGGATATCATCGCCGATGGTGCGGCCGATCTGCTCGGAGAGGGAAAAGGCGCTCTTCATGTCGGTCACCAGGAGGTGGGACAATCCCGCTGCCACGGCGCCGTTCGCCGGCCGGACGGCACCGAAAAACTCCAGGACGCCCCCATACACTTGGATCTGCCGCCAAAGCTTCCGCCGGTCCGATTCGCGCTGGAGCAGAGGGTAGTCTTTCACCGTGCGCTCCATCTCCGACAGACTTGGGGAATGCCGCATGGGATTCACCATTTTGGAGGCGATGTAGCCGCTGGCGAAGTAGTGAATCCTCGCCATGAAGGCGTTGAGCGTCTGCCCAACGGGCAATGGGGCACCCATGAGATAGTGCATCGTTTCCTGGACGGTCCGGTTTACGTCCAGCATGGGCAGGTAGATCGTCTTGTCCTGATGGATGTAAAGGGGGCGGCCATCCAGAATCATGGCTTTGTACACGCGTCCAAGGCGAGTTAAAAAGAAGGAATGTCTTAGAAAAGACAGGTCTTTATACAAGTAAACCTGATAATCATCGTCGGTTTTCAGGTGCAAGCCGAATAAGTCCTTAAGGGCTTTGACGTATCGAGCGATGGTGTCGGAGAGGTCAATTTCCTCACCCGGGCACGACTTCGCTCTGCGGCAGTGGCCGTAAAGCATATTGAGCGCCTCGCTGCCGTGCTCCAGCCACATGAGATAGGTCTGCATTTTCACGTGGGGCGGTGTGTTGTTGTTTAAGTATCTGCCTTTGCCCAGGCTCCACCATCCGAAGGGATCCTGCCGTGCTTTGAGCTTCCTCATAAAAACGGTCTCGCTGTTTTGAAAAAGGATCGGTCCGCGCAATCCGAGCCTCTCCAGCTCGGCGGGCAGGTGAACGGAAGCGAGATGGAGGTCACCTACCTGGATGAGGAGGGTCCGGGTGGGGTAGGCGTTGGCCATGTCCTGAATACGCTCGGCCATGAAGAAATCCCGCTCGGCCAGAGGGCCTTCTCGGTTCAACCCGCGAATCATAAGGCCCTCGTCCCTGGCATGGGCGAAGATCGGTTTATAGTGGGAAAAATCGAAGCCCCAATGCCTAAAATAGCCCAGTTCATCGAGGAACTCGGCGTCATCCAGACGGCCTTTCAGATAGCGGGCCACGGCCTTGTCGTGATGAGCGCTCACCATTTCCAGGATGAGGATGGGCCGGATCCCCGCCGCGGCGAGCCCCTTAAGGAGGCGCAGAAAGGTGTGCTGGGCTTGATCCAGGGTGTGAAAATCGCTCACCAGGACCAGCCGGGAACCCGAGCATGCGCTCAGGAAGTCCTCTTCGGCGGCAGGCCGGGTACGGCAGTGTTTCAATTCGTGAGTGTAGGGGCGGTAGTAGGCCGCCACCTCTTCGTCCTCGGGCCCTTGTTCCTCGCGGATTTGGCGTTTGATGGA
>JAKAKG010000177.1 GCA_021813555.1 Acidobacteriota bacterium
GGTCTCGTACGTGGTGACGAGGGCGTAGGGAAAGTCATCCGCGCCCACGCCGGCCCACTGGAGGCGCTGCTCGATGGCGGTGCGCGGAAAGAGGGGATTGGTGGCGATGGCCACTTGGAGGCCTCGGGCGAAGGCCCAGTCCACGAGATCGCGTGCTTCGGGCGCGGGGCGGGTGAGGGATCGCAGTTTGGGAAACTCTTCGGCGTAAAACCGCCGGATGTGGGGTTCGAGAAGGGCTCGCTCCCAGCCGAGGGCGGGATAGAACGCCGCCGCGAAAGCCTCCTCGTTGGTGGGGCCCGTGCCGTCGTTGGCGTCCATGGCCGCCGTGGCCCGCAGAAGCTCGGGTACCAGCCGCTCGGGCGGCACGTAGCCCGCGAGAAAAGCGCCCAGCGCCTTCAGGTAGGCCGGCACGAAAACGTCCATGGCGTTTTCAAGGAGGGTGCCGTCCAGATCCAGCAAGATGGCTTTCAGCATGCGTGGTTCCTCGCTCTCACGTCATAGCGCCTGCAGAACATAGGGCCTCTGGGCTCCGCCGTTCCCGAAGGGACTCCGACAAGTGTAGCGCATTCCGTGCTTCTTGACCCCTTCCGCCCAGCGGCCTATGGCGGGCTCATGATGGACAGGGCGCTGATTTGGGTGAGAGCCCGCGAATAGATGGGTATAAAGGGCGTGTTCATGTAACGTCGGGTGCCCTTCGCCATCCTCTGGTAAGGGGCGAGGGAAGGCCAGTACGGCAGATCGGAGGCACCATGGCTGGATTGCGCGAGATCGTTCCGGCGGGACAAAAGGCGGCATCGTGGGCCGCCGCACAAGCAAAGAGCCCACGCGCGCGGCGGTGGTTCTTCGGAGCGGTGGCCGCGGTGCTGCTCTTCGCTCTCCTGGGTTTCGCCGCCGTGCCGCCGGTTTTGAAGGCCTATCTGGTGCGGACTCTCTCGGAAAAGCTCCACCGGCCCGTGGTGCTCCGCGTTGTCCGGTTCAATCCCTTCACCCTCACGGCCACCCTCCAGGGGTGTGAGATCAAGGACCGGGACGGCGTGTCACCCTTCCTCTCTTTCGACGCGCTGACCCTCGACGCCTCCCTGCGTTCGATCCCCGACCGGGGCGCCGTGCTCAGCGCCCTCGTCCTGAAGGGCCTCCGGCTGAATCTGGTTCGGAACCAGGACGGGTCCTACAACATCTCCGATCTCCTCGCGCCCTCGCCCGGCCAAGCCTCGGGCCGTCCGCTGCGCTACTCCCTCAACAACATCCGCGTCGTGGACTCCTCCATCCTCTTCGACGACCGGCCCAAGGGCGCGCGCCACGAGGTGACCGGCCTCAACCTCGGCATCCCCTTCCTCTCCAACCTGCCCAGCAAGGTGAACATCTACACGGCCCCCTCCCTCAGCGCGAAGGTGGACGGAAAACCCGTAGAGCTCCACGGCGAAACCAAACCCTTCAGCCGCAGCCGCGAGACCTTTCTCTCCATCAACATCCAGGGGATGGATCTGTCCCGCTACCTCCCCTACATCCCCGCCGGCGCGGGGTTCCGGATCGAGTCGGGCATGCTCAGCACGGCCCTCAGGCTCACGTTTCTTGACGACGTCCGGGGCCAGCGCAAGCTCATCTTGAGCGGCGACGCCGCGCTGGACAAGCTCGTCCTCAACCAGCGGGACGGCGCTCCCGTGGCCCGGTTGCCGCGCCTGGACCTTTCCATCGCGTCCGTGGATCTCCTCACGCTGAGGGGGATCGTGACGTCGGTGAGGGCCGAAGCGCCGGAGATCTTCCTGAGCCGTACCCCTCGCGGCGTCTGGAATCTCGCCGCGCTGGCCTCGGACGGCAAGGGTCCGGCGCCGAAAGGGGCGGGCGCTCCCTCCTCCGGGCTGAACATCCTGCTGGACGACGTGGAGCTTTCGGGGGGAACGGTCCACCTGGAGGACCATGCGGTCCAGCCTCCCTTCAAGGCCACCCTCTCGCCTTTCGCTCTGCGGGTGCGAGGGCTGGATACTGCCCTGGACCGGCCCGCGCAGGTGGATCTGACCTTGACCACCGACCAGGGCGAGGGGGTCAGCCAGTCCGGCACCTTCTCCTTTTCTCCCTTCGCGGCTCGGGGCCAGGTCGAGACCACGGGACTGCGCCTCGCCCGCTACGCGCCTTACGTCCGCGGCCTCCTGCCCTTCGAGGTGGAGGACGGCCGATTGAGCTTCTCGGGCCGCTACGCCTTTTCGGCGGCGGAAGGCAAGAACGCCGTGCAGTTCTCCGAGGGCTCCGCCACCGCAGAAGGATGGCGCTTGCGCCTGCCAGGCGAAACAAAGGACTTCCTGGACCTTCCCTCTGCTACTGTTTCTGGCCTCGCCGTGGACACGGCCGCCGCCCAGGTCCGCGTCGCCTCTCTCGACGCCTCTGGCGGTCGCCTGCGGGCCGTCCGCGCCGCGGACGGAAGCCTCGATCTCTCCCGCTTGGCCGCCGCGCCTTCGCCATCTCTCGCCCCCGCGCCGGTGCCTGGCAAGGCTGCTTCGGCGAACCCGCCCTGGACCGTCACCCTCGACGCGCTCCGATGGAAGGAGTTCTCCGTGACGGCCGAAGACCGCGCCCTGCCTCACCCCGCGGCCTTTGATTTCCCCTCCGTCACGCTCTCCGCCGAGGGGCTCTCCACCGCCCAGGACCATCGCGGATCGGTAACGCTCCAGGCGTCCATGAAGCCCTCGGGAAGCCTATCTGTCTCGGGCCCGGTGACCCTTGCACCTCCCTCCGCGGCGTGGGACGTGGCCGTGAACCGCCTCGCCCTCCTGCCCTTTGAACCCTACCTCACGGGCGCGCTGGCCATCGATCTCACCGGCGGAAACGCCACGGCCAAAGGGAAGGTGGCGGTAGCCATGCCCGAGGGCAAGCCGCTTCAAGCCTCCTTCGAGGGCAAGGCCAACGTGGACGAATTGGCCACCGTGGACAGGGTCAGTTTCGAGCCGTTCGTGAACTGGAAGTCCCTCCAACTCGACGGTGTGAAGGCGCAGGCGGACCCGCCGAGCCTGGCCGTTCGCGCCGTCTCCCTCTCCGATTTCTACGCCCGCATCATCGTCAGTCCCCAGGGCAAACTCAATCTCTTCGAGGTCCTCCATCCGAGCACCGTCCCGCCGGTGCCGCCCGGCGGGCAGCTCCCCCCGCAACAAGGCGGCCCCGCCGAGCCTCCGCCGGCGCCTGCGGCGGCCTCTGCGCCCGCCACCGCCGTTCCGGTTCAGGAGAGCGTGGAGATCCCTGCCATCACCCTCTCGGGAGGCACCATCGACTACACGGACCACTTCATCAAGCCCAACTACTCGGCCAAGCTCACGGAGGTGGTGGGCAGCCTCACGGGCCTCTCGTCGCGCCCCGGCACCCGCGCCGACCTGAAGCTCAGCGCCCATCTCGAACACCAGGCGCCCATCGAGGTGACGGGGCAGATCAATCCCCTCGTCAAGCCCCCTTACGCAGACATCAAGGGCAAGGTGACCGACGTGGAGCTGAACCCGCTCTCGCCCTACTCAGGCCGCTACGCGGGCTACATCATCGACAAGGGCAAGCTCAACATGGACGTGAGCTACCACGTGGAGAACAACCACCTGGACGCCAAGAACCACCTCTTCCTGGACCAGTTCGCCTTCGGCTCCAAGGTGGACAGCCCTGAGGCCACCAAGCTCCCCGTCCGGCTGGCCGTGGCCCTCCTCAAGGACCGCGAGGGGCGCATCGACCTGGACATCCCCGTGAGCGGCTCCCTCAACGACCCCAAATTCAAGATCGGTCCCATCATCTTGAAGATCATCCTGAACATCCTCGTGAAGGCTGCCACCGCGCCCTTCGCCCTCCTCGGCCACCTCTTCGGCCACGGCGAATCCCTCAGCTACCTCGCCTTCCCCCCCGGCACCGCCACCCTCGACGCCGCCGCCCAGAAGAAGGCCGAGCAGCTCGAAACGGCTCTCTACAACCATCCCGGGCTGAAGCTGGATATCACGGGCCGCTTCGACCCCCAGGCGGACAAGGAGGGCCTCAAGCGCGCCCTCGTCGAGCGGGAGGTGAAGGCGCAGCGGTTCAAGGAGCTGCTCAAGAAGGGCGAGGCGCCCGCCTCCGTGGACGCCGTCCAGCTCACCAAGGAGGAGTACTCCAAGTATCTCTTCGAGGCCTACAAGCACGCCAAGTTTCCCAAGGCGCGCACCGTCATCGGCCTGGTCAAGAAGCTGCCCGACGACGAGATGGATCGGCTCCTGGTTCTGCACACCACCGTCACCGAGGACGACCTCCGCAAGCTCGCCCTCGCCCGCGCCCAGGCCGTCAAGGACGCGCTCCTCAAATCGGGCAAGGTCCCCGCCGAGCGCGTCTTCCTCGCCGCCGAGGGAACGGCCTCGGAGGAGGCCAAGAAGGCCGGTTTGAGCCGCGTCGACTTCACCCTGAAGTAACGCCCCGGCCGAGCCGGCGTCGAAGATTCCGGCGCGGCCGTCCTTGAGGATGGAGACATTCACGGGCTGCGGATCAGGGGCTCGCGTCTTCGATGAACTGCCCCGAGAGGTACGCCCGCGTTTTGGGGTGCTTGGGCCGGTTGAGCACCTCGTCGGCGGGACCATGTTCGATGAGTTTGCCGAGGTAGAGGAAGATCACGTAGTCCGCCAGCCGCCTCGCCTGCCGGAGGATGTGCGTCACCAGGACGATGGCGTAGTCCTTCTTCAGCTCCAAGAACTTTCGCTCGATGCGCTCGGCCGAGAGCGGGTCCAGGGCCGACGTGGGTTCATCGCCCAGGATGACCTCCGGTTCCACGGCCAGGCCCCTGGCCAGGCAAAGGCGCTGTTGCTGGCCGATGGACAGCCGCACCGCGGGACTGCGAAGGCGGTCCTTCACCTCCTCCCACAGGCTCGCGGATCTGAGCTCGCGTTCCACGATCTCGTCCAGCGTCCTGCGGCTCTTGATGCCGTGGATGCGGCAGCCGTACGCCACGTTGTCGTAGATGGACATGGGCAGGACCTGCGGCCGCTGGGACAGGAGGCCCATCTTCTTGCGCAGGGCGGACACGTCCGTCCTGGGGTCGTAAATGTCCTCGCCGTCGATGAGGATGCGGCCCTTCACCGTCACCTCGTCCTGTAGGTCGATGAGGCGGTTGAAGGACTTCAAAAGCGTGGTCTTGCCGCACCCCGACGGCCCGATGATGGCCGTGATGCACCGCTCGGGGATGTCGAT
>JAKAKG010000134.1 GCA_021813555.1 Acidobacteriota bacterium
TGAGAGGGAACTTGGGCGATGCCATGGCACCTCCTGAAGGTCCCTAAAGTAGCACAGATCGAGCTCGGGGGTCATCTAGGAGAAGGGGAGCAGGGAGCGGGGAGCAGCGGAGCAGCGGGGAGCGGGGAGCGGGGAGCGGGGAGCGGGGAGCGGGGAGCGGGGAGCTCGAGGTGGCCCATGCTTGCCGGCACGGGCGCCCGGGCTCCCCGCTTCCTTCGACTGCGGTGTTACCCCTTGATAGCGATCTTCTTGGGCTTGCTCTCTTCGGCCTTGGGGATCATGACCTCCAGGATGCCGTCTTTATAGGAAGCAGAGATGGCATCAGCCTGGACGCGGGTGGGAAGGGCGAAGGAGCGCACGAACTTGCCGTAGGCCCGCTCTACGCGGTGGTAGCTTTGCTTCTCGGCTTCCTGCTCGAAGCGGCGCTCGCCCTGAATGGTGAGGACGTTGTTCTCCACGTGGATGTCCATGTCCTCTTTCGCCATGCCAGGCATGTCGGCCAGGAGGACGAATTGATTCTCCTCCTCCTTCAGATCCACCGCCGGCATCCACTGGCCGTAGTCAAGATTCCCCGTCGAGTGACCGTAGGCTTCGTCGAACACCCGGTTCAAGCGATCGTTCATGGTCAGGAGCTCCCTTAAGGGGCTGTAACGAGTAAGAGTCGCGTTCATGGCCTTAACCTCCTTTTAAAGGACCTTCAATCTGAGGTCCACGGATAATATAGGACCATCATCTGGCGTTGTCAAGTAATATGACTAGTACTACTTCAACTTTGATCTAGGATGACATGAACACCCTTTATAATTAATAGGTTACATGATGGATAAGGAGGGTGTCTCAGGGGGTCAGTTTCCGGCGCAGCTTTTCCAGGAGGAGGAGAGCCTCCATAGGGGTCATGGTGTCGGGATGGGCCTTTCGGAGGGTGTCCAGCACATCCCTTTCGGACGCGGCCCCGTCCCCGTCAAAGAGAGTTCCCTGCCGGACCGACGGCCCCTGAATAGGGTGGGTGGCACCCACGCCCGCCCTGCGCGCTTCCAGGTCCGACAGGATCTCCCGGGCCCGCGCCACCACGGGGGCGGGAATCCCCGCGAGCTCGGCCACGTGGATGCCGTAGGACTTGTCCGCCGCCCCTTCTTCTACGCGGCGGAGGAAGTGAACCTTCCCCGCGTATTCGCGCACCGCCATGGTCAGGTTGTGCACGCCAGACAGGGTTCGTCCGAGCTCAGTGAGCTCGTGGTAGTGGGTGGCGAAGAGGGTCCGGCAGCCGACGCCGCCGGGCCCCCGCAGCGCCTCCACGACGGCCCAGGCGATAGCCATGCCATCGTAGGTGCTTGTCCCCCGGCCCACCTCGTCCAGGATCACCAGGGAGCGGGAGGTGGCACCGTTGAGGATGGCCGCCGTTTCGGTCATCTCCACCATGAAGGTCGAGAGGCCGCGCAGGAGGCTGTCGCTGGCCCCCACGCGGCAGAAGAGACGGTCCATCAGCCCCACGGTGGCGGCCCGCACGGGGAGCCAGGCCCCCAGGTGGGCCATGACCGACAGGAGGGCCACCTGTCTCAGGTACGTGGACTTCCCTCCCATGTTGGGCCCCGTGATGAGGAGCACCTGGTGGTCCGCCGTGTCGGCATGCACGGGATTGGGGACGAAGGGCCGGTGCCGGTCATCGAGCTCCAGCACGGGGTGGCGGCCCTCCGCCACGTCCACCACGGGATCTTCCACCAAGAGCGGCCGGACGTAGCCGCGGCTCCGGGCCTGCGCCGCGAACCCCGCGAGCGCGTCCATGCGGGCCAGATCGCCCGCCCCGTCCCTCAGCGCGGGCAGGAAGGGCTGAAGACCCTCCACGAGGGCTTCCCACATGCGGCCTTCCAGCTCCTCCCGCTGGGACTGGGCCGAGAGGATGCGGTGTTCCAGATCCCTCAGTTCCTGGGTCACGAAGCGTTCGGCGCCCACAAGGGTCTGCCGCCGCTCGTAAGCCTCGGGAACCCGGGCGAGGTTGGCCTTGCTGATCTCGATGAAATAGCCGAAGTTCTTGTTGTACCTGATCTTGAGCGAGCCGATCCCGGTCTCTTCGCGTTCCCGGCGCTCCACCTCCAGGATGGCGCCGCGGCCGTTTTCGGCCAGATCCCTGAGCTGGTCCAGTTCGGGTGAGAACCCCCGGGCAAAGATGCCTCCCTCGCGCGGGTGGGGCGGGAGCTGCTCTTCAAGTTCGCGCTCCAGCCGGGCGGACCACCGGGCCGCCTCGGGAGCCGCCGCCGCCAAGTCGGGCACGGGCTCATCGAGGGCTTCGCACAGGGCTGCGGCCTCGGGCAAACGCGATAAGGCCGTCCGAAGGGCCCCCGCATCGCGGGGCGAAGCGATCTGGGCGCCGAATCGAGCCACCAGGCGCCCCAGGTCGGGGAAGCCCTTGAGGAGGGCCCGGAAGCGGCCCAGCGCCTCCGGGTGCTCCACCCACGCGCTCACCGTATCCTGGCGGCGGCGGATTTCGTCCAGGACGGCGCAGGGCGACAGAACCCACTCCCGCAGCAAACGGGCCCCCATGGGCGTGCACGTGGCATCGAGACAGGCCAGCAGGCTCCCCTGCCGGCCCCCCGTTTCGATGGCTTGGACGAGCTCCAAGTTGCGCCGCGTGGCCTCGTCCATGGCCACGAAGGTCCCAGGGCTCTCGAACCTGGGCCGCTTGAGGATCTGCCCCCCCCGGCCGCGCACGTACTCGAGGAGGGCGTGAAGAGCCCCCAGGGCTTCGGGGTCGGGGGGCAACCCCGGCAATCCCGCAGGCAGGCCAAAGCGCCGGGCGAGCTCGTCCATGAGGCCGGGAGGAGCAAACGCTCTGGCGGGCAGGGGCGACACCGCGAAGGGCCCTTCCGGGGCCAGGCCGTCCGGGCCTTCTGGACAGAGCACTTCCGCGGGCGCCAGCGCCCTCAGGCGCTCCTCGGCGTCACCGCGCCGCGAAAGCCAAACCGTGAGGTCGCCGGAGGACAGGTCCGCCCACACCAACCCCACGGCAGCCGCACCGGGATTCCACGAGGCGAGCACCACGGGCTGGGCCGCCTCCACGGCGCCTTCTTCCAGGACGGTCCCGGGGGTCACCACCCGCGTCACCTCGCGGCGCACCAGCCCCTTGGCCGCCGCGGCGTTTTCCATCTGGTCGCAGAGAACGACCTTCCGCCCCGCCCGTATCAGGCGTCCAAGGTAGAGGTCCAGGGCGTGATGCGGCACGCCGCACATGGGCATGGGATCGGGCTTCCCCCGGTCCCGCGTCGTGAGGGCGATCTCCAGGATCTCCGAGGCCTCCCGGGCATCGGCCCCGAACATCTCGTAGAAGTCTCCCATGCGGAAGAGGATGATCTTGTCGGGGTGTTCGTCCTTCACCCGCCGCCACTGGCGCATGGCGGGGGTGAGGCCCTCCTCGTATCCCATGTGGCCCTTCCCGTTTCCGGCGGTCGCCTGGAGAGGCGGATTGTACCCCGCGGCGGACCCGGACGCCACCTCGCGGCCCCTGGAAGGAAGGAACGCATGGGCGCGTTCCAGTTTGACGAGGGGGTTCGCTTTCCACTAACATGACGCGTTTATAGGAGGCCGCGCACATGGACGTCAAGGGCGTAATGAAGGAGATTGCGGACAAGGGCATCCGGGCCATCGATCTGCGCTTCATGGACATGCCGGGCATGTGGCAGCACTTCACGATCCCTGCGGATCAGTTCTCCGAAGGGGTATTTGAAGAAGGCCTTGGCTTTGACGGCTCTTCCATCCGCGGCTGGAAATCCATCCACGAGAGCGACATGATCGTCATCCCGGACCCGGCCTCGGCCTTTTTGGACCCCTTCTTTGCCCAGCCCACCCTCACCCTCATCTGCGACATTCTCGACCCCGTCACCAAGGAGCGCTACCCGCGTGACCCCCGCAACATCGCGCTCAAGGCCCAAAACTACCTCATTTCCACGGGCATCGCCGACACGGCCTTCTTCGGATGCGAGGCGGAGTTCTTCGTCTTCGACGACGTGAGGTACGACCAGACGGCCAACTCGGGATACTACTTCCTGGATTCGGTGGAGGGCCGGTGGAACAGCGGCAAGGACGAGAAACCCAACTTGGGGTACAAGCCCCGCTATAAGGAAGGGTATTTCCCCGTGCCTCCTACGGACTCCCTCCACGACCTGCGGGGCGAGATGGTGCGCATCATGGGCGAGATCGGCCTCGTCGTGGAAGCCCACCACCACGAAGTGGCCACCGCGGGCCAGTGCGAGATCGACATGCGGTTCAACACGCTCGTGAATACTGCCGACAGCCTCATGAAGTTCAAATACGTGGTGAAAAACACGGCCCTGCGACACGGCAAGACGGCCACCTTCATGCCCAAGCCCCTTTTCGGCGACAACGGCTCCGGTATGCACACCCACCAGAGCCTTTGGAAGGACGGGCAGCCCCTCTTCCCGGGCAGCGGGTACGCGGGCCTCAGCCAGATGGCCCTCTATTACATCGGGGGGCTCCTCAAGCACGCCCGCTCCCTGGCGGCACTCATCGCCCCCACGACCAATTCCTACAAACGCCTCGTGCCCGGCTTCGAAGCCCCCGTGAACCTCGCCTATTCGCGCCGGAACCGGTCGGCCTCCATCCGCATCCCCCTCTACACGGAGAACCCCAAGGCCAAGCGGCTGGAGTTCCGCCCTCCGGACCCCTCCTGCAACCCCTACCTGGCCCTTGCCGCCCAGCTCATGGCGGGCCTTGACGGCATCCTCAACCGGATCGACCCGGGCCAGCCCCTGGACAAGGACCTCTACGATCTTCCGCCGGAGGAACTGAAGAACATCCCCACCATGCCCGGGTCTCTGGACGAGGCGCTTCGCGAAATGGAGAAAGACCACGTGTTCCTTCTGAAGGGCGACGTATTCACCGAAGACTTCCTTCAGACCTGGATCGACTACAAGCGCCACCGCGAGGTGGAGGAAATGGCCCTCAGGCCCCACCCCTACGAGTTCGGGCTGTACTATGATATTTAGGGGAGCAGGGAGCAGGGAGCAGGGAGCAGGGAGCGGGGAGCGGGGAGCGGGGAGCGGGGAGCTGAGACTGTAACCCCTGAAGGGTAAAGGCTGAAGCGTGCAGCGTGAGGAGCCCAGCATGATCAAGCGGACCGTCCTGCTTCTGATGTTCACTCTTTGCG
>JAKAKG010000092.1 GCA_021813555.1 Acidobacteriota bacterium
CTTATGCGGCAGCCTCCGTCTCGAATCGGTGACGCACCGCGCCCTTGAGGAGGCGGCGAAAGGGGCGGCGGAGGCCGGAGGGGTGCCTGTCTGGGGCGACGGATGGGTGACTCGTCTTCCCATGTGCGGGACCGCCCCGGCGGGCGATCCCTCCGTGGCGGAGTTCACCGCCGCCGCAGCCCGCGCCAGCGGGTTCTTGTGGGGCTCTCCCGAATACCACGGGACCGTCTCCGGCCTCCTCAAGAACGCCCTGGATTACCTCACCTTCGAGCACACGGAGGGCAAGTGGGTGGGTCTCGTGGCCACGGCGGGGGGCCACCAAGGCGCGGGAGCGACCCTCATCACGCTCAGGACCGTCGCACGATCGCTCCACCTCTGGACTCCCCCGGACCAGGTGTCGGTGGCCCAGGCGGAGCGTGCCCTCTCGTCCGAAGGCGCGTTCACCGATCCGGCCGTGGCGGCCAAGCTTTGGCACCTCGGCGCCGGCCTCGTGGGTGCCATCCGGCGGTTTCGGGACCCCACCCTTTTTGAGCTCCCCAGGGAACGGCCCTTGCCCTGATCTGCCGTAAGGCTCGGGACGTTGCGTTTGACAGGAGCCTCCCCGGCGGCCATAGTAGGGTGTGAGAGGAGGCGTCCTTGCCGTCCGGTACCACCCTGCGGTTCGACCACGTCCCCCTGGAAGACTTTCTGGCCTGCCTCAAACTCCATGAGACGGACGTGCGGTCGGGCTACCTGCCGCCGGCCCGGGCCCTCAAGGAGGCGAGATTCCAGGCGGTCTGGGAGCCTTCGGCCGGAGAACCGCCCGCCTCCCTCAGCCTCTTTCTCCTCCAGGAGACGGACGCCCTATCTCAGCGCAGCGAGGCATTTCTCCTGGTCCATGCCCCGAGCGGAACCGCCTCCTTCCTGCGAGATCTGGCGCTTCGCCTCAGGCGGTACCTCCAAAAGCGGCAGATACCCTCCCTCTTCCGCCTGGATCCCCGATATGGATTGGTGACCGGGAGCGCGCTGGATCCCGTGGACCCCGCCGTCAAATGGGACCGCCCAGGCGCCTACGTGGCACTCTACCTCACGGAGGATACCGCCAGCCCCTCCCTCGCGGTCATGGACTACGTGAGCACGGAACACCGCAAGCGGTTCCAGGAGCAGTTCCAGAGGTACAACCAAGTCCCTCCGTCCACGCCGAGCCTCTTGAAGGCCACCTTCAAACGGCTTTTGGGCGGGGCCGTGGAGGCGGAGGTCCCCCGGAAGTTGACCTACCGGCTTTTGACGGGGTTGGCCGGGTTTCTCGGCGAGGAGGGGGTGACGTCTCCCACCCTCTCCCTTATTTTCAAAGACCTTGCCGCCTCCGATGGCAAGCGCGTTCTGTTGGACCCCCGCTACGGGGCCTTCTACTCCAGCGGCCAGGACCGGTTCGTGGCATCTCTCGGAGAGCTGGCGTGAAGGCGCTCGTGCTCCGCCTTGGTTTGGTCGCGGTCTTCTTGTGGGTCTCCGGGGGCTCCCGGGCCATGGAGCTTGTGGTATTCCAGTCCGAGCGCTCCTTGGTCGTGGAGCGGTACGAAGAGCAAGACGGCCAAGCGCTCCTGACCCTGCCTGGAGGCGGCGCCCTGGGAATTCCGGCCTCCCTTGTGCAGCACCACTACCCCGGTTACGTCCCGCCGCCCGGCCTCGCCAAGCCCGAAGAAAAATTGCCCAAGGAGCTGCCCTACCGCGACCTCATCGCCCGATATTGCCAGGAGTACCAGATGGATTGGAAGTTGGTGGCGGCGGTCATCAAGGTGGAGAGCAACTTCAACCCCAACGCCCTATCCCCCAAGGGAGCTCAGGGCCTCATGCAGCTCATGCCTCAGACCCAGCGCGAGGAAGGTGTGGCCAACCCCTACGTGCCCGAAGATAACATCCGCGGCGGGGTCCACTACCTGCGCAAGCTGCTGGACGCCTTTCAGGGCGACCTGGAGCTCACCCTGGCGGCGTACAACGCTGGCATCGGCCGGGTGCAGGCCCTCAAGGCCGTGCCGCCCATCCCCGAAACCCGCCACTACGTCTACAAAATCCTGGCCCTCTATCCCACGCTCTGAGGTCCACCGCCCTCAACTCTTGCGCTCCGAAGCGCCCTTCGGGGATACTTGCGCACGAGCCAGCGCCATGGAGTTAGAGACGGATTGGGGCCGCAGAGTGGCAGGGACCGTGAGCGGGCGACAGCGGACGGGGGGTGCAGGTGCTGAGCGAGCGAAGCGAAGACATCAGGTGCCGGGTTCTGCACCTCAACACGGAAAGCTCCATGCGGGGAGGGGAGGTTCAGACCCTGGGACTGATCCGCAATCTGGAGGCCATGGGGTGCAGGTGCACGCTGGTGGCGCGGGACTGGAGCCCCCTTCTGGAGCGGGCGTGGGGGGAGGGCCTTCAGGTGGTTCCTTGGAGGCCTCGAGGGGAGTGGGACCTCTGGTCGGCCCTGCAGCTCAGGCGGTGGATGGCGGAGTCGAGAGCGGCGTTGGTGCATGCCCACACGGCCCACGCCTTGAGTTTGGCGCTTCTGGCTGCCAAGGGACTTCACCCCAGGCCCAAGGTGGTGGCGAGCCGAAGGGTCTCTTTCCCGCTGCGTTCCCGCCTCTCCCGATGGAAATACCGGTCCGCCGACGCCCTGGTCGCCGTGAGCGAGGAGGTGCGTCAGGGCCTCGTCGCCCAGGGGCTGGACTCCAGGCGCGTCTGTACGATCCACAGCGGAGTAAACCTGGCCCGATTCCGGGAGCTGCCTCCCCGAAAAGCGGCGAGGGCGCGCTTCGGCATGGATCCCGCGGTGCGCGCTGTGGGCTCCGTGGGGGCCCTCGTGCCCCACAAGGGCCACGCCTTGCTCGTCCATGGGCTGCGAGATCTTCGAGAACAAGGTCTCGCCGTGGAGCTCTATCTGGCGGGCGATGGGCCTCTGGGTCCCGCGCTTCAGGCCCAGGGCCTGGAGATGGGCGTCCCCGTGCACCTGCTGGGCTATCTGCAGACGCCTGGAGACCTCTACGCGGCGCTCGATGTGCTGGTCCTCCCCTCCCTCTCGGGGGAGGGGTCGCCGGGGGTCATCAAGGAGGCGGCCGCGTGTTGCGTGCCCGTGGTGGCCACGGACGTGAGCGGAACCCGGGAGATTCTGAGAGACGGCGTGGAATCGCTCCTGGTGCCTCCCGGGGAACCGGCGGCCCTGTCGGCGGCCGTGGGGCGGGTTCTGTCTGAACCGGGCCTCGCCCAGCGCCTCGTGGAAGCGGCCCACTTCCGGGTCCGGGATTTCACCATGGAGCGCATGTCCCAGGCCCACCTGGCCCTTTACAGGGAGCTGGACGGAGCCCTCAGGTGACGGGGGGGATCCACGGGGCGTAAGGGAACAGTCTCCTGAAGAACCGGCGAACTTCTTCCAGGTCGAGGGGTTTGGCGAAGCAGTGGAGCACCCCTGCCTCCTCCCCCGCCTCCAGCACCTCAACCGAAGCCTCCTTGGAGATTCCCGCAAGCAGAACGTGAGCCGTGCTGGGGGTCGCATGGACGCGGCGGCAGACCTCCAGGCCGTCCCACGCCGAGGCATCCAGGTCCACCATGAAGAGGTGCGGGTCGAAGGTCCCAAGGGCAAGGCCCGCGTCGAAGGCCGAGGCCGCGACGCGCACGTCCAGGGCTTCGGACCACCCCTCCATGTCCTTGGCCAGTCCGCTCCCCTCTTCCACGAGCAGAAGGACCCGGCGCGCACCTTCCCGGAATTCGGCGGGTAGGGGCATGCCGTGGGCCAGGAGAAAGGCGTCCATGTCCTGCCGGCGAATGCGGCGGTGGCCGCCGGGGGTGGTGTAGGCCCGAAGCTTGCCCGTCTGAACCCAGTGCCGGACCGTGTAGGGGCTGACCCCGCAGTAGCGTCCCGCTTCCCAAGTGGTGAGGATGGACTTGTGTCCCATGGAAGATGCTCAGCCCTTCGAGCCGGGCCCGCCGGCCTGTTCGGTCAGGACTCGTCCCTGCATGACCCCGCCGTCGTCGACGCGAAGCTGGATGGCGCTCACGTCGCCCTGGATGCGCCCCGTGGGGGCGAGGTGCACGTGCCGGCTGGCCCAGATGTCCCCTTCCACAACGCCCGCCACCTCCACGTCCCGGGCCCGGATCTTACCCGTAACGCGGCCCCCGTGCACGACGGTCACGAGGGAGGTGGACTGGATGTCGCCATCCACGGTGCCCTCCACCACGAGCTCGTCCTCCGTGGTGAGCCGGCCCTTGACGGTGGCCGTGGCATCCAGCTTCGTTTCCATGCCGGCCTCCAGAGCAACAGTATATCGCAGGAGCAGGGGGTTCCGTCCAAATGCCAGATGCGCGGGGCTGCGGTATACTCACTCTATGATGAAGCCGTGGCTCGTCCTGAGCGTCTGCATGGTCTTGCTCCTCCCCGCCCCTTCGGCGTTCTGCCAGGAGGCCCCTGCTGGAGCGGACAAGGCTGCGGGGGCCGACGAGGCCTTGGCCTGGGACCGCGATTTCGACCTTCTCCTGGAGCTTAAAAACACTCCGACGAAAACCCAGAGGGCGGCCGAAAACGAGCGCGCCGCCCTTCTGAAGGAGCGGGACGGGCTCGCCTCAAAGGTGGCCGAGCTCAAGGCCCGCCTCGCCGCCGTGGAGGGGACCTACACCACGGAGGCGCTGTTGACGGAGATGCTCCGGCAGGACGTGGCGGACATGCAGTCGGTCCGGGACAACCTGCGGCGCTGGATCAAGGCCGACGAGGATCGCATGAGCGACATCGACGCGCGGCTCAAGGCGATCGCCCCCTCGGGAGCGACGTGACGTGCGCGTTCTCCTGGCCGAAGACCGCGCGAGTTTGAGACAAGCCCTGGCGGAGACCCTGCGGAGGGCGGGATTCGACGCCTCCGAAGCGGGAGAGGGGAAGGCCGCTATGGCCTTCGTGGAAGAAGGGGGCTACGATCTGGCCCTTTTCGACCTCAAGATGCCCGTCCATAGCGGTCTGGACCTCCTTAGGGCCAGCAAGGCCCGGTGGCCCCTGACGCCCGTGGTGATGCTCACGGCCTACGGGTCCGTGGAGGTGGCCGTGGAGGCCATGAAGGTGGGGGCCGCCGACTTTCTGGCTAAGCCCGTGGATCCGGAGCACCTCTTGATCGTGGTGCGGCGTGCCATCGAGGTG
>JAKAKG010000096.1 GCA_021813555.1 Acidobacteriota bacterium
CGCGGCCCCCGCGTCTACTGCGACGTGTGGAGCCGGACGTGCCATTTGTAGGGACGGGAGCGGGGAGCGGGAAGCAGGGAGCGGGGAGCGGAATCGGCCGCGGATCCCACATCGCCCGGCCGCCTGACGGTCCGGCCGGCCCACGGCTGACGACGCGCCGCTCACCCTTGTCCGCCCGCGACCGCGCCCGCGAGCCATGCTAAAATCATGCGTCACGAAGGAGATGCGGAGATGCTCACAGCGGTCGGGGAGTGGCAGCAGGGGCTGGCGGAGGCGATTTCGGCGAGGTTCGGCGTGGCCCTTCCGCCGGAGCAAATTCCCTTCACGTTTCCGCCCAAGCCCGAGATGGGCGACGCGTCCACGCCCGTGGCGTTCTCCCTGGCCAAGGCCCTGCGCCGGCCCCCGGCGGCCATCGCCGCGGAGCTGGCCGCCGTGTCCCTCGCGGGGGTGCGCGAGTCGCGCGCCGCGGGCGGCTACCTCAACCTCTACCTGGACCGGGGCCGGGCCATCGGCGACCTCCTGGCGGGCCGTTTCACCCCCGCGGCCGTGCCTGGCAAGGTGATCGTCGAGCACACCAACATCAATCCCAACAAGGCCGCCCACGTGGGGCACCTCCGCAACGCCGTGCTGGGCGATTCCCTCGTCAAGTGCCTGCGCTACCTGGGCCGGACCGTGGAGGTGCAGAACTACATCGACGACACGGGCGTGCAGGTGGCCGACGTGGTGGTGGGGTTCGAGCGCATCAAGGGCTTCTCCCTCGGCGAGGTGAAGGCCCTGATGGCCGCCCTCTCCGCCTTCGATCCGCCCAAGTCGGGGCCCTTTTCGGAGGTCCGGCTCGGCGCGTGGGCCGCGCGGTGCCCCGCCCTCCTCGCCGAGCACCCGGCGTGGCGCGGCGTGGAGCGGGAGCTGGAGCGCTGCTGCGGCCGCTTCGATTCCTTCTGCTGGGAGCTCTACGCCCAGGTGGGCCCGTGGTACGCCCAGTCCGATGAACACAAAGCGGCCAGGCTGGAGACCCTCCACCTCATGGAGGCGGGGGGCAACGAGACGGCCGCCATGGCCGCCCTCGTGGCCGAGGAGATGGTCCGGCGCCACCTGGGAACCATGGAGCGCCTGGGCATCCGCTACGACGTCCTGCCCCACGAGAGCGACATCCTGAAGATCGGCTTCTGGCGCTCCTGCTTCGACAAGCTCAAGGCCGCGGGCGCCGTGCACCTGGTCCCCGCCGAGTCGGAGGACAAGAACCGCGGGTGCTGGGTCATGGCCCTGGCCGAGTCGGACGAGTTCAAGGGCATGTCCGACGCGGACAAGGTCATCGTTCGCTCCAACGGCACCGTGACCTACATCGGCAAGGACATGGCCTACCAGCTCTGGAAGTTCGGCCTGCTGGGCCGGGATTTCCACTACCGGCCCTTCGACACCCCTCTCTACGAAGTGTGGCGGACCGATGCCGGAACAGCGCAGATCCCCGACGGGGTCATTCTGGCAAGCGAAGCGCGTCCAGAATCTCTCCCCAAACGGGATGCCGGACAAGCCGGCATGACGGGAAAATCCGATCACGAAGCCTCACCGTCCTTCGGCGGCGGCGAGGCGGTCATCAACGTCATCGACGTGCGCCAGTCCTACCTCCAGAAGATCGTCAAGGAGGGCCTGAGGCAGATGGGCCACGAAGCCCAGGCGGACCGCTCCATCCACTTCGCCTACGAGATGGTGGCCCTCGCCACGAAGTTCGTGCGGGCCGAGATGGAGAAGGGGGTCCGCTTCGACCTCTCCGAGGAAGACCTGGCCAAGCCCTTCGTGGAGATGTCCGGCCGCAAGGGTCTGGGCTTCCAGGCGGACCTCCTGCTGGACCGCATCAAGGACCGGGCTCTCCATGAAATCGAGGCCCGGGAGCCGGACCTGGCCAAGGCCGACCCCGCCCAGTGGGAAAGCCGCGCGGACATGCTCGCCACGGCGGCCCTGCGCTACTACATGGTCCGGTACAACAGGAACCAGGTGGTGGCCTTCGACCTGGAGCAGGCTCTCGCCTTCGAGGGGGACACGGGGCCCTACCTCCAGTACGCCTGCGTGCGAGCCGAGGCCATCCTGCGCAAGGCCGCCGAGCAGGGCGTGGCCGTGCCCGATCCGGACCATGCCGCCACCCTGGAAGCCCTCGCCCCGGCCTTCGACGACGAGGGCTGGGCCCTCCTCTCCCTCTTCATGCGCGTGCCCGTCCAGGTCAAGGCCGCCGTGGACGGCCTGGACCTGAACATCGTGGCGAGGCAGTTCTACGAGGCCGCCCAGGCCTTCCACGCCTACTACCACCACTTCCCCGTCCTCCAGGAGCCGGAGGATCTCAAGCGCCGCGCCCGCCTTCTCACCGTCGCCCTCTTCGCCCGCCTCCTCCGCCAGGGCCTCACCGATCTCCTCGGCATTCCCGTCCCCGAGAGGATGTGAATCAGGGAGCGGGGAGCAGGGAGCAGGGAGCAGGGAGCGCGCGACAGGAAGGAAAGAATCGGCCTCGAGGAAGGCCTTCAGCAACCACCGTCCGGGCACCTGGGAGTGGTCTCCAGACAGCGATGGTTATGCTTCGCCGTTCGCAATTCGCAATTCGCAATTCCCGATTCGCCATTCACCACGTCTACAGCAACTCCAAACCTTGTGTACAATAGAACGCTGAAGGGGCACCTATGGCAAAACTCCTGGTCCTTGTGAATCCCGTGGCGGGGCGGGGAAAATCGCTGAAGGCTCTGCCGAGGATCGAGAAGGGCCTGAAGGACCTGGGCCTGGAGTACGACCTGGACCGCACCAAGGCCCCGGACGACGCCGCGGCCATGGCCGCCGAGGCCGCCAAGGCGGGCTACGAGGTGGTGGCCTGCGTGGGCGGAGACGGCACCGTGAGCGAGACGGGCCGAGGCCTCATCTACACGGACACAGCCCTCGCCCTCATCCCCGAAGGCACGGGGGACGACTTCGCCCGCGCCATCAAGGTCCGCACCCTCCCCGCGGCCCTGCGCGCCCTCAAGGCCCGAAACATCCAGACCATCGACGTGGGCCGCTTCGGCGCCCATACGTTCCTCAACAGCGTGGGCGTGGGTTTCGACGGCCAGGTGACCCACGACAACCAGGACGTGAAGACCCTCACGGGCATCCTCTCTTACCTCGTGGTGGTCCTCAAAAATCTCCCCACCTACCGCAACCCCCACTTCCACCTCAAGGGCCGCGACTGGGAGTTCAAGAGCAAGGGCCTCCTCGTGGAAGTGGGCAACGGCCAGTGCGCCGGCGGCGGCTTCTTCCTCACCCCCCACGCGGACCTTCAGGACGGCCTCCTGGACGTGACCCTCGTGGGCGACTACGGCCCCATGCAGCGCTTCGTGGCCCTCCCCATGGTCTTCCTGCGGCAGATGAGCAGCCTCAAGGGCGTCTCCTCGTTCAAGACCGACATGCTGGAAATCGCCGTGGACCGCCCCACCTACATCCACGTGGACGGCAACCTCAAGCACATGAGCGGCCCCGCCACGGTCCAGATCCTCAAGAACGCGCTGAAGGTCGTGTTTCCGGGATGACGCGAGGCGCGGGGGGGAATGCCGGGAGCAGGGAGCGGGGAGCGGGAAGCGGGAAGCGATTAGGCGAGACGCGACTAGGGGACTAGGGGACTAGGGGACTGGGGGGCTAGGGGACTAGGGAAGGCGCCATCGGCGCGGTGCGCTCGCGTTTCACTTTTTACTTTTCACTTTTCACTCCTCACTCCTCACTCCTCACTCCTCACTCCTCACTCCCCCACCCCCTGCCTTGAACGCCGCTTGCGGATGCATTACACTCTGATGCAGAGTGATGCATGATCTGATGCACGCGGAGGCAGACATGAAACCCACGTCCAAACCCACCGTCACGTTGCGCGACCTTCCGCCGGAGCTCATGCGGGCCATCACCCGGCGCGCCAAGGAAAAGAAGACCAGCCTCACGAAGGCCGCCGTTGGGCTCCTGGGCGAAGCGGCGGGCCTCGGTTCCGCGCGGCCGGCACGCCACCTGTATCACGACCTGGACGCCTTCGCGGGACGGTGGACCCGCGAGGAGGCGGCCGCCTTCGAGTCGGCGCTGCGGTCGCAGAGGCGGATTGACGAGGACATGTGGGAATGAACCGCGTCCTTCTTGATACCTCGGCGTATTCGGCCCTCATGCGGGGAGACGCGCGCGTGCTGGAGGCCTTGCGCGAGGCCGACGAGGTGTGCGTCACCCCCGTCATCCTGGGTGAGCTGCGCGCGGGGTTCATGGGCGGAGGCAAGCGCAAGGCCAACGAAGCCACCCTCCGCGAGTTTCTCGGCAGCCCGCGCGCCAGGGTGATTCCCTTGGACGAAGGCACGTCCGAGCGCTACGCCGTGATCCTCCACGCCCTCAGGCAGGCGGGAACACCGATCCCCGCGAACGACCTTTGGATCGCCGCCAGCGCCATGCAGCACGGCCTCAAGGTCCTCACCACCGACGCCCACTTCGTGAAGGTCCAGCAGATCGTGCTGGCGTAGGGGAAGGGCCTTGGCAGGGAGACGCGAGACGGGGGAATGACGGGAGCAGGGAGCGGGGAGCGAGGAGCGGGGAGCGGGGAGCGGGGAGCGGGGAGCGGAAAGTGAAAAGTGAACCCGCGCGGTGCCAGGAGCGGCGAGTCTTTCAAATACGAAATTCGAAATTCGAAATCCTGAGCGGTGAGCCGTGAGCGGTGAGCAGCGAGGGAACCGCGCGGGGAGGTGCGGGGGTGCGGTCAGGTGGAAAGAAGGGCCCGGACGGCGGAGAGCAGGCCTGGAAGTTTGGTCTGGGCGACGCTAGAATCCCTGGGCATAGACCGCCTCGGCCATGATCACGGGGCGAAGACGCGGTTTGACCGCCTCTTCCAGGACGAGGTCCACCGGCCCCCCGAGGCCGTCTTCCAGGAAAAACTTCAGATCCATGTACGCGTCGAACGACTTGGTCCGAAGGGAAACGAGCACGTCCACGTCGCTGCCGGGCCGGCCGTCACCCCGCGCGCGGGAGCCGAACAGCGCGATGCGGCTTACGCCCATGGCTTGAAGCCGCGCGCGGTGGCGCGCCAGAAAAAGAAAGATGTCGTCTCGCGTCAGGCCCGTGCCGTTCATGGGCAGGATAGTAGCATAGCCGCGCCGGG
>JAKAKG010000046.1 GCA_021813555.1 Acidobacteriota bacterium
GGACGGCTCCGTCCAGGTCTTGCAGCAGCAGATGGACCAGCCCGGCACGACTCCGGAGGCCCAGGCTCAGCTCCAGGGGCAGATCGACAAGCTCAAGGCCACCCTTGCCGAGGGCAGCGGAGCCGAGGCCTCCCCCAACCGGCAGCTCTACCTCAAATACGCGAGTGAGCTCAAGGCGTGTGATTTGAAGGAATTTCGCGACATCCGGGTCGAGTGACCCGCCCCGAGCCCGGCGCGCCCTCCCGGGGTTCTGGCCGGGACGCCGCTTGACACGAGACCGCGCTCGGGGTATGATGCCGCTTCTGTCTTGCTGGAGGAAGTTGTGGCGAATCACGAATCAGCGTTGAAGCGAATGAGACAGGCCGAAAAACGGCGCCTCCGTAACCGGCTCGCCGTGGGCCAGATGCGCACGGCCATCAAGAAGTACCGGAGCCTGGTAGCGGAGAGGAAGCACGAAGAGGCCACCGCGGCCCTTCCGGCCGTGTACGCCGTCATCGACCGCACCGAGAAGAAGGGCGTCATCCACGCCAACACCGCTTCCCGCTATAAAGCCCGCCTCGCGCGCCTTTTGGCAGGCCTCGCAAAGTCCTAGTTCCACCGGCTTGACCGCCTTTTGACAGCCACGGAGGGGATGCGTTCCCCTCCGTAGTTGTGTTTCGCCGTGCGGATTCGCCCTACCCTTGGCTTGCATCCTCGTAAAGCGTCCTGCGCTTCCTCGGAATGAAGCCCGCGTCGGTGATGAGGCGTCTGAGTTCCTCCTCGTTGGTCCGGTTTCGGCACCCCGCCGAGGCCACCACGTTTTCCTCGATCATGATGGACCCCATGTCGTTGGCTCCGAAATGGAGGGCCACCTGCCCCATCTTGAGGCCCTGGGTGACCCAGCTCGCCTGAACGTTCTCGAAGTTGTCCAGATACATGCGGGAGACGGCCAGCACGCGCAGGTAATCCACGCCGGTCGCGGTGGCCGCCTGAAGGGGCGTGCTCTGTCCGGGCTGGAAGGTCCACGGGATGAACGCCGTAAAGCCTCCCGTCTCATCCTGCAAGGTCCTCAGATGATCGAGGTGGATGAGGATGTCCTTGAGGCTCTCGATGGAGCCGAACATCATGGTGGCGGTGGTCCGCAAGCCCAGGCCGTGGGCGGCCCTCATGACCGCGAGCCACTCCTGCACCGTGGCCTTGCCCCGGGCCATGTCCGAGCGCACGCCCTCGGAGAGGATCTCGGCGCCTCCGCCGGGGATGCTGTCCAGGCCAGCGGTTTTGAGCCGCACCAGGACCTCCCGCAGGGGCATCTTGTAGAGCTTGGAGAAGAAGGTGATCTCCGGGGGGGAGAAGGCGTGGATGTGGACCTGCGGGAAGCTCTCCTTGAATCCGCGGAGCATGTCCTCGTAAAAGCCGAAGGGCAGAGCGGGGTTGTGTCCTCCCTGGAGGAGGATGCCCGTACCGCCCAGCTCTACGGTCTCGCGGATCTTGTCGTGGAGTTCTTCCCGGGACAGGACGTATCCCTCCGGACTCCCCGGTTTCCGGTAGAAGGCGCAGAAGGAGCAGTTGGCTACGCAGATGTTGGTGTAGTTGATGTTGCGGTCCACGATGTAGGAAGCTTCGCCGCCGGGGTGCTTGCGGGCGCGGACGGCGTCGGCCGCCTGGCCCAGCTCCAGGAAGGGGGCATCCTCCAGGAGCAGGAGGCCCTCCTCGAAGGTCACGCGCTCTCCGGCGAAGGCCTTGTCGAGGGCGGCGTCTATGTCACGGCGCCCCGAAGGGCGAGCGGAACCGGTCATGGGGGAACTCCTCCTTGAGAACCAGGCGGAAAAACAAGGCCAGGGCTTCCATCTCTTCCCGGCCCAGGGTGAAGTGGAGGTGGCGAGTGAGGTAGGTATGGATCTGCCGGGCGTCTACGCCGAGCGTCCGGGAGAACTCCGTTTCGATGTCTCCCAGGTGGGCCTGGCCGTGGCCGTAGGAAGCGTTCAGGACCTCCGATAGCTCCCGCGACGCGGCCTCCTTGCGGGCCGCCCACAGGGCGAAAACAAAAGGAAGGCCCGTGTCATCGTGCCACATCGCGGCCAGATCGTGGCGGGTGCAAGCGGCCAGGGGACCCTTGAGGGCGAGGGCGCGATCCCCGATGACCAGGGCGCCCTCTCGGGGGCCCAAGCCTCCGGGGAAGCGGGCCCTTTCCTCGAACCGCGGTACGGTCTTCAGCCGGCGTTCCAGAAGGACCCGGGTGAGCGCCTGGGACGTTCGGCTCGCGGGGTCCAGGTAGACCCGCTCCAGGTCCTTCAGGTCGCCGCCGCACAGGAGGAGGACCGAGGTGACCTCGCGCCGCGCCGCCACGCACAGGGGCGCGGCCAGGACCAGGTCCGGATTCCGGGCGAACTCGATGGAGGGGATGAGGCCCACGTCGGCTTCCCCCGCCGCGAGCCGCCTGGCGCAGGCCGATGGGAAATCGAAGGCCGTCTCCCACCCCTCCGGATGCAGGCCCGCCCTCAGCCCCCACCACAGGGGGGCCGAGTTGAGGAAGGCCACGGCCGAAATCTTCATGAAGTCCCGGCCTTCTGGAGGTGGTTCCAGAGCATGAAGAGAGCCGAGTTGGCGCTGAACTCCATGGTGGAGGCGCGGTCGAGGGGGAAGAAGATCCTGCGGGCCCACTCGCCCTCCGGGGTGCCGCAGGCGATCCACACGGTTCCCACGGGCTTCTCCGGGGTGCCTCCCGAGGGACCCGCTACGCCGGTGGTGGCCAGGGCACAGGAGGCGTTGAACCGCGCCCGCGCCCCGCGGACCATGGCCCTCGCCGTCTCCTCGCTCACGGCGCCGTGGTCTTCCAGAACCCGGGCTGGGACTCCCAGGGCGCCGGTCTTGGCGCCGTTGTCGTAGGCCACGATGCCGCCCATGTAGTAGCGCGACGCTCCCGCCACGGAGACGATTTTGTGGCCCAGCAGGCCGCCGGTGCACGATTCCGCCGTGGCCAAGGTCCACCGCTCTTCCAAGAGGCGCTCGCCCAGACGCTGTTCGAGGGAGACGCCGTCGAGGCTCACGAGGTGGCGGCCAAGGCCCGAGGCGAGGTCCTCGCGAGCCTCGCGTTCGGCTGCCTCCAGGTCGCGCACGGGGGGGCTGGTGAAGGCGAATCCGATGCGGAGAACGCCGAGGGAGGGCAAGATGGAGACGTCTATGCCAGGGCGGCCGTACCATGGCCGAAGGGTCTCCTCGGCCTCCACCTCGGGCAGGCCGGCGGCCACGGCTTTCAGAAGCCGGACCTTGGGCTGGTCCGGGAAGAGGGGAGCCAATCGCGGGAGGACCTGGCGGTCCAGGATGTCCTGAAATTCGCGGGGCACGCCTGGGAGAAGGACGAGGTATTTGTCTTCCCTCGCCAGCCAGCAGCCGCAGGCCAGACCGGCGCCGTTGGGGAGGGCTTCGCCGCCGTCCACCACGTGGGCCTGGCGGCGTCCGAGTTCGGTGATGGGGCGGCCACGGGACGCCAATCGCTCCGTCAGGACGCTCATCCACTGGGGATCTTCATGGACGCCGGCGCCGAACAGGGAGGCGGCCGCTTCCCGGGTCACGTCGTCGCCCGTGGGCCCCAGGCCCCCCGAGGTGATGACCACGTCGCAGCAGGCTAGGGCCGTCCGAAGGGTCTCCCGGATGGACGCGGCGCGGTCCTCCACCCGTGCCAAGTACGTCACGGGGATGCCGAGAGACGCCAACCGATCCTTGCCGTAGGGGCCGTTGGCGTCGGGCCGGGTGGGGTCCACCATTTCCGAGCCGATGATGATGAGCGCCGCGTTTTTCATCTTAGCCTTCCAGAGCTTTCAAGAAAGAAAGAGTTGCCGCCAAGGCACCAAGCCACGCAGGGGGATAGGGATCACAAACAGATTTCATTTCTCTTGGTGTTCTTGGTGTCTTGGTGTTGAGCTTGCTTTTCATGGCTCGCTTCCCGCATCCAGCCTTTCGGCGCGCACGTAATCGGGGTAGCCATGGTCGATGAGCAGCGCCGCGATGGCGTCCATGGCCCGCTGGGCCAAGGCCTCGGGGGAAAGGCCTTGGTGCGTGGCCAGGGGCTCGCCCACAAGCAGGGTGACCTTGCCGGGCTTGGGAAATCGCACGCCCGGAGGGTAGGCCTCGCGGGTTCCCACGATGGCCACGGGGATGATGGGCACTTTGGCCCTGGACGCGAGGACCCCGATGCCGGGCATGGGAGGCAGGAGGGTGCCGGTGGAAGACCGCCGCCCTTCAGGGAAAATGGCCACCACCCGCCCCGCCTTGAGGACCGTCAGGCACTTGCGGATGGGGCCCAGGCGGAAGGCCGCCCCCGCCTGCACGGGAATCACGTCCATGAGGCGTGAGAAGGATTTCAAAAAGGGCTTTTCGAACTGGTCTTCGGCCATGATGAACCAGAGACGGCGCGGAAGCATGGATCCCAAGATGAGCGGGTCTGCGAAGGAAAAGTGGTTGGCCGCCAGCAGAAAGCCCCCCGTTCTTGGGACCTTGCCTCGTCCCTGGACGGTGGCCCGGAAATACAGGCGCATGACGGGGTAGGACAGAGCCTTCGCCATCAGGTACGAGAGGGTTTTCAAAAAAGGCTTCAGCGTGCCCAAGGAAGCTCCTCCCGCCAGAACTTTTAGACTAGCCCAAGGAAGGCGGAGAGGACAAGGGGGGATGCCCGGACTTCGGCAAGTGTTCTTCACTCCAGAATATGAGCGTGGCTCTAACCTCCGAGACGATGGCGGCGTGGGACCGCGCCGAGAGCCTGGGATTCTCCGCCCACCGGGGCGCGCTCCGCAGGGTGCGTTCGAGGCGGTGGACCAGGGCGCAGCGGGGGCAGGTGGCGGCGTGGCCGGACCACTCTGCCGGGGGTGGGGCGTCGGCCAAGGCGGACTAATCCGGCGGCGCGATGGCCGTTCGTGCTGGTCCCGCTCTCTCTCCTGAATACGCTACAATGCTCCCCGGGGAGGAGCCTGCATGTGTGGTATTTGCGGTGAAGTGGCGTGGGGTGGGAATGCCGCCGTGGACCCGGAGCGGGTGCGCGGCATGGCGCGCCGCCTCGCGCACCGGGGTCCCGACGGGGAAGGCCTCTGGCACGAACCCGGGGTGGCTCTGGGCCACCGCCGCTT
>JAKAKG010000004.1 GCA_021813555.1 Acidobacteriota bacterium
ATCTCCAGGCCCTCCCGCGTCATCGGCAAGACCACGGTCCAATCCATTCAGTCGGGGCTCTACTGGGGCTACGTGGGTCTGGTGGAAGGCATCTTGAAACGGATCAAGAAGGAGTTCGGGCCCGCAAAAACGGTCATCGCCACGGGAGGCCTCGCCCCCGTGGTGGCGCCCGACTGTCCCTCCATCGGACGCGTGGACGAGAACCTCACCCTCGAGGGCCTGCGGCTCATCTATCAGAAGAACTGCGACAAAGAGGCCAAGGACTAGCCCCGTATGCAGGATCTGAGGGAGTATTTCGAGCGCATCGAGGAGGCCTTCTGCCGCAACCGGCTCGCTCCCCTCCTGCTCTCACCCCTCGACTTCGAGCGGGCCGTGGAATGGCACGCCGCGGGGGTCCCCCTCGACGTGGTGGAATCGGGAATCGCCGCCTACTTCGAGCACCTGGCTCAGCGGAAGGTGCCACTGAGGCGGGCCATCTGTCTCTCCTTCGCGGAGGATCACGTCCTTAAAGCCCTCGAGGCGCACCGGGTGGCGGCCGTGGGCCGGGCCGCGGGGCTCAGCGAACCCGAGCCGAAGGGCGCCCGCGTGACGCGCTTCCTCGAAAGCCGCGCCGCGGCCCTGGAAGCGTTCTCCTCCGACTCGGCTTCCATGAGGGCCATGCCTCTCCTGAGCCGGTTCTGCGCCCGTGCGGCCCTCGACCTTCGGGACCTCATGCTGCACGCGGACCAGCCGGCGGTCAAACTGGAGACCCGGCTGGCGCCCCTGGACCGGGAGATGTGCGGACTGGTCCTCCTAGAATCGCCCCAGCCCCTCGCCGAGGGATGGAGGCGCAGCGCCGTGGAACGGCTGGGCACCTTGGCCGAAGGCATGGAGAGCGGCGTCTTGCGGCAGACCGTGGACAGGCTGGCCTGCCAGACCGCCCTCGCCCACTGGCACTTGCCGCGCCTGTCTCTGCTGTATTTGGAGGAGTAGCCATGGACCAGTTTTTCGTGACCCTTTCCGCGGGGCATGCCATCGGAGGGGACGCGGCACAGTGCCTTCGCGACCTGGGGACTCTCGGCATCTGGGAGGTCTCTGCGCGGGAGTGGCGCGCTTACTTCACCGCCGAGGACCCCCGCGTCGAGCGGGACCTTCTCGCCGGCGACCCCGGCCTTCGCGTGCGATGGGAGCGCGCCGGCGAAGAGGACTGGGCCGCGCGGTACCAGGCGTCCCTGCGGCCCATCCCCGTGGGAAAACGCTTCGTCATCCTTCCCTCGCCTCACCTTGAAAGCCCGTGGCCGGAGCGCATTTCCCTGCGCCTTGTTCCGGGCATGGCCTTCGGGACGGGAGAGCACTTCACCACGTCATCCTGCCTGCGGGCGCTGGAAGGACTCGCCCCTCCTCCCGCTTCGGTGCTCGACGTGGGGTGCGGCACGGGGATCCTTTCGGCGGCGGCATGGAAGCTGGGGTGCCGCTCGGTGGTGGCCTGCGACACGGATCCGGAGGCGTGCGTGGTCTCCCGCGAAAGCGCGGCGGAGAACTCAACTCCTTACGAGGTGGTGGAGGGAAGCGCCAAGGACGTGAGCGGGACATTCCATCTGGTCTTCGCCAATATCCTCGCCCAGACGCTCGTAGCCATCCTCCCGGACTTGAGCGCGCGGCTGGCTCCGGGCGGGTTCCTCCTGGGGAGCGGTATCCTCCTGGACCTCGGCGACGGGGTGCTGGAAGCCGCGGCCAGCAAAGGTCTGGAGATTATGGAGCGCCGCACCGACGGAGAATGGTGGACCTTCCTCTGGCGCACGACGTAGCCGTCTCCGCCGGGACCATACCGATATCTGATATACATATTATAGCAGTTATCTGAATCGCTGAAGCACTGTGCAAGGAGCAACAAGTGCTTGTGTTGCTGAGGCTTCATGGCATTTTCACAGCCTTTTCAACAGGGTTTTCCACCTCTTTGGTGGAAAACGTCACCCGGGGGAAACCCTGGCCCAGCGTACGTTACACCTCGGTTACACTGGCCGCCTCCCTCCCGCCCAAGGAGATCTAACCTTACGCATGAGGATTACGCGAAGTTCGCCTTGGGCAGGAAGGCAGATACCCCGCTCGGCGCAATGGCCGGACCGTCGGCCGCGTTACAACACTCGCGGCATGGGACCCGTCTCCGGCGAGAGACGCTCGGGGGCAAGCGGGTCTATAGTTGGAGCAGAAAGAAAGGAGCGTGACCATGGCTACGATCACTTTGAAAGGCACTCCCATCCACACCGTCGGCGCCCTTCCCCACGTGGGCGCCAAGGCCCCCGACTTCGCCCTCACCAAGGGGGACTTGAGCGACGTGTCCCTTAAGGACTTCCAGGGCAAGCGCAAGCTGCTGAACATCGTACCCAGCCTGGACACGGGCGTCTGCGCGGCGTCTGCGCGGCGGTTCAACCAGGAGGCCGCCAAGGTCCCCGGGGCCGTCATCCTCACCGTGTCCTGCGACCTGCCCTTCGCCCAGGGACGGTTCTGCGAAGCGGAAGGCATCAAAGAAGTGGTTCCCCTGAGCGAGCTTCGGGCACGCTCCTTCGGAGAGGCTTACGGTGTACGCATCGCCGACGGACCCCTCGCCGGACTTCTCAGCCGCGCCGTGGTGGTTCTCGATGAGCAGGACGAAGTGCTCTACACGGAGCAGGTCCCGGAGATCGTCCAGGAGCCCAACTACGACGCGGCCCTCAAAGCCCTTCGAGGTTAGCAGGCTGCTGGGTGCTAGGGAATGATGATCGTGTCGCCGAGATGAAGTTGATGGCTTTGGGTGATCCGGTTGGCCCGGCAGAGCTGGTCGAGGGTCACCCCGTAAGCCCGTGAAATATCCCACAGGGTATCGCCGGCCTTCACGTTGTGAACCCGGGGCTGTCCCCGTTGCTGGCTGGCCGCAACCGCGCCGCGGGCAGCCTTGGCCTGCTGGGGAAGGGTCTTGGGCGTTTCCAAAACCAGCCGTTGGCCGGGTCTGAGCTTGCCCGATTCTAGCCGGTTGATGGCGCGCAGGTCCTCCACGGACACCCCCGTGCGCCGGGAGATGGAGGCCAGGGTGTCGCCGCGCCGCACCTTGTACACTCGAGATCCTGAGCGGTTCGACGGCCCCTCCTCAGCGTAGAGCGCGGGGTCCGAGGCGGCCGCACCGAGGGGGATGACCAGGCTCGTGCCCGTGCGCACCCGGCGGCTGGGCAAGCGGTTGGCGAGACGGATGGCCTCGGCGCTCACGTGGTACCTTCGGGCGATGGAGACCAGGGATTCGCCCCGGCCCACGGTGTGCATGGCCACGGCCACCTTGTCTGCATCGGGCACCGTGTCGAGCTTGGCTTGGAAGCCGTCGAGGCTGCGGGCGGGGATCCGGAGATCGAAGGCGCGAGGGGGCGTCATGATGCGCCTCAAGGAGGGGTTCATGCTCTGGAGCGTCTCCACGGAGACGTCGGCGCATTTCGCGAGCACCCGCAGATCCATGGGTGTCTCAATGGCCACCGTAGCCACCGAAGGGGCGCCGGCGTCTTGGGGCACGTCAATGCCGTACGCCGCGGGGTTGGTGGCCATGAGGATGGCCGCCATGATGGCGGGAACGTATTCACGTGTCTCGCGGTGCAGGCCTCGGCGGCTCTTGCGCATGTCCCAGAAATCGGCGTCGGGCTTCCTGTCCACGAAACGCTGGATCTTGCCTTCGCCTGTGTTGTAGGCCGCGAGGGCGAGCTGCCAGTCGTTAAACATGCCGTGAAGGTCTTTCAAATAGCGGGCCGCGGCGCGGGCCGCCAGCTCCGGATCTTTCCGCTGATCCTCCCAGAAATCCACCGTGAGGTCGTACCGCTTGGCCGTACCCGCTATGAACTGCCACATGCCCACCGCCTTGGCGCGCGACGTGGCTTGAGGATTGAAGGCCGATTCTACGATGGCCAGATAGACCAGGGACGGCGGAACTCCCTCATCCTTGAAAATCTCCTTCATCTTGGGGATGTAAGGCTGCCCCCGGGCCAGGGCCCTGGTGAACCAGTCCTTGAGCTTGGTTTGAAAAAGGTTGACGTAGGTCAGGACGGCGTCGTTGGTGGGCACGTCGAAACCGGGATTGGACTCGGCCACGGCCTTCTGCACGGCCGCGTAAGTGGACTTGAGATCCTGAGGCGAGAGGAACGTAGTGAGGTGGAGGAGTTCGTCCGTGGGGGACGCCTCAGACGCATCGGGCGTTTCGGGAGCGGCGTTGCTGTCCAGCTCCACTTGAAGGGCTTCGTCGCACATGCGCTCCAGCGCCCCTTGGACCCGCGGGTTGCCTCGGACCGGCTCGGGCGCGTCGAAATAGCTCTGAAGGGTCGTCGAGATGGCCTTCAGGACCTCCGCCGTGGCTGCATCGTCCAAATCCTCCTGCTCCACGCGGTTGCTGAGGTCCTCCATGCGGGCCACCAAGTCTTCGGCTTGCTTCTGCGCGGGAGGTTTGACCGGGCCCGCGGGAGACGGCGCAGCCAGGACGTGAGGGGGAGTCTGCTCGGCGCAGCCGCTCAGGAGGAGGAAGAGCGCCGTGAAGACCGCCAGCCAGCCAGCCAGAGGCCGTCGCACCCGCTCATCCACCGCGTCCCTGCTGCCTGTACCCCTTCCCCGTGTCGGCCTGGGCAGTGGGACGCGAGGCGTGAGGCGTGAGGTGTGAGGTGCGAATGGCCCGGCACCTCGCACGAGCTGCTTCTTCCGGTCCCCCGTCCCCTGTCCCCCGGTTCTCTGCGTTCTCACAGGGGGATGTTCCCGTGCTTCTTGGGCGGGTTCACCTGGCGCTTGTTGGCGAGCATGGCCAGGGCCGCGATGAGGCGTGGGCGCGTTTGCGCGGGGGGAATGACCGCATCGATGAACCCGTTGCGCGCCGCCACGTAAGGATTGGCGAGCGTTTGCCGGATTTCCTCGACCTTCTGGGCCCTGAAGGCCGCGGGGTCGGCGGCCTGGGCCAGCTCTTTCCTGTAGAGGATGCTCACCGCGCCGTCGGGCCCCATGACGGCGATCTCCGCGCTGGGAAAGGCCACGTTGAAATCGGCCCGGATGTGCTTGCTGGCCATCACGCAGTAGGCGCCGCCGTAGGCCTTGCGCGTGATCACCGTGAGCTTGGGCACGGTGGCCTCGGCGAAGGCGAAGAGGAGTTTGGCCCCGTGAACGATGATGCCCCCGTGCTCCTGGTCTCTCCCCGGCAGGAAGCCGGGAACGTCCTCGAAGGTCACAAGGGGGATGTTGAAGCAGTCGCAGAACCGCACGAACCGGGCTCCTTTGATGGAGGACTTGATGTCCAGCACGCCGGCCAGATAGGCGGGCTGATTCGCCACCACGCCCACCACCCGGCCGCCCAGGCGGCCCAAGCCTACCACGATGTTGGGCGCGAAGGCCCTGTGCACCTCGAAGAACACGTGGTCATCCAGGACCGTCTGCACCAGGTCCTTGATGTTGTAGGGCAGGTTGGGGTTTTCGGGCACCAGGGTGTTGAGCGATTCGTCGGCGCGGTCAGGCGGGTCCGACGTGGCCCGGAAGGGCGGATCCTCTTGGTTGTTGGAGGGCAGATAGGAGAGGAGGGCCCGGCACGTGGCCAGAAGGTGGCCGTCGTCGGGAGCCGTGAAATGGGCCACGCCGGATGTGGCGGCGTGGGTCCTCGCCCCCCCCAGGTCCTCCTTGCTGATGTCCTCGTTCAGAACCGTCTTGATCACGTCGGGCCCCGTGATGAACATGTACGACGTGTCCTCGGTCATCATCACGAAGTCGGTGATGGCGGGCGAATACACGGCCCCGCCCGCGCAGGGGCCCATGATCAGGGAGATCTGCGGCACGACGCCCGAGGCAAGGGTGTTGCGCAGGAAAATGTCGGCGTACCCCGCGAGGGAGCCGACCCCCTCTTGAATCCGCGCTCCGCCCGAATCGTTAAGGCCCACCACGGGCGCCCCCACCTCCATGGCCATGTCCATGATCTTGCAGATCTTCCGGGCATTGGTCTCGGAGAGGGAGCCCCCGAACACGGTGAAGTCGTTGGCAAAGACGAAGACCGTCCGGCCGTCCACGCGCCCGAACCCCGTCACCACCCCGTCGCCGGGAATCCGCTTGTCGCCCATGTCGAAATCACGGCAGCCGTGTTCCACCAGGGCGTCGGTCTCCTCGAAGGACCCGGGGTCTAAAAGGAGGTCCACCCGCTCCCGGGCCGTGAGCTTGCCGGCCTTGTGCTGGGCCTCCATCCGCTCCGGCCCGCCCCCGTCCCGGCCCGCCTTGAGCAATGCTTCGAGTTCCCGGATCGTTCCCATCAATTCTCCGTAAAGGGCCTGTAGGCCAAGCCTTTCACCACATCTCGGTAATTTTGATCCGCGCCGCCATTGATGTAGGGCTTGATGAACTGCTGAAGCCGCCGCGCCTCGCTGTCGCCCTTGTCGAAATCCAGGAGATCGCGCAGGTTCTTGTCGGCGCCGCGGACGTTTTCAGATTTCAGATCCATGACCGCCCAGTTGTAGTACCCGTCCCTGATGAGCCTGGTCACCGCGTCACGCTTGCCGAGCTGGCGCGCCAAGGTGTCGTCGGGATAGATGAGGCGCCATGCCACGCGCAGGCACTCGCCGAAGTCACCTTCCCGAAAGGACTTCACGGAGTACTGGTAGTCCTTGAGGAACTTCTCGTTGCGCTCGTTCTCCGCCTGTTGCCGCAGGAGGGAGGTCCGGGCGCCGGCCAGACCGCTGGCCGCCTCCGTGTTCAGCGCCCCGCCGCGGCTCAGGAGCTCCTGGTACAGACCCACGGCTTTCGCGAAGTCCTGATCGGTTTCCGCGGCGCGAGCCGCCTTCAGCAGCTCTTCCGGGCTCATGGTCTCGGGCGTGGCCTGCGCGGGAACCGCGGCAGGCTGGGGCGGCGGCGTCACACGCGGAGGCCGGGGCCGGGGAAGTTTGCTGGGAGCAACCGTCGCGGGCTGAGGCCCCTCGCCGCCGAAGAAGAACTTGGTGGCCAGGAAGATCCCCGCACCCACCACCAGCAGGCCCACCACGGCGCCGCCAATGAGGAGCCAGGTCGGCCCTCCTGCTCTCGGCGCCTTCTTTGGAGCGGGGAGGGTCTTAGCGCCCCGCGCCGCCGCCGCCGCATCGGGGCCCATCTCCGCCGCAGGAACCTGAGGGGCCGGGGGGTTGCCCAGCGGCTCCGTGGCCTCGGTCGTGGACACGTCGTCCCAGGTGAAGGTGTCGGATGCTGGGGCCGCCCCCGCCTGGGGCGAAGACGGGGCCGCGGGCGGAACAGGAAGGGTCGCATCCGGCACGGGAGCGCCGCCCCCCGGTGCCGCAGGGGGGCTGTCGAATTCAAACCCGCCGAAGGCGGCGGCCGGAGTTTCGGCCCGCATGGACTCGCCTGTCGGCATGGCCAGGTGGTCCTCAAACTCGAACTCGTCGGGACTCCCTCCCAGCAGAGAGGGGCCGGCGGATTGCGGGGCCGCCGTGAACGTGGCGGCCGGGACGGCGAAGACCGGAGGCGGATCCTGTGCGGCGGCTGGAGAGGGCGGCGCCTCCGTGATGCGAGACAAGTAGTACAGGGCTTCCCTATGGCCCGGGAAACTCTGGAGCACCTTTTCCAGAAGCGGCTTGGCGCGGGCGTAGTCTCCGGCGTTGTAGGCCGCGATGGCCTCCGTCAGATGGTGCTCCACCTCGCCCTGGCTGGCGCTCATGGCCTCCTTGGCCCGGGCGATGAGGGCGTCCGCCTCCTTGTTGTTCTCGTCGAGGATGAAGACGCGCGTCCAGACGTCGATGGCATCCTGAAAATGTCCCTGATCGAAGAGACGTTGGCCCTCCTCAAGGTACTGGGCCACGCGCGCCGATTCGGCGGGGGCCAGGCTCCCCTCGGAACCGGTCATCGTGGTGGACTCCACGGAGCTTGCGGAAGGGCTTTCCCCGAGGCTGTCCAGCAGGTCCAGTGAAAGGACGGGGTCGGCCCCGTCGAAGGGACCGCCTGGGGCGCCCGGTGCGCCCGCGGCGGAACCACCCATGTCGAACGCGTCAAGCGGCGCCACGGAGGGAGGACCGGGCGCTGGGGGCGGAGGTGCCGCGGGAGCCCGCAGGGCCACCGCGAGTGCCAGCGCCTTAGGGTGATTGGGCGCCACTTTGAGGACATCCCCCAGGAGTTTCTCGGCCTGGTCCCTTTGCCCCTGGTCGGCGAGGGCCTGCGCCTTGCCCAGTCTCTCCCCGATTTGGATCTCCAGCATCATGTTGTCCTGGACCTCGCTCAGGAGCTGGCGCGCGTCGCCGTCCTGCGGGTTCACCTGCAGGAAGTCTTTGAGGACTCCCATGGCTTCCCGCAACTGACCGGCGGCAGCAAGCGCCCGAGCCTGTTCTAATCTCGCATCGGCCATCGCCTTTGCCCTCCCAGCACCGGGGCCATTCTAACCGGAGCACCATGGGGGAGCAAGGCGGAGGAGGATGAAATGGGGGCGCGCTTTCCAGCTTGACCCTCGCGCGCGGTGCCGTCATACTTACGGTTTAAGGGGCGCTCATGCAGGATGTGTGGCGGGTTCTGGCCTCCAGGGGGATCGGGTGGATCGACGCGGTGGACATCCTCACCGTGGCGGCGTTCCTGTTTTTCTTCATGCGCCAGGTGCGGGGCACTCCCGCCGTGCAGATGGTGCTCGGCGTCATCGTCCTGGTGGTGGCCAACGTGGTATCTCAGTTTCTGGGCATGGCGGCCACCCACCGGTTCCTGCAGAACCTTCTTTTCTACATTCCTTTCGCCATCATCGTCTTGTTCCGGGAACCCATCCGCAAGGCGTTGGCCGCGTTGGGCAGTACATTTTTCACCCCGCGAGGGAGCCTGGAGCTGCGCCACCAACTCGCCCGAGAGACGGCCATCGCGGCCTTCGCCCTGGCCCGCCTCAGGCAGGGAGCCCTGATCACCTTCGAGCGGACCCAGGGGCTCAAGGACTACGCGGATACGGGCGTGAAGGTGGACGCGGAGCTCTCGTCGAGCCTTCTGTCCACCCTGTTCTTCACGGGATCTCCCCTGCACGACGGGGCCGCGGTCATTATGGACGGCCGGGTCGCTGCTGCGGGATGCTACCTCCCGCTGAGCGCCCGGGAGTTTCCTCAGGAGTACGGCACGCGTCACAGGGCGGCGGCGGGGGTCACGGAGCTGACGGACGCGCTGTGCGTGGTCGTGAGCGAGGAGCGCGGGGCGGTCTCCGTGGCCGTGGAGGGAAACTTTGAAGGGGCGGCGAACGGGGAGGAACTGGAGAAAATGCTCTACCAACTTCTCGGAGGTAAGCCCCGTGAACACGCGGCGGCCGACGCTGGTTGACTGGGTCCGGCCCGATCGCGGATCGGTCTGGCTTTTCGTGTTTTCCTTGATCTTAGCGGTATTTTACTGGACCTACACGGTCTCCGAGTTGAAGTCCGTAAAGGACGTGAGCGTGCCGGTGCAATTCGCCAACGTGCCCCAGGGCATGATGGTGGTGGGAGAAGACGCGCGCAGAACCGTCACAGTGGAGTTCAAGGGCCCCCCGGACATGCTTAAGCGCGTGCGCGAGGAGGACGTGGACGCCCGCATCGACGTGAGCAAACTGCAGCCCGGGCCCCAGGTCGTGGAGCTGGGCCAGGGGGACGTGCGGTTGCCCTCCTCCGTGGAATTCGAGCGCACGTTTCCCAAGCTGATCCACTTCACGCTGGATAAGAAGGTCAAGGAAAACATAGCTCTCCAGCCCAATTTTTCGGGCCGTCCGGCCGCGGGGATGCAGGTCCTCTCCTGGACCGTGGAGCCCCCCAGCGTTCAGGTGGAGGGACCCGAAAGCGCCATCCGAAAGCTCCGCCACATCTCGACCCAGCCCGTGCCCCTGGACGGCCGCTCGGCGACCTTCGAAACGCCCGTGGTGGCCTCCTTCTCGGACCCCGATCTGGCCGTCGCCTCCTATGGGCCCTCACTCCTGCGCGTGGTCATTGGCGAGAGGCGCCAGCAGCGCACGATCGGCCCAATTCCCATCAAGATCTCCAAGGGCGGCCAATATCCTCTCACCCTGGAAACGCCTTCCCTGCGCGTCATGGTGGACGGACCGGAATCGGTGGTGAAGGGCCTGACCCCTGAGGACTTCGTGGCGGAAGTGGACGCCAGGGGCCTGAAGCCCTCGGACAAGGCCTACCAGCTCAGGCCCGCGATCAGGTTCGCCAACCCGTCTCTGGAGAGCCGGGTGGACGTCACGGGCTGGATGGACCGATTCGTGGTCGTGCGGGTGGACAAGGGAGAGCCTCCCTTCTCGGGGGGCTCAAACTCCACCGCGCCCGGCGGCGCGGGAGGCGGCCCGTGAACCGGCAGTATTTCGGCACCGACGGCATCCGCGGCCGAGCCGGGACCTTCCCCCTCGATCCGCCCACGGTGTACGCCCTCGGGCGCGCGGCGGGACGCATCTTGGGCGGCGCGGGCGCCACGGCGCTGGTGGCCGCCGACACCCGCGAGTCGGGCCCGTGGATCGCGTCGCACCTCGTGGCGGGGCTCAAGGAGACGGGCGTGGTGTGCCTGTATGCCGGCGTCATGCCCACACCGGCGGTGGCCCGCCTTTGCGCGGAAGAGCACTACACCTTCGGTGTCATGATTTCCGCGTCCCACAACCCCTACGACGACAACGGCATCAAGTTCTTCTCGGGAGACGGGTTCAAGCTGCCCGATGAGACGGAGCACCACATTGAGACGGCCCTGGACGGCATCCTCTCCTCCCTGCCCAGCCCGCCCCCCTCGGCTGAACTCGGCGAACCTCTGACGGCGCCCGCGGAGCGTTATCTGGACTGGCTCGAATCCTTGTGGGAGGGGAGCGATCTCTCCTCCTTCAAGGTGGTCCTGGATTGCGCCAACGGAGCCGCTCACCGCCTGGCGCCGGAACTGTTCAGGCGGCTGGGAGCCACGGTCTCGGCCTTGGCGTGGGAACCCGACGGGCGCAACATCAACGACCGGTGCGGAAGCCTCCACACGGAGGTCCTCGCCTCGCGGGTCAAAGCGGAAGGCGCGCACTTCGGTTTCGCCTTCGACGGCGATGCGGATCGCTGCCTCGCCGTGACGTCCCAGGGCCGGGTCCTGGACGGCGACTACATCCTCTATCGTGAGGCCCTGCACCGGGCGAAGCGGGGAACCCTCTTCGGCCGCTGGGTCGTGGGTACGGTCATGAGCAACCTGTGGCTCGAACAGGCCCTTCAAGCAGAGCGCCTGCGGTTCTTCCGGGCCCCCGTGGGAGACCGCTACGTCCTCCAGTGCATGCTGGATCGAGGGGCCGTCCTGGGCGGGGAGCCCTCGGGCCACGTCCTTTTCCTGGACCGGGCCACCACGGGTGACGGCCTCCTCACGGCGCTCCACTATGCCGCCCTCGCCAGGGACGCGGGAAGCATGGACGCCCTCGCACAGGGCATCGAACCCTATCCCCAGGTTCTCTCCAACATCCGAGTGGCTAGGCGCCAGCCGCTGGAGGACCTGGCTCCCGTCCAGGCCGCCTTGGAGGAAGAGACCGGGCGAATCCGCGGCCGCGGGCGCATCGTCTTGCGCTATTCGGGGACCGAGCCGCTCCTCCGGCTGATGGTCGAGGCCCATACGCGCCCCGAAGTGGACGGAGTCATAGCACGGCTTGGCAAAGTTCTGCGGGACACGCTGGGAGAGGCGTAGGAACGTGACTAGGGGACTAGGGGACTAGGGGACTAGGAAACTATGCAAAGATCAGCCAGTGGTGGAGCGATGAAGGCATGAAGCCAAAGCACGCGGAGCCATCACTTTGTTTCGCGTCTAGCGTCTAGCGTCTCGCGCCTCGCGTCTCGCGCCTCGCGCCTCGCGCCCAACGTCTCAGAGGTGAACTCATGAAACTCGGCGTGAACATCGACCACATCGCCACCCTCCGCCAGGCAAGGAAGGGCGTCGAACCCGACCCCGTCCACGCGGCCGTCTACTGCGAGATGGCGGGCGCGGACGGTATCACCGTGCACCTTCGCGGTGACCGCCGGCACATCCAGATCCGGGACGTGGAGGTCCTGAAGAAGGCCGTGAGCACCCGCCTCAACATCGAGATGGCGGCCACCTCGGAGATGGTGGAGATCGCCGCGGGCGTGCAGCCCTGGCAGGTGACCCTGGTGCCCGAGCGGCCCAACGAGGTGACCACGGAAGGCGGCCTGGACGTGGTGATCAACGCGGCCCACCTGGCCCAAACCGTCTCCCGGCTCTCCTCCCACAACATCCGCGTGAGCCTCTTCGTGGACCCGTCCCTGGACAACGTGCGCTCGGCGCATAAGGTGGGCGCCCAGGCCGTGGAGATCAACACCAACGCCTACGCCACGGCGCGCACGGAACCCGACCGCGTCCAGGCGCTCCGGGCCGTGGACGACGCGGCCAAGATGGCCCACAAGCTCGGGCTGGGCGTCCTCGCCGGCCACGCGCTGAACTACCGGAACGTGGGCCCCATCGCCGACATGAAGCTCATCGAGGAATTGAACATCGGCCACGCCCTCATCGCCAGGGCCGTCTTCGTGGGCCTGGAGAGAGCCGTGGCGGAGATGAGAGCCCTCATCCGCTGATCCCAACCGACGAGGCCCCACCAGCGCCTGGGCACAGCGGTCCGCCTCCCGACGCCCTTCATCCTGGGACTCAAGCGCCTCCGAGCTTACGCAGCAGCCTCGCGGGAAGCATGAACAGCGCCTTGATAAACTCCAGGACCCCTCCCACGGCCATGCCAACGAGACGGAAGGGCAGGAGCAGAAGCCAGACCACCGGATAGAGGATCAGCGCCAGGAGCGCCAGCGGCCAGCATAGGACCAGCAGAATGAGCCACAGGAGAAATTTGGCCATGAGGGACCTCCTCGGTCTCTCTTACGGGGGCGGGTGCCCGCGAGTTGCGCGATGAGGTCCCGTAGGGCTCTCCGAAAAGGTGAGCGGGCACCTCGGCGTGGCAGGCTAGGGCCGAGGCGGCACGGAGGATGGCAGCCTGTTCGTTCTGCCTATTCGAATTGGCGCCTGAATTCGTTCAATTCCTCGCGGAGTGATTGGACCTCATCCTTCAGGGCCTGTACGTCAGCTTCCAGGGCAGCCATTCGGTCGCGCTCGGCCCGAACCTCCCTGAACGCGGGCGCCTCCCGAACCGGCGCGGGCTCCTCCGCCAGTGCCGCGTCGGGAACGCCACAGAGGGTGTGCATCCAGCGGTTTTCCTTGCGCCCCGGTTGGCGTGGCAGCCGGACCACGAGGGGGTCCTCCTTTCGGGAGAGCGCATCAAGAGTCCCTTCCACCTCCTCCACGTCTCCGAAGGGGTGAAGGCGCTCGCTCCGCCCGCGGATTTCCCCCGCCGTCTGGGGCCCGCGAAGTAGCAGGAGAGCCAGCGCCGCCACCTCCTCCACCGATAGATCCAGCGCCTCGGCGAAACGGTGACGGTACTTCTGGACCCGGGAGTCGGGGCTGTCCACGAACCAGACGAAGTGCTTGTCGCGAAGGCCGTCGAGCGCCCGCGCCACGTCGGCCTCATCGTACTCCACGACGGGCTCCCGGCTCGACTTCTGGTTGCATGCGTTTTTCAGCGCGTTCAGGGACAGGGGATAATATTCGGGCGTGGTAAGAGACTTTTCCACGAGGGACCCGAGCACCCGCGCTTCCTCATCGGTCAGCATGATCTGCATGTCATCTCCCGCGAGAGATCGCTTACCTGTTGCGCCCCTCTACCTCGGCCGTTGACGGGACGGACATCGCAAAGAAGTTGGGAAGTAAGCCGATTCCCTCCGCTTCCGCCTCCTGCTATTGCCTGTTCTCTCCTGCCTACTGCCTACTGCCCATTGCCTATCTTTCCGAATTCCGCCCCTTCCCTCACCTCGTCAACTTTCTGTACGTGATCCGGTGGGGCCGCTCGGCCTCTTCGCCGAAGCGGCGGCGGCGGTCCTCCTCGTATTCGCTGAAGTTGCCCTCGAAGTAGGTGACTTTGGAGTCCCCCTCGAAGGCCAGAATGTGGGTGGCGATGCGGTCGAGGAACCATCGGTCGTGGCTGATGACCACCGCGCAGCCGGCGTACTGGTCGAGGGCCTCTTCAAGAGCCCGGAGGGTATTCACGTCCAGGTCGTTGGTGGGCTCGTCCAGAAGGAGGACGTTACCGCCGCTTTTGAGGGTGCGCGCCAGGTGCACGCGGTTGCGTTCCCCGCCGCTGAGCGTGCTCACCTTCTTCTGCTGGTCGGGCCCCGTGAAGTTGAAGCGGCCGCAATAGGCGCGCGAATTCATCGTGACCTTGCCGAGCTGGACATTGTCCAGACCGTCGGAGATGACGTCGTAGACGGACTTCTCGGGATCCAGGTCGGAGCGTGTCTGGTCCACGTAGGCCAGCTGAACCGTCTCCCCTACTCGGATCGTCCCGGCGTCGGGCTTCTCCTGTCCCGTAATCATCTTGAACAAGGTCGTCTTGCCGGCGCCGTTGGGCCCGATGACGCCCACGATGCCCGCCGGCGGCAGGGAGAACGTCATGGCCTCCACCAGGAGCTTCTCGCCGAAGGCCTTGGTGACGCCCTCCGCCTGGATCACCACCTGTCCCAGGCGCGGACCGGGCGGGATATAGATCTCCAGGTCCTTGGCCACCTTCTCGGCTTCCTGGTTGAGGAGCTGCTCGTAGGAGGTGATGCGGGCGCGGCCCTTGGCGTGGCGGCCCTTGGGCGACATGCGAATCCAGTCCAGTTCCCGTTGGAGGGTGCGCTGGCGGTCGCTCTCCTGCTTCTGCTCCTGGCGCAAACGCTCGTGCTTCTGCTCCAGCCACGAGGAGTAGTTCCCCTTCCACGGGATTCCCTGGCCGCGGTCCAGTTCCAAGATCCATCCCGCCACGTTGTCCAGGAAGTAGCGGTCGTGGGTCACGGCGATGACCGTGCCGGCGTAGGTCTGGAGGTGCCTTTCGAGCCACGCCACGGACTCGGCGTCCAGGTGATTGGTGGGTTCGTCCAGCAGGAGGATGTCCGGCTTCCGAAGCAGGAGCCGGCACAGGGCCACGCGGCGCAGCTCACCCCCCGAGAGGACGCTCACGGACGTGTCTCCCGGCGGACATCGCAGGGCGTCCATGGCCAGCTCCAGGCGCGAGTCCAAATCCCACGCGTCCAGCGCTTCGAGCTTTTCCTGAACCTCGCCCTGCTCGGCGATGAGCGTGTCATAATCCGCGTCCGGGGCCGCGAAGCCCTCGTTGATCTCGTCGTACCGCTTGAGAAGGGCCACCGTCTCGGCCACCCCCTCTTTCACGACGTCCAGGACCGTCTTGTCCGGATCGAGGCGGGGTTCCTGTTCCAGATAGCCGATGGAGTAACCGGGAGAGACGTGGACCTCCCCCAGGAATTCCGTGTCCACCCCCGCCATGATGTTCAAGAGCGATGATTTTCCCGAGCCATTGAGGCCGATGACCCCGATCTTGGCCCCGTAGAAATAACCCAGATAGATGTCCTTTAAAACCTGCTTAGGGCCGTGGACCTTGCCCACCCCCACCATCGAGTAAATGACCTTGTTGGGCTCTTCCTGCTTCGCCATGCGTGAAAGTCCTCCGCGGGGAGTTTAGCAGAGAGAAGAGGACGGAGCGAAAAGCGAAGGGATCCTTGGAATGGTACCGAGGGGCGGCCTGGATCGTACTGGTCACCGTCCCGGATCGGCCATGCTCCGATCATCCCAATACACGGCCTTCAGCGCGTGGACCTGCCAGAGGGCGTGGTCGCGGAGAGCGTCGAGGTTTTGCGGGGTCAGGGCGGAGAAGCCGGTGGCGACGGCGTTGGCCCTTCGCACCCCCGCGAGGCCACCCAGGCGGGCGTACGCCGCGGCAGCGGGGCCGAGATCCAGACCGATCCTGCGGAGGTAGTCTTCCACGCCTTCAGATGTGTCCGCCCCCGCGGGCGGCGAGGCCGCGCCCGCGCGCCGCGCGAGTTCCATGAGCCTCCATCGAGGCACGCCTTGCATGAGCCGGCTCCATTCCTGGTCCACCCGCACCATCAGCAGGTTCCGGCGCCTGAGCGGCGAGGGCGACGATCGCAGTCCGCTGAAGGTGGCGCCGAGATAGTCGTCCAGGGCCGGGGTGCGCTGGGCCGGGTCGAGCAGGGCCGAAGCCGCCCATGATCCTGCGAGGGCGGACATCACCTCGTGGCGGGTATGGCGGTCGTTCTTATCGTTCATCAGAAGGGAAATCTGCTTCAGGATCTCCGCCGAGGCCACTCCCATGAACGCGCTCTCGGCGCGGTCCTTGACACTGGGGCGCCAGAGTCCCGACGCCGCTCCCGCGTCGCTTATCACCATGTCCCAGCTTTGGAACGGGCCGCGCTTGAGGAGGGATTCGGCCCCAAGGTTCTCCAGGACCCCGCCGTCGGTCAACTCCAAAGCATCCAATTGGGCCAGGTCGGTCCCCGCGCCCCAGTCCCGCGGCAACTCCCCGCCTCGCTTCAGGGACACCGGCTTGAGGCCTATGGGAAAGGCCGCCGAGGCCGCCACGGCGCGCGCAAGAGGGAAGTCCGCCATGGGAGCCACGGGAAGGTCCACGGAGCGCTCACCCGGCAGAAAGCGTCCCGCCGTGCGAAACCCCTCCCTGTAAAACTGTCCCACCTGCCCCGTGTTCAGCACCGCCGTGTTCACGCACAGCAAGGGACGCTCGGGCAGCCCACCGAGGGTGAGCCCCTCATAAAAGATGCGATCGAAGGCTTCCGCGAGCAGGTCCGTCCGGGTGGTCCCCGGAAAGGGCAGGGCCAGGGCGTGCCAAGAGAGGAGAGCCCGTGCGATGAAGCCCTTGGCCAGCTCGGCTCTCATGTGCTCTTGGAAGGTGCCCAGGGACTCACCCCGCGCCAGGGCCGCCACCCACGCCCCCCCGAACACCGAGCCGCCGGACACCGTGGAGACCACGTCCACCGAGGACAGCAGCCCCGCCGCGTCCAGCCCCTCCAGCGTCCCCGCGTGGAACGCCGCCGCCCTAGAACCCCCGCCAGAAAGGGCAAGACCTATGGACATGGCTCACCACCACCTTAACCAAAGGCAATAGAAACATTCAGAGTATAAACCCGAAGCGTAAAACACGCGGTCCGACTGGAACGCACGGCCTGCACAAGCCGTTGGCTGGATGGGCATCACCGACGGCCCTGAGAGTTCGGGCGCCACCGCAGATCTCGCCCGGAAGACAATGTGAAGGACTGCGCGGGCTAGTTTCGACGATCTCGGCCTTCAGGCGTGCCCGCCCTAGCCAGGGTGAGGCGGCGCCATGGTCCCCACTGGTCCTGGAGGCCGCGGCTCCACATCCAGGCCATGACGTTGATGGCGTCCTCGGGATCCAGGGGAGAGCACGACTCGGCGGGATCGAGGAGCCCCGCTTCCTTCATGGCGCGGACGTTGGCCCGGAACGTGGCGGGCATGAATTGGCACAGGCCCACGTAGCGGCCGCTGCGCGAGCGGGCCTCGGGAAATCTCCGGCTCTCCTCGTGAATGACCCACATCATGTCCTGGACAAGGCCGGGGACGCCATAGCGGGCGGCGTAGTGCTCCACCAAGGTCCGTACCTCGTCCCTGGACAGACGCCGGCTCTGGTGCCTGGAGGGCGCAGCGGGGGCTTGCGCCGGATGTACGGGCGCCTCGCCGGATGAAAGCGTCGACGCGGCGCTCGATGCGGCGGACACGGGTGCCGCCAAAGGCGCGAGCCTGGGCGCCGGGACGGGGGAGGCGGACGTAACGGGACCGGCACCGGCGTTCATGGCTACCATGGAAAAGCCCGCCAGGAGCGCCACGGCGGCTGTGGAAGACCAGACATAAGCTCGCACCCGGGTTTTTGTCATCACGTTCGGCCACCGCCATTTCTATGGGAGAGCTAATATTAGCACACTTCCCCATTCAATTGCAATGACTTAGTCTGTACAGCAAACAACCCCGGGGTGGAAGGGTATTCCCGAAGGGGGTGTTAGGGTGTTCTGGGGGATGGGGTGGTCCTTTCCGCCCGGGCAATGGCCGGAGGTGTCCTATGAGCGACAAGGTGTTCAAGAAGATCCGCGTGGTGGGGTGCTCGTCCAAGAGTTTCGAGGACGCGGTGGAGCTCGCCGTGGAAAAGGCCTCCGGCAGCCTGCACGACCTCTCTTGGTTTGAAGTGTCCGAGTTCCGGGGCGCGATCAGCGGCGGAAAGGTGGTGGAATGGCAGGCCACGGTGGACCTGTCCTTCAAGCTGGAATAAAGCTGCCGTCCGCGTGCGGGCAGAAAAAACCGGCTCCGCCTGACCCGCCTTTGTTTTCGATGAAATTCTCGCCCTCCTCGGCCGTCTCGCAGGAGGTGCCAATCTATGGGTGTTCGTGCGGTCCCGGGTCTTCCGGCAAGAAGCCAGAGCGCCCCGCTTGCGTCCTCTCCTCGTCGGCGACTGAAGAGAATTCGCGCCGCGGAGCTTCCCCCTCTCAGCCCGTGGTGACGCCCCAGATGGCCACCCTGGCGCCTGCTTTGAGATAGTCGCCGATCTTGTGCACGGCGTTGCCCTTGGAAGGATCCTGGATCGTCTGGTCCAGGGCTCCGGGGGCCACCTTTACAATACAGCGGCTCGCGCCGATCATGGACTCGACGCTTCCGATTTCGGGCCTGAACATGGCGCCGGACCGTTCGATGATCAGCCTGACGGGCATGCCGGGGACGACCTCCGTCGTCGGGCTGCTCAACGTTTTGGTCTGCGAGGGGTCTGGAACGCCGGTGCTCAGCTCGGGATTCGAGGGTTGCGCCAGCGTCCCCTCGATGGTCACCTCCAGATAAAGGCCCCCTTCCTTCTGGACGATTCTGTCAATGGTCCCCATGCGCGTGATGGGGCCCTCCTGGGCAAGAGCGGCGGGCGCCAGCGCCGCCGCCAAGGCCAACGCGGCAAGTGAGAACGTGGCTAAAAGGCGAGTCATTCGAACCTCCCCATGGGCGTGAAGCCATATGGAAGTGAATGTAATGCAGAAGGGAACGAGGCGCCACCCGCTTACCGGTCCTGGACCGGATGGTCCTTCCAGCCGTGGAACTTCCCCAGCCTGCGGTATTCCTCGACATAGTCGGCGTAGTTCCGCCAGCCATCGCGCACGGCCTGGACTTCCCCGGGCGAGAGAGCCCGAATCGGACGGGCAGGCGATCCCAGCACCAAATGCCCCGCGGGCATGACCCTGCCCTGGGTCACCACGGAGCCGGCTCCCACCACGACGTCCTCCTCGATGACGCAGCCATCCAGCAGGATCGCACCCATGCCGATGAGGGCGGCCCCTTTCACGGTGCACCCGTGGAGGATGGCCCCGTGGCCCATGACCACGTCGGGCCCGACCGTCAGCGGGTATGTGTCGTGGGTCGTGTGCAGAACGCAGTTGTCTTGGACGTTCGTGCGCTCTCCGATTTTGATGAAATGCACGTCGCCGCGGATGGAGACGTTGAACCACACCGAAGCGCCTTCGGCGATGGTCACGTCGCCGTTGATGCGCGCCGTGGGATCCACGTAGACCGATGGGTGGATGTCGGGATGGCGTTCCAGGTGGGAAAGGCGCATGGGCAGCTCCTGGCCGTATGAGGCGTTGATGGTGCATTCCCTCCGCTTCTATTGTTCATTGCTTTTTGCTTTTCATTTCTTACTTTTCACTTTTTTTGCTTCTCACTCAGCGCTCTTCACCACCTTGTCATAAATCCACAGCGCGCCGGCCACGAGGAGACTCCAGAGGCCGAATCCGTACCAGACCCACTCTGGGTGCCCCATGGCCGCGAAGAAATGCATGAGGTGGGTCCCGGCGGAGGGTCCGACGCCGAATCCGATGGCGAAGGGGAGAAATCCGTAGCCGATGTACAGCGCGAGCTTGTCCTTGGGCGCGATGACCGACACGTACTCCACCATGCGGGGGCTGAACATCATTTCGCCCACGGACCAGATGACAAGTGACAGGCTCACCGCCCAGGCCCCGAGATTCTCCCCGAAAAGACTCACCGTCGAGACGGCTACGGAGGCGATGACGATCCCCAGGACCATGGAAGGCAGGGGACGGTAGTTCGACATCCATTTCCCTATGAGGACCTGGAAGAGGACGATCATGATGGGGTCAACGGCCTGAAAGTATTCGATGTGCGCCTTCATGGCCGGGTCGAGGGAGGTGATGTAGAGGGGAATGTTGGTCCAGATCTGGCTGTAGAGGGCCCAAACTCCCGAGAAGATGAGGATGAAGGCGAGGAGCCTTCCATCACCGAGCCGCTGTCGCTGGAGAAGGGAGTGGGAGAAGGGCCGGCCAAACCGGTGCTCCAGAATGGGAAAGTACACGTCCGCGAGCACATTGAGAATCACCCACGCCCCCATCGCCACCCAGATGTCCTGCCCTTTGAACAGAGGCTCGTCCCTCAGGAGATACAGCGCTGCGAGTCCCGCGGCGGTCATCATGAGGCGGGCGTTGCCCAGAACCAGGACCATCTCGCCCAGAACCGCGGCCAGGGATTTGGCCTTGGCCGAAGCCTCCACGGGGAGGTTCTTGAACATGAAGACGGTCACCAGAATGGCGCTGGTCTCCACCACGCCGCATGCCACGAAGATGAAGGCCGGGTGGCCCGTGGACACGCGCACGCTATTGGCGAGGAAGGGCGCGAGGAAGGACCCCACGTTGATGATCATGTAGTAGATCGAGAACCCGAGGGTGCGCGTCCCTTCCGTAGTGGCCGCCTTCACGGTCCCCGCGATGACCGGTTTCATCACCGCCCCGCCCAGAGCGATGACCATGAGCGCCGCGAAAACAGAGGGGTAGGAGGTGACGCGGCTGGCAAGGAAGTACCCGGCAGTGATGATGACCAGGGAAACGGCCATGGTTTCTTTGAACCCGTAGCGGTCCGCCAGCGCACCGATGAGGATGGGCAGGAAGTAGCCCACGAAGAGCATGGTGCCGTACATGGCGCTGGCCCGCAGATCGCCGAACCCCAGGTCCTCCGCCAAGTAGATGATGAGGTAGCTCAGCATGCTGTAGGAAGCGAGGCAGTGCAGCAGCTCCGTGATGATGGCCGCCCAGAAGGTCCTGTTGAACTGGCTGAGGGAGGCTTTCAGCGAGAGTCCCATGGCGTCTCCGCAGAATTGAGGAAGAAGGGAGCTGGAAGCAGGGAGCTGGGAGCCGGGAGACCGAGATGACGACGTGCCGGGATAGCGAGATGAGGACGCATCTGAAGCCCCCGGCTCTGGCACATGGCTCCTTTCCTCATCTCGCCATCTTCCTCATCTCCTCATCTCCTCATGTCGTCATTCCGTTCCAGTCCCCTCACCGATGGAAGCGATGGTGCGAAGGATGCGGGGAATGTCCCGATCATAACGGTGTATCCAGAGAACTTCCAGGCCCAGGTGCTCGAAGGCGTCCCAGACGGCCCGGCGCGACGCGGAGTAGCGAATGGCGCTTCGGGCGTCGCGGGGCAGAACCGCCGGTGGCTTGAGGAGAAGGTAGTGGCCCACGGGCGAGGCGAGCCGTCTCGCCAGGTCCAGGAGGCGGCGCAGGTTCGGGTCCTCCCCCGAGGTACCGATGAAGAGGCACGTGGAACGCGCCAGGAGCTGAATGGCCACGTGGTCCGTCCAGTGGTAGCCCTGGTGGAGGAGGCCGTGGTAGTCGTCCTCGGAGAGGATGAGCCCCTCCGAATGCGGCTCCCGGGGATCGCGGGGCAAATATCCGTGGGTGTGATAGATGGGAATGCGGCCCGACCTCGGGTGGATGGGGGCGGCGAAGACCGTTTGATAGCGGCCTCCCACTTCGAGACGCGCGGCGAAGGTCTCCAGCAAGTCGTCGAAATTGAGGGTGAGGATGGCTTGGAGGCGCTCGAGGGTGAGAATCCAGCGGACCGTCTGGGAGAGGCGCACGGGCCCCTCGTAGAGGGCTGTCCTCACTTCGTCCAGGTAACGGCCGCCCAGTTTTGCTTTGACATAACGCCCCACCATGGGGCGGACCCGGTCCTTCAGCGTAGCCTCGATATCTCTGGCGTGCAGGGGAGCCTCGTCGGGCCCCACGGCTTCGTAGAGGCCTTCCAGGGCTCTTCGGAGGAGGGTCCTGTTGAGCTCGGACCATTCGGGGAGGCCGCATCCCTTGGAAATGCCTGCCCCCAAAACAAGGCTCAGGCGGCCCGTGCGGTACGCCTCGGCCAAGGCGTGGATGCGCGGGGCATTCCAGCCCTCCTCCTTGGCGATCTCCTTCTGTGCCAGCGGGTGAACATGCTCCGCCATTGCCTCTCCGTCTCTTCTCCGCGCGGCCTCTCGATCGGGCGGATATCAAAGCGAGTGTAGCGGAGGGCCGGGGCTCCCGCAATCCTTCCGCGTTGGAACAGATCACCTGGAGCATCGTTGCGGCAGCTTGTCCCGACGTGGAGTGATGGCGCCGGGTCCTTGCGCGGGCTCCTTAATGACCCCATATTTATATGCAGAACCTAAGTCTTCAGGCGGCCATCCGCCGTGGCGGTATTGGAAGAGACAACCTCCAAGACTCGGCGAGTATGCAGACCTGAGAGAAGGCTGGATCATGATGGGCCTGTGGAGCAGCTGGGCCGTGACGTTAGGGTACACGTGGCCGATCACGGCGTCTGCGGCCCTGTCCGCCGAAGGCGTGCGACAGGAGGCGCCCTTCCCCTGGGCAGCAGCCGCCGCGGTAGCCGCCTTGGGCGCGGCGGGCCTCCTCTACGCCAGGAGCAGGCGCGCTCTGGCGGCCCTCCGCCGGAGCGAGGAGGCCTACCGCCTCCTCGTGGAGAACCAGACCGACCTCGTGGTGAAGGTGGACAAGGAGGGACGCTTCCTCTTCGTGAGCCCCTCCTATTGCCGGCTCTTTGGCAAAACCCCCGAGGAGCTTCTCGGCAAGACGTTCATGCCCCTGGTCCACGAGGAGGATAGGGCCGCCACCGCCAAGGCCATGGAGGCCCTCCGGGTTCCGCCCTATACCGCTTCCATGGAGCAGCGCGCTCTCACGAAGGAGGGGTGGCGCTGGCTTGCATGGTCCGACACGGCGGTACTGGACCCCTCCGGCAACGTCACGGCGGTGGTGGGGGTAGGCCGGGACATCACCCAGCGGCGCGTGGCCGAAGTGGCCCTGCAGGAGAACGACCGCCGCGTCCGCGCTCTTGTGGAGGCATCTCCCGTGGGCATGCACATGTTCCGCCTGGAGGAGGACGGCAGGCTCATCTTCACGGGCGCCAACCCCGCCGCCGACAAGATCCTCGACATAGACCACAAGGACTTGGAGGGCAAGACCATCGAGGAAGCCTTCCCCTCTCTGGCGGGAACGGAACTCCCTCGGCGCTACGCTGAGGTTTGCCGCAACGGAATCCCCTGGCGCGAGGAGCGGCTCGTCTACGAGGACGCGCGCATAAGAGGCATTTTTGAAATCTACGCCTTTCAGACGGGGCCGGGGAGCATGGGCACCATGTTCTTCGACGTAACCCAGCGGTCCGCCCTCTCGGCCGAGATCGCCGAATGGAAGCAGCGGTTCGAACTCGTGGCTTCCGCGTCGGGCCAGGTCGTCTACGAATACCACATCCCCAGCGGGGCCATCCTGTGGAGCGGCAGCCTGGAACAGGTGCTCGGGTACGCGGCGAGCGAGATGGGCGGCATCGAGCAGTGGGTTGAACGCATCCACCCTGAGGACAGGGCGGCGGCCCTGCGCCTTCTGGAGGCCTCCGAGAAGGCTCTCCTTCCCTACGACACGGAGTACCGGTTCAAGCTCAAGGACGGCCGGTACGTTCCCATCCATGACCGGGGCACGTTCGTCCCTGGCCCCGACGGCCAAGCACTGCGGATGGCCGGGATCATGGCGGACATCACGGAGAGAAAGCGCGAGGAAGCGGAGCTGCGGCTGAGAAACCGCCAGCTCCTCGCGCTCGTTGCCTCGGCGGAAGCCATGGGAAGTTTCGTAACCATGGAGGAGGCGGCACGGGGTATATGCGATGCGGCCCTCTCCGCCTTCGGCGCCGTGATGGCCTGGGTAGGGCTCGTGGTCCCCGAGAGCACCGAGCTGACATTCCTCGTGTCGGCGGGGCGCGACGAGGGGTACACGGAAAAAGTGAAGGTCCGGTGGGACCTCTCCCCCCGCGCCATGGGCCCCACGGGGCTGGCTATCAAAAACCGCCGGCCGGAGGTGATGCACGTGGATGATCCTCGCTTTGCCCCGTGGCGCGAAGAGGCCTTGATGCGGGGGTACCGAACCGTCTGCGCCCTGCCCCTTCTGCACGGTGAGGAGATCCGGGGCGCCGTCACCCTCTACAGCGAGAGTCCGAGCGCCTTCGGCCCGGATGCATTCGATGTCCTGGAGATATTCGCCCGCCAGTGCACCATGGTCGTCGTGAACACCGCCCTCCACGAGGAAGCCAAGAGAACCATCGAGGAGCTGTGGGCCGCCCGCGAGGATCGAGAGTAGGCGCCTTCCAGACGGGGGCGGTCCGTTCCGCCTTGCGGCCCTTCCCTCCCGGGAGTAGACTCTGCGCGGAGGGACAGACGTGAACAGGCCCAAACTCGGGGACATGCTGATCGAGGCTAACCTCATCGACGAAGTGCAGATGAGGATCGCCCTTCAGGAGCAAAAGCAGCGCGGGACCCGCTTCGGCTCCACCCTCCTGGCGCTCCATTTCATCGACGAGAACGTGCTGACGGCGTTCCTGTCCAGACAACTGGACATTCCGTGCGTGTCCCTTTCCAACATTGAAATTCCCCCGCGGCTCCTGGCAGCCGTATCCAAGGACCTGGCTCTGAGATATCACGTTCTGCCCGTGCGCGAAGACAAGGGAACCCTGCACGTGGCCATGTGCGATCCCTTGGATTGGGAGACCACCGAAGCCCTGGAGGCGCACACGGGCTGGTCGGTGGTGCCCATGGTGGCCCCGCAGTCCAGCATCCTGGATTGCATCGAGCGGCACTACCCGGACCCCTATGTCGGGAAACCGTCCATCGAGGATACGGGATCGGGCCTATTTCCGGATCTGATCCGCGAGATTGAGGAAATGGACGTCTTCGGCCGTCACTTTCGTAAGATCGAGGACCGTCTAGACCGCATCGAGGCAGCTCTGGCACGTTTGGAAGGGAGCAGGGAGCGGGGACCGGGGAGCGGAAACCCCGCATAGCTTCTCGCTCTCGGCTATCCCGATTACTCAATTCCCCGATGACCTGATCACTCGAGAGCGTTGCATCCCTCCCCGCGTCAATGAACTACCTTGCCGGGAAAGGATAGAACGGGGGCCGGCCCCTCCAGAGTGAGGTCCAGTTCTCCTTGCAGCAGGTCGAAGCGCTCTTCGATGCTCTGGACCTCCAGAAGGCGCTGTTTGCGTTCCGCCGTTACGCCCAGAACCTGGGCCGCGGCCGCGGCGAGGGCCTCGTCACCCACCTGTCCCATCTGCCGCATGAGGTCGCTCACCGCGCCCTCGCCGCCCTCCATCTTGCCGTCGAGAAAAGCAGTGAGGGAGGCCAGGAGGTTTAGCCGCCGAAGGCTGAGGCCCTGGCGGGCCGTTTCCGTTTCGGCGCCTTCGTGGCGGATGCTCACGAGGCGGTAGCGGGTCACGGTTTCAAGCTCCTGGCTGATATGGAACCGCTCCACTCCCACCAACCAGATGAGGAAGCGCCCGTCCTCCGTCTCCGTGTGGCGCGCGATGACCCCGGCGCAACCCACGTCGCGAACGGGCGGATTGAAGGGCTGCTCCTTCTCGTGGCCTGGGAGGATCTGCACCATGCCGATGATATGGTGGCTCGCCAGCGCGTCGCGGACCATCTCCGTGTAGCGGGGCTCGAAAATGTGAAGCGGAAGCACCTCGCCTGGCAGCAGGACCGTCTGAGGCAGGGGGAAAATGGGGATGACGTCGGGAACCGGTACGGCAGCCATGGGCGCCTCCTGGCGAGAGCGGCCCGGCCAGCGCGTGCCCTCTCATCTAACTCCTCTAACGTCACCGGGAGCCGCCGTTATTTCGTTCTCCGCTCCCTTCCATGGCGGCATCCCACCCCGGCGGCGCGAGGCGGCGGGCTTCGGCCATGAGGCGCCCCGGCTTGCGCGGATGTGCGGAACCTTTCCGCCGCAAAGAGGGCATGAGAGACGCCCGCGGTCCAACGGCGGCCCACACCCGGAGCACATAGGCATGAACCGAGTATAGCGGACACGGGCCTTAGCAGGCTACTAAGGG
>JAKAKG010000234.1 GCA_021813555.1 Acidobacteriota bacterium
GGCTTCGACTGCTTCATCGCGGCGCCCCGCGTGGGGCCGGCTGGCCGGGTCATCGGGGTGGACATGACGCCCGACATGATCGAACGGGCCAGGAACAACGCTAAGAAGGCCGAAACGACCAACGTGGAGTTCCGCCTCGGGGAGATCGAGCACCTTCCCGTTGCCGACAACGCCGCCGACATGGTGATCTCCAACTGCGTCATCAACCTCTCAACGGATAAGCCGCAGGTTTTCCGCGAGGCCCTGCGCGTGCTGAAGCCCGGCGGAAAGCTCATGGTGTCTGACCTCGTCCTGACGCGTCCCCTCCCCGAGAGCGTGCGCGAGTCCGTTGAGGCTTACGCCGGCTGCATCTCCGGGGCCATGCTTCGTGAGGACTACCTGCAGGCGATGCGCGACGCGGGTTTTGAAGATGTGCAGGTGGTGGCCGAGGGCAATTACCCCATCGGAGCCATCAACCCCGACACATCTGAGCTCGCCGCCCTCGCGGAGGGGTTGCCGCTCCAGGATGTGGCCGACGCTGCAGACAGCGTCGTGAGCGTCAAGGTCCGGGCCGTCAAGCGGTAGGTTTGGTTGGGAGGCAGGCGATGCTCGAAAATCGGCCGGCGGTTCTCTTCCTTTGCACGGGAAACTCCTGCCGGAGCCAGATGGCAGAGGGATTTCTGAGGAAATACTCGGGCGACCGTTTCGAGGTGCACAGTGCGGGGCTCACGCCCGCGCCACAGCTGAATCCCCTCGCTGTCAAAGTCATGAAGGAAGTCGGGGTGGACATCTCGAGACAGCATCCGAAGGGCGTGAAGGACTTCCTCGGCAAGATTTCCGTGCAGACGCTCATTATCGTCTGCGCTGACGCGGAGAAGAATTGCCCCAGCATCTGGCCTGGAGCGCTAGAACGCTTTCATTGGCCTTTCGATGATCCCGCCGCTTTCTCAGGTGACGAAGAATCTACACTTGCAAAGTTCAGGGAAGTCCGGGACCTGATCGACCGTCGCGTAAAAGCATGGGCGCACCAATAGCTGTGACGCCATGAGAGCCAGTTCGCCTACCGAGCCCTGGGGCTTTTGCGAACTGACCTGCCGCGTCGTTTGGCCCATTATCCGCGTAGGCGTCTGAATCCAGGGACGCTCGTGTAGGAGGTGCCGGTGATAGACGCCCACCTTCACGTGGACCTGCTCAACCCCGCTTTCTTAAAGCGTTTGGCGCCCGACGTGGTTGGCAACCCCCGCAACATGGCGGAGGCGCTCGGAAAGGAGATGGCCGAGGCTGGCATCACACAGGCGCTGGCCATGGGGCGCGAACAAGGCACCGATGAAGATCCCCTTGGAATCCGGGGGACCCTGGAGGTTGCACGATTCGTCCCGGGCCTCCACCCGGTCGGCGTCGCGGATTGCTGCAGGACCGATTCGGCGCACATGGGACGGGCGGAAGAGGAGTTGCGCCAAAGACGCGTAAAGGCCCTGAAAGTCTATGCCGGTTACACCCCAGCCGGCCCGGACGATCCCACCTATTGGCCCTACTACCAGCTCGCGGACCGCTACGGGCTTCCAGTCATCGTCCATACCGGCGATACACCTGTGGCCAGAGCCAAGGTGCGGTTCGCTCACCCGCTACTGGTGGATGAAGTGGCTGTCGAATTCCCCGCCGTTCGCTTCGTGATGGCCCACTTCGGGTACCCCTGGCTGACGGATGCCGCTGAGGTGGTCTACAAGAATGACAATGTCTGGGTGGACCTCTCCGGGTTGCTCATGGGGGACAGGGACTTCTTCGAAGATCCCGCTCGCGACAAGATGCTGGGACGGTTGGTGGAGCGCGTGGCCGAGGCTCTCGACTATATGGGCAAGCCCGACCGCGTTCTCTATGGGACCGACTGGCCCCTGGTCCCCATGCGGGCCTATCGGGACTTCATCCACCGTATCATTCCAGAAGAAAACTGGTCCATGGTATTCGAAGAGAACGCTCGCAAGCTCTTTGCCCTGTGAGGAACGAGCCTTCGTTTCGCACTGGCGCTGAGGTCCCCCTGTTTCGGTCCCCCGATTGTTCCAAAACCACGTCAGCGAAGATCTGCGTTCGGCCCGGAGTGGCGGCCGGTGGGGGATACCACCCCAGCCTATTGCAGGGCGTTGACATTCATCCGCCTATCCGTATAATAGAACACTTGGGGAAGAGGTGACCTGGATGAAAGAAACGGCTCAGCTCTTTAAGAATCTCGGCCACCCCGTCCGGCTGAAGGTCCTTTGCCTTCTGGCGCGGGAAGGCCGGCAGTGCGTCTGCCGGATGCTCCCCGATGTCGGGGTGCCCCAACCTACCCTCTCGCGCCACCTCGCGCTTCTCAAGAGCCACGGACTTATCGAGGACGAACGCGAGGGAACCATGGTCTTTTACCAGATTGCCAATGGGGTCGTGATCGAGGTCATGCACGCCGCCGGTTTGCCCTGCGCATGCCGGACCAAGGCCAGAAAGGTCAACGCGGAGGCAAAATGAATCCCAAAAGGGTTACCACCGTCGTTCTGCTGCTGTTCGTCATGGTCAGCCTCGCCTGGCTGGGGGCAAAAGAGGTCGCACGCTCAAAGGCTCTGAAGGCCATCCAGGGGCGTTCCGATCCCGCCGCCCAGGCGGCGCCCGCTGATGTCCCGCCGCCGGCAGCGGTGACGCCTGCCCTGCAGACACTGAAGCCAGCCACCGAAGTAGCGGCGGAGGCTCCGGCGCCAACGACGGAGGAAGCGCCAGCACCCGCACCCAAGAAGCCCGTTCAGAAGACCGATGGCCAGCCAAGAACTGGCAACGCGTCCAGTGAGACCATCCGCTCTAAGGTCATCGTCTATTACCTCCATACTACGGCGCGCTGTCCGAGCTGCCTGAAGATCGAAGCGTATACCGCAGCCGAGGTGACCGGCCCCCTCGCCGGCCCGCTGTCCGAAGGACGGCTGGAGTGGAAGGTGTTCAACGTGGAGGAGCCCAACAACGAGCATTTCGTGGACGACTACAAGCTGTTCACGAAGTCCGTTGTGGTTTCGGAGGTGATAAACGGGAAAGAGGTCCGCTGGAAGCGCCTGGACAAGGTCTGGGACTATCTCGGCGACCAGCAGGCCTTCATGAATTATGTGGGCGAGGAGGTGCGGGGTTACTTGAAGGATCTGCCGTGACGGGCTTCCTGATCGCCTCCGCTTCCGCCTTCTGGCTGGGGATTCTGACGTCCATCAGCCCATGCCCCCTGGCCACGAACATCGCCGCCGTCTCCTTCATCGGCAGGCGTGCCGATGGGACGCTGAAGACCGTGCTCTCCGGCCTGGCTTACAGCCTGGGGCGCGCGCTGGCCTACACGGGGCTCGGCGCGGTGGTCGTGCTCGGCCTCCTCTCCGTTCCGGCCGTGTCCAACTTTCTTCAGCGCTACATGAACAAGCTCTTGGGGCCCCTGCTCATCCTTGTGGGCATGTACCTTCTGGGTCTTTTGGGATTCAGGCTGGCCACCTCCGTGGGGAGCCAGGCGCTCCGGGAACGCGCGGCGGGTGGGGGTTTCTGGGGAGCGGGCTTCCTGGGCATCCTCTTCGCGCTTTCCCTCTGCCCCGTCTCCGCGGCCTTATTCTTTGGAAGCCTCGTCCCGCTCGCGGTGGCTCAGGACTCCAAGTTCCTGCTGCCCATGCTCTACGGCATCGGCACGGGGCTGCCCGTGGTGGTTGTGGCGGCCCTGCTCTCCGGGGGAGAGCGGACCCTGGGTTCGGCCCTGCACCAGCTAGACAAGGTGCAGAAATGGGCCTTGCGAGTCACGGGCGCGGTGTTCATTGGCGTGGGCATTTACTTGACGATTCGCTTTGTCTTCCTCGCGTGAACACCATGAACTACGCATGCCCCTGCTCCCAACTCTCAACTCTCAACGATCCATCCGGTATTTCCGGATGGGAGCCAGATAGGAGGATTCCATGTTGGACATCAAAGTCGCGGGGCCGGGATGCCGGAACTGCATCGAGCTGGAAAGCCGGGTCAAGCAGGCACTGGAAGAGCTTCAAACGGAGGCCACGGTGATGAAGATCACCGATTATCAGGACATCGCCAAGGCGGGCATCATGATGACCCCGGGCCTCATCATCAACGGCAAGGTGGTCCTCCAGGGAAAGGTGCCGACCGTGGGCATCGTGAAGGGGCACATCGTTGAGGCGGCGAATAGTGAAAAGTGAAAAGTTAAACGTGAAAAGTAAGAAGGGAACAAGAACCCGCTTAGCCCCCAATCCCTTCATGGGTGAAGGGTGGCTTAAAACGCAGTGGCCGTTCCTTCTATCTTTCCGCCTCTTCCACCCGCTCCCATCGCGGGATTGGGGACGCGCTGAGTGCTGAGTGAAGCAAGCGCCGCTGTGGCGCTTTTCTCAGCTCAGCACTTAGTCCTGAAGAAAGTTCTGAGTACGAAGCGCCTCCAACCGGAGACGCCTTGACAGGGGTCCCTCGATTGAATAAGGTTGCGGCCTGGAGGATCGAGTATGCCATCCCTTGAAGGTGTTGTGACCAACCTCTGCGTGAGCCCAGAGAAGGGGACGCAGAAAGCTCCTAAGGCCTCGGCGCGGTTCATCGAGAACTTCGGTATCGAGCAGGATGCCCACGCCTCGTCGGAGAGCCACCGCCAGGTGAGCCTGCTGGCCACCGAGACGATCCAGGTGATCAAGGATAAGGGCGTGGATGTGGCTCCGGGTGCGTTCGGGGAGAACCTCTGCGTTTCCGGAATCGCCCTCTCCTCCGTTAAGATCGGCGATGTTCTCGAAGTCGGGGACGGCGTCCGGCTTGAAATCACGCAGATCGGAAAGGAGTGCCACACGCGGTGCGCCATCTATTTCCAGGCTGGCCTCTGCATCATGCCCACCGACGGCCTCTTCGCCAGGGTGGTCACGGGTGGCGAGGTCAAGGAGGGCGATCCCATCCGCCTCGCCCCCAGTTTGTAGCACCACACCCCAGACTCTTTTCCCTTATCTGCCGGAACTGCGTCATCTGCGGATTGCTTGTCTCGTGACTAAGTTTCTGGAACGCTCCATCGCGCTTGCCTAACCCGTGCTCCGTGCGCTATAGTGTTGACATATCTCCGAGTCCCTCCGCCTACAGCTTCAAGCCATGGCGGGGGGATCAGGGTGGCGTTCGAAAGCGCGCCGCCTCCCGATGCCTCCGGCACGGCCGGATGGCTGACTTGGAAAGGAGAGGGCGGTGCGGCGCGCCGGACCTTTCCCTTGGGGTCCGGCGCGCCGCTTTTTTTAGAGGCATCAGATGGCCAGAGAAAGAGCCGAAGAACCGTCCTTCTCTCACCTGGACGGCCGCGGCAAGGCGCGCATGGTGGATGTGGGCCAGAAGGAGGAAACTCTCCGGGAGGCCGTGGCCGTGGGCGAGGTCAAGATGAAAGCGGCGACGGTGGCTGCTATCCGGAAGGGCGCGGCGCCCAAGGGCGATGTGCTAGCCGTGGCCCGTATCGCGGGCATCCAGGGTGCCAAGAAGACATCGAGCCTGATCCCCCTCTGCCATCCCCTGTCGCTGGACTTGGTGGAAGTTGGCTTCGCCTTCGGTTCCGATCGGGTGTTCATCCGGTCGCGGGCGCGGGTTCGAAGCCGCACGGGGGTGGAGATGGAAGCGCTCACCGCCCTTACGGTCACGGCCCTGGCTCTCTATGATATGTGCAAGTCGGCGGATAAGGGGATGGAGTTGGGTCCCTTCGCCCTCGTTCACAAATCGGGCGGGCGGTCCGGGGTCTTCACCCGGAGGAGGGACTGGGGCGGGCCGCCACCGGAGGAGGACGGAGCATGGGAGTGAACGTCGAAAGCGGCCTCAGCGCGGCCATTCTGGTGGCCAGCGACCGGGCCTCCCAGGGCAAGTATGCGGATCGCACGGGTCCGGCCCTAGGGGCCTTTCTGATGGAGCGAGGCTGGCGCGTGGTGTCGGTTCAGGTGGCTCCAGACGACCGGGAGGCCATCGCGGGGGCCCTGAAGGCGTGGTGCGACGCGCGCGTGGCGGGTCTCGTCCTGACGGCGGGCGGAACGGGCCTCGGCCCGCGCGATGTGACGCCCGAAGCCACGCGGGACATCATCGAGAAAGACCTCCCCGGCCTGCCGGAGCTCATGCGTTCCAGAGGCTCGGCCATGACGCCGCGCGCCGCGCTCTCCCGCGCCGTCGCGGGCTCCCGAGGGGCGTGCCTCATCGTCAACCTTCCCGGGAGCCCCCGGGGCGCCGTGGAGTCGTTGGAGTGCGTCCTGGATCTCCTTCCCCACGCCATGGAGATGCTCCAGGGCGGCGGCCACGAGGCGGCTCATCCCCGGCAAAAGGAGGGAGCCCATGATCACCCCTGAAGAGGCGCTTGCCCGTATCTCATCGAACGTCGGCCCCCTGCCTGCCCGCACGGCTCCCCTCTCCGATGCTGAGGGCTGTGTGCTGTCCGCCTCCCTGGCGGCGCGGCTGGACCTTCCGTCCTTCGATAATTCGGCCATGGATGGATACGCCGTTCGGGCCAGTGACCTGGCCGGCGCCTCGCGTGAGGCGCCCGTGAGCCTGCGCCTGTGCGGCGAGGCCCCGGCGGGAAGCCCAGCCTCCGTTGCCGTGGCCGCGGGCGAGGCGCTGCGCATCCTCACGGGTGCGCCCGTGCCCGAGGGAGCCGACGCCGTGGTGATGCAGGAGAAAACCGAGCGGGTAGGAGATGCCGTGCTGTTTTACGCCACGCCTTCCGCCGGCGCCAACATCCGTCCACGGGGCGAGGACGTCAAGGCGCAGGCACCCCTCCTGGCGGCGGGATCCACGTTGCGGCCTTATGAGATCGGGCTTCTGGCTTCCCAAGGCATCGCCGAGGTGGAGGTGATTCCCCGGCCCACCGCGGCCGTTCTCGCCACGGGAAGCGAGATCGCCCCCCCCGGCACTCCCCTGGCGGCCGGGAAAATTTACAATTCGAACGGGCCGGCCTTGGGCGCCGCCTTGCGCCGGTGGGGCGTGGCCGTGAGGGATCTTGGCAGCGCGCCCGACGACCCGGTGGCCATGGCATCCGCCCTCCGCCCCGCCGTGGGTACCTGCGACCTCCTTCTCGTGGCGGGGGGGGTGTCGGTGGGCGATTACGACTACACCCGGTCCGTCTTTCAAGAGTTCGGGTTCGAGGAAGTGTTCTACAAGGTGGCCGTCAAGCCGGGCAAGCCCCTCCTCTTCGGCCGCATCCAGGCACCCGAGGGCGGGTGTGCCACGTGGGTGTTCGGCCTTCCGGGCAACCCGCTGTCGGCCCTCGTTAGCCTGGAAGAATTCGTCCGCCCCGCCATCGAGCGCATGCGGGGCGTGACCCTCGTCCAGCCCAGCTACCACCTGCGTGGCCGCGCCCTCAACGCCTACCCCCTGCCCAAGGACCGCCAGCAGTTCCTCTTCTGCCGCGCGAGGCCCGACGGGGACGGCTTCGCACTGGAGGTGATCCGTCCCCAGGGCTCCGCCATGTCCAAGATGGCCACCGGCGCCAACGCGCTCGCCGTGGCGCGCCTCGGGATGGGCGTGGTGCGCGAGGGGGACCTCCTGCCCTTCCGGTGGCTCAAGTGAACCGCGAGGTGACGGCGGCCATCCTCGCCGGGGGCGAGAGCACGCGCTTCGGGACCGACAAGGCTCTCTTCGTATGGCGCGGCAAACCCCTCGTGGCCCACGCGATGGAAGCGCTCCGTACCGAAGTCGCGGAAGTTCTGGTGGTGGCTAAAGCGGCCGGGCCCTTCGAAGATTTTCGAGACCGCGGCGTGCGGGTGGTCCTGGACGGGCGGGCCGAGAGCAACCCCTTCTGGGGCCTGCTGGCCGCCCTCCAAGCCCTCCAGACGCCTTGGCTTTTCCTCTGCCCCTGTGATGCACCCCTCGTGCGTCCCGATCTCCTCCGGGCCCTGTTCAGCGCCTGCGAAAACGCGCGGGTCGTCGTTCCCCTCTGGGATGGTGCCGAGCAGCCCTTGGCGGCCCTCTACCACAGGGATGTCCTGGAGACGGCCAGGAAGATCGCCGCGGAGGATCCGAACCCCTCTCCCAGGAAATTGGTGCATGATCTAAACGCGCGCTTTCTGAGCGAGGAGGAGGTGAGGCCGTGCGACCCCGAGGGGCTTTCCTTCAGGGACGCGGACCGGATCGAAGACCTTCGTGCCCTCGATGTGCTCTGGGAGGGATGCCATGCTCACTGATGGGTACGGGCGCGCCGTCCGCTACCTGCGCCTTTCGGTCACCGACGCGTGCAACTTCGCGTGCGCGTACTGCAGTCCGGACAGATCCGCGAGGTGCGCGCCGGGCCAGGAGTGCACGGCCGGGGAGCTGGTCCAGATCGCGGGGGCCTTGGTGCGGCTCGGGATCAGCGGTGTTCGAGTGACGGGGGGAGAGCCCCTCCTCAGGCCCGACATCCTCGACATCGTGAGCGCCTTGAGGGCGCTGGATCCGCGCCTGGACCTCTCCCTCACGACCAACGGGTTCAGGCTCGCCCGCTTGGCGCAAAGGCTCAAGGAGGCGGGGCTTGGCCGGGTCAATATCAGCCTGGACTCCCTTGACCCATCGGCATTCAAGCGCCTCGCCGGCGTGGAGGGGCTCGAATCGGTCCGGGAGGGCGTCGCCGCGGCGCTGGCCGCGGGGCTGGATCCGGTGAAGCTCAACATGGTCGTCGTCCAGGGGCTCAACGACGCGGAGATCCCTGCCTTTGCCTCTCTCACGGAGGATTTCCCGCTCCATGTCCGCTTCATCGAGCTCATGCCCATGGGCTCCGCCGCCCAGGCCCTGGGTCCGTCGCGCCGGGTCCCGCTGGAGGCCATGATGGCCCTGGCCGGCCCCCTCGAAGCCGTGCCGCAAGGGGATAAGCCCAACGGCTTCGGCCCGGCGGCCGTCTACCGCCGTCCGGGAGCTGTGGGAACTCTGGGCTTCATCGCGGCGGTGAGCGGGCGCTTCTGCGAGACCTGCAACCGCGTGCGCGTCACCTCCCGGGGAATGCTCCTTTCCTGCCTGGCGGCGCCGGAGGGCCACGACCTCCTGCCGCTCCTGCGCGCGGGGGCAAACGGCGCAGCGCTGGAAGAGGCCATAAGACAGGCGGTGGCACAAAAGCCCTCCGGGCACGCCTTCGGAGGGTGCAGCGGCGCGCGTGTCGGAGCGGGGCTCGGCATGTGCGGTATTGGAGGTTGAAACGGGAGTGTGATCCGGTTGGGCCAGTCTTCGAGGCGGAGGCGAAGGACCGGGTCGAGGCTGAAAGACGATTGGCGTGATGGGGGTGCAAAGGAGGATGGCATGAAGGCCAAGACGGTCGTATTGGGTGGAGTACTCTGCCTTACGGTGCTCTTCGCCTGGGCGCAAACGCCTCCCATGCTTACGGTGATGGTGGGCTCGGCGTCCAAACCGCCCACCGAAGAGCTGGTCCGCCTCTTCGAGAAGAAGACGGGGGTGACGGTCGAGGCCCACTACGGCGGATCGGGGGCCATGCTGTCCCAGATCGTGGTGACCCACCGGGGGGACATTTACTTTCCAGGCTCGTCGGACTTCATGGACAAGGCCGTGGCCCAGGGCGTGGTGAAAGCGGGCAGCGCGCGAGACATCGTCTATCTAGTTCCGGCCATTACGGTGCCCAAGGGGAATCCCAAGCATATCGAAGGCCTGAAGGACTTGGTCCGCCCCGGAATTCGGCTGGCCATCGGCCGTCCGGACACCGTCTGCGTCGGCCTCTACGGCCTGCAGACGCTGGAGAAGGCCGGGCTCCTGAATGCCGCGAAGAAGAACATCGTGACCGAGTCCGAATCGTGCGAGAAGACCGCCGCCACCGTCTCCCTCGGCTTGGTGGACGCGGCGCTGGGCTGGCGGGACTTCGGGAACTGGGACCCGCAGCACCTGCAGGCGGTGCTCCTGGCTCCCGGCGAGGTGCCGCGCATCGCCACCATTCCCGCCGCTCCCACGATCTACGCCCGGGACCCGGCCCTGGCCGAGCGCTTCGTGCTCTTTTTGCTGAGTCCCGAGGCCCGCGCCGTCTTCCAGAGGTGGGGGTACCTCTGCACGGTGGAGGCGGCCCGGCGCTTCGCCCTGCCCCAGACCCCCGTTGGCGGCTCGGCGCCCCTTCCCGCGGAATGGACGGAGGCCAAACCCTGAAGAGAGGTCTTTTCCGCGCCCTGCTCGTGGCCGCCACGGGCCTCGCCGTGACGGTGATGGCAGGCCTGCTGCTCTCGCAGGTGGCCTACGCGGGGCTGGAGAAGCCCCTCGCGAGCCTGCTTAGGCCAGAGGTCTTCCATGCCCTCTTCCTGAGCTGCATTCTCGCTACGGCGGCGGCGGTTATCGCCCTGGCGCTAGCCATCCCCTCAGCCTACCTCCTCGCCCGGCGGGCCTTCCCCGGAAGAATCCTCGTGGACACCCTGCTGGACCTGCCAGTGGTCCTCTCGCCCTTGGCCGTGGGCTTCTCACTGCTGCTCTTCTTCCGAACGGCCCCAGGAAGCTTCATCGAGACGCACCTCATGCGGTTCGTCTTCGAACCGGCAGGCATCGTACTGGCCCAGGCCATCCTCGCCTACGCCGTGGCCGTGCGCGTCCTCAAAACGGCCTTCGAGGAGGTTGAGCCCCGCTACGAGCAGGTGGCCAGGCTCATGGGATGCACGCCCTTTATGGCTTTCCGCAAGGTGACGCTGCCCATGGCCAGGCCCGGCGTGGTTGCCGCGGCAGTCCTGGGTTGGGGACGAGCCGTGGGGGACTTCGGGGCGACGGTGATGGTGGGCGGGGCGGTGGCCGGCAAAACGGAGACCGTGCCCGTGGCCATCTACCTCCGGTTGGCCAGCGTGGACATCGCCCAGGCCGTGGGCCTCATGCTCGTGCTCACGGCGGCGGCCCTCGCAGTTCTGCTCCTGGTGCGTCTCACGGGGCGCGCGCCGTGATCCGGGTCGAGGCGCTCTCAGCCCGCGTGGGCACCTTCCGTCTGGGACCGGCGAGCCTCTCCGTCCCCGCCGGAAGCTCCTTCGTCCTCCTGGGCCCCACGGGGGCCGGCAAGACCCTCTTCCTGGAATGCCTGCTGGGGCTGCACCGTCCTTCGGGCGGGCGGATCGTCCTGGATGGGGTGGACGTTACGGATGCCCCCCCCGAGGGCCGCTCCGTCGCCTACCTGCCGCAAGACCTGGCCCTCTTCCCCCACCTCTCGGTGCGGGACAACATTCTCTTCGGGCCCTCCATCCGGCGATGGCCGAGGGAGCGATGGCAGGGCCCTTTCGACGCCCTCGTGGAGAGGCTCCAGCTCGCGCCGCTCCTGGCACGGCGCGATGTTCGAACCCTATCGGGCGGCGAACGCCAGCGCGTGGCCCTGGCTCGGGCGCTCGTCCTGCGGCCCAAGGTGCTTTTTCTGGACGAGCCCTTTTCGTCCTTGGACGCCCTGGCCCGCCGCTCGCTCCAGCTCTCCATCCTCGACCTTCAGCGGGAGGCGGGGCTCACCTTCTTCCTGGTGACCCACGACCATGAGGAGGCCTTTATTATGGCGGATGCCATGGCCGTCATGCTCCGGGGGCGCATCGAGCAGGAGGGCCCCCCGGAGGCCTTCACGGCAAATCCAGCCTCTCTCATGGTGGCCCGTTTTCTCCTTGTTCAGAACCTGTTCCCGGCTTTCTTCGTCCGCGAGAGCGAGGGGCTGTGGTTCTTGGAAGCCGGAGGTGTGGTCGTCGCGGCCAAGCCCAAGCCCGGCCTCAGCCCCAGACCCTCCATGCATATCGGCATACGGCCTGAAGCCCTGGTGGTCCTTCGCCGAGACCGGCCGCTCGCCCCATGGATGACCTGCAATCTTCTTGAGGGCAGGGTGGAGCGTATCCTCAATTTGGGGAACCGCAGGTATGCAAGGGTGTCCGTCGGCGACAGGGGCTCCATCTCCCTAGAGGTGGCGGTTACACAGCACCTCGTCCAGGACTTGAGCCTCCGTGAGGGCGACGCGATCACCCTGCATGTAAGGCCGGAGAGCGTATGGGTGCATTGGGAAAACGGGGATTCAGAGGGGGCTTCCTGAGGGGTGAATGGGGCGAGTGTTTCACGCCGACTCGATTCTATGGAGACGCGGGGGGGGGTTGACAGTGCCCATCAATATCCGTATATTCAAATATCTGGAGGTTAGCATGGATAAATCGCTCAAGGCGGAAGCCAATCTTTTCCGGGATCTGGGCCACCCGGTCCGGCTGAAGATCCTCTGCCTGCTCATCCGCCGGGAGCGGGAGTGCGTGTGCAGGATGCTCGAAGAGGTGGGGGTTCCGCAGCCGACCCTCTCGCGCCACCTGGCCATCCTCAGGGGCCATGGGATCATCGAGGATGACCGCGAGGGGACGCTGATCTTCTACCGCGTCGCCAATCCCCTCACCACCGATATTCTGGCCGCGGCGGGCCTGGCCTGCGCCGCGGAGGCGAAACTCGCCAAGAAGAACGCCCGCCCGGCGCGGGCATCGCGCAAAGGAGGCCGTGCCGCATGAACACCCTGCTTTCATCCCGTGGAATCCTTCGAAGCGCCGCCCTGGCGGCCCTTCTCGTGGCCGTCTACCTTGTGGCCCAGCCCTCGCTGACCCAGCAGCCGCCCAAAGCGTCCGCCGCGGCCAACCCCGCGGCCGCCCCCGCGGCCGCCCCCGCGGCAACACCGGCGGCAAAGCTTCCGCGCATGGTGGACGTGGGGAAGACGTGGTGCATCCCTTGCAAGAAGATGGTGGCCGTCTTGCAAGAGGCCGAACAGCGCTACAAGGGAAAGGCCGCCATCGAATTCATTGACCTGGACGAGCATCCAGAGGCGGCGGACCAGTATAAGGTCATGATGATTCCCACGCAGGTCTTCTTCACCGCCGACGGCAAAGAGTTCGAGCGCCACGTGGGCTACCTCCCCTTCGATGAAGTGGAGAAGGTCTTCACCAAGATGGGTGTGAAGGGGACTCCCTGATGGAAGGAGTTCTGGGAAACTTCGGCCACTGGATCGAAGCGGCGCCCTGGCTGGCCTTCGCGGGAGCCTTTCTGGGCGGCCTGCTCACGGCGAGCAACCCGTGCGTGCTCGTGAGCATCCCGCTGGTGCTGTCCTTCGTGGCCGGCAACCAGGAGGCCGTGTCCTGGAAGAAGTCCCTCCTGTACAGCGTGTGCATGGTCCTGGGCTTGAGCGTCACGTTCCTTGCCCTGGGCCTAGCCGCCGCGCTCATGGGGCGGTTCTTCGGCGTTCAGGGCCGCTTCTGGCCCTACCTCATCGGCGCCGTGTGCCTCTTCATGGGGCTGCACATGCTGGGCTGGCTCCCCCTGCGCCTGGGCTTCTCCCTTCCCTTCACGCCCTCCACCCGAGGTGCGCTGGGGGCCTTTATTCTCGGCCTCCTCTTCGGCGTCATCTCCACGCCGTGCGCGGTGCCCATCTTGGCCGTGCTGCTCACGTTCATCGCCCAGAAGGGGAGCGTGCTCTACGGCGGTGGGCTCTTGCTGACCTACGCCCTGGGCCACTGCACCCTTGTACTGGTGGGCGGGATCTCTATGGGGGCCATGAAGGGGCTTCTAAACAACAAGGGCTGGGCGCACGCCAACCTGTGGCTTAGACGGGCCGCGGGCGCCCTGATCATCCTCGTGGGCGGCTACGTCATCGCCGCGCCGCTGTTGCACCTGGGTGGATGATGGCAGAGAAAAGAAAGCATTCAGGAGTCTGACATGTTGGACATCAAAGTCGCGGGGCCGGGATGCCGGAACTGCATCGAGCTGGAAAACAGAGTCAAACAGGCGCTGGAAGAGCTCCAGGCGGAGGCCACGGTGATGAAGCTCACGGAGTACCAAGACATCGCCAAGGCGGGCATCCTCATGACGCCAGGCCTCATCATCAACGGCAAGGTCGTGCTGCAGGGGAAGGTGCCTACCGTGGGGATCGTGAAGGGGTACATCGTTGAGGCGGCGAATGGGAACAGTGAAAAGTGAAAAGCTAAAAGTGAAAAGTCAAAAGGGAACAAGAAGCCGCTTAGCCGTATTGGGACTTTGCGCGATGGCCGGGTTGATGATCGCGGGCATGGCCTGGCGTGCAACGGAAGGACGGCCGGCTTACGATCCAGTGCCGAAGGCCGCCTTGGCGCGGGTTCTGGTCCGCGTGCTGGATACGGAGTCCAGCCTCGGCCCCATGTCGAAGACGCCTCAAACGGTGACCTTGGGCGACTTGATCCGCTTCCACGGCCATCCTTGTGACGGCTTGGTGGCCGCGGCCGAAGGCATCACCCTCGGCTTGAAGGCACTCTTCCCGGATGAAATCGTGGACCGGACCGACGTGGCCGCCGCGACGAATGCCTCGCCCTGTTACTCCGACGTGGCGGCCTATCTGACCGGTTCGAGGACGATCTACGGCACGTTGGTGATTGATAAAACCCTCGGCGACGAATGGTTCCTCCTGCGCAGATCCACGGGCCGAGCGGTGCGCGTGCGCCTGAGACCGGGTGTCAAGCCGGCGGAGATACCCGCCATGGAAAAGGCGCTGAGGGCCGAGGGATGCGACAGGCCCCTCATAAGCCGTTTACAGGCCCTTCAAATGGAGTTTATTCACCGGCTGCTCGCCTCGCCCCCTAAATCCCTTTACGATGTGGACGTCCTTCCGGCGTTCCCCTACGCCGTAGCGGGTGAGCGGCCCGACGCCGCCAAGGCGCGCTGCGACGATCCCCATGGCCATTGAGAAAGGAAACACCATGAAGGTTCAAGACATGCCCGGGGCGCTGCCGGCCGGGTCTGGCGGCGAGACCTCCGAAACGGCCACGCCTCACCGAAATAGCGGGCTCGGCCGTTTCCTTCTCATGGGGATCCCCGCGCTGGCGCTCTGGATCGCCGTCTACTGGATCCTGGAGCCCTTCTCCAAGTGGATCACCTTCGATTTGGCAGGCATGGCGGTCAATTCGCGCCTGGGCATGGCGGTGCAATTCTTCATCTTCGAGGCGCCCAAGGTCCTCATGCTTCTGCTGCTCGTGGTCTTCGGCGTGGGCATCCTGCGGAGCTTCTTCACGCCCGAGCGCACGCGGCGCATCCTGGCGGGCAAGCGGGAGTCGGCGGGCAACGTGCTGGCCGCGATCCTGGGCGTCCCCACGCCCTTCTGCTCGTGCTCCGCGGTGCCTCTCTTCATCGGGTTTGTCTCGGCGGGTGTGCCGCTGGGTGTGACCCTCTCTTTTCTCGTGGCGTCGCCCATGGTGAACGAGGTGGCCCTCGTCCTCCTCTTCGGCCTTTTCGGATGGAAGGTGGCGGCCATTTATGCGGGCACGGGCCTGGCCATCGCCATCTTCGCGGGCTTCGTCATCGGCAAGCTCAAGCTCGAAGGATGGGTGGAGGAGTGGGTCTACCAGACCGCCGCCGGTTCGGGGATGGGCGGAGAGGAGCGCCTGAGCTGGGGCGAGCGCATCCAGGCGGGCCTGCAAGCCGTGCGCGACATCGTGGGGCGAGTCTGGCCCTACGTGCTCGCGGGCATTGCCGTCGGCGCGGGCATCCACGGCTACGTGCCCGTGGGCGCCATGGCCCACCTCATGGGCAAGAGCGCCTGGTGGGCCGTGCCCGCCGCCGTCCTCGTGGGGGTGCCCATGTACTCCAACGCCGCGGGCATCATCCCCATCGTCCAGGCCCTCATGGAAAAGGGCGCGGCCCTTGGAACGGTGCTTGCCTTCATGATGGCCGTCATCGGCCTCAGCCTGCCCGAAGCGGTGATCTTGCGGAAGGTGCTCAAGCCCAAGCTCATCGCGGTCTACTTTGGGGTTGTGGCTCTGGGGATACTGGTCGTGGGCTACCTGTTCAACGTCTTATTCTAAAAACGAACCCGCTAGGGCCCAGGGCGGCAAGGGCTAGTAAGGGGGAGTTATAGCGCGATCGGTCTCTCTGATTTGAAGCGATCGCCTCGGGGAGGGGGCATGCCATGAGCGTCATTACCGGTTCAAAGCCGTACGAGGAACTTTCCAATTTACTGGGAAGGCATCCGGACGTGCCCACGGTAGTTCTAGGGTGCGGCAAGTGCGCCAAGCTGAGCCACACCGGTGGGGCTGAAGAGGTCCGCCCTTAACGCAAGGAGAGCGCGATGAAAAGCCGAGCCTGGATCTTCTGGTTGTTGGCGTCGCTCCTCTTCCTGGGCATCACCCTTGCTTTTGCCCTGTCCCTGGGCCTCGCAGCTCTCGTAGCCTTGCCCCTGGGCTTCCTCTTTGGGTTTTTCCTCCACAAGGGCGACCTATGCGGGGCCTCCGCCTTCAGCGAAGTGCTCCTCATGCGCGACAGTCGCAAAGTTTGGGGGATGTGGGTCTGCATCGTCACCTCCATGGTGGTCTTCGCCGCCATGGACCTCGCCGGCTGGGTCACGCTCTCCCCCAAGCCCATGCTCTGGATGAGTTTCCTCGTGGGCGGAGTGGTCTTTGGCGCAGGGACGGTGCTCGCTGGGGGCTGCGTCAGCGGGTGCCTCTACAAGGGACCCGCTGGGAACATCAATTCCATCATGGCCCTCATGGGCATGCCACTGGGGATGGCGATGGTGGAGTACGGCCCCTTGTCGCCCTGGAACAAGGCCATGCTGGGACGGAAGGTGGCCATGGCCGACGGCTCCCCCCTCACGCTCTCCTCCCTCACCGGCCTTCCGTTCTGGGCCTTGGCCCTCTTCTTCGCCCTGGCAACCGTCGCGGCGGCCCTCCTCTGGTCACGGCGGCACCCAGCCAAGGGGCCCAAGATCGTCTCCAACGAGCCCGTCGTCCGGCGCCTCTTCACCCGGCCCTGGAAGCCTTGGCAGGCGGGCCTGGCCATCGGCCTCCTGGCTGGGCCCCTCTACCTCTCCTCGGCGGGCTCGGGCCGGAACTACCCCGTGGGCGTCACCCACGGCGTGCTGCATGCCTACCTTCTCGTGACCGAGCCCTCTGTGCAAGGGAGCCTCAAAGCCCAGGCGCCCAAACCACCCCAGGCAACCGCCAACTCTGGCCGGAGTGCTGGCACCCCGCAACCTCCGCCTTCGCCGGTGCCCCCCGCATCCCAGACCAAGAAAGTGTCCTTCTGGCTCATCTTCGTCGTCCTGGGGCTCATGCTGGGGTCCCATGCCTCGGCCCGGATGGGAGGCACGGCGAAACTCCTGCCCAAGGAACCCCAGCAGACTCTCCTCGCCCTTCTGGGCGGAGTCCTCGTGGGGATGGGAGCCTGGTTCGCCACCGGGTGCGTCATCGGCAACATCCTCTCGGGGTGGGCGCTCATGAGCGTGGGGGTCGTCATCTTCGGCGTCGCGACGATCCTCTCCAACTGGGCGGTCACGTATGTCTATCTCATGGGCGGCTGGTCTCGCTCGGAGTGAGCTCGAGGGGGAAGTGCGCACCCGTCGCTGGACGTCCGTATTCAGAAGAGGTTGCTCGACAGAGCGAAGGAGCGGCATATGGCGCAGAGAGACCAAGAAGACCGGTTGCCGCTTCTTCGGGCCACGCCCTTTGGAAAAATACCGGATGAAGCCTTGGCGAAGCTTTCCCGCCTCATGGAGTTTCAGGAGGTCACGGCGGGAAAGATTCTCTGTAGGGAAGGCGAGGACGAAGGCCGATTCTGCATCGTGGCCGAGGGGCTCCTGAAAGCCTACCGAATTCTGCCCCCTGCCAGGGAGATCACGATCTTCCTTTTGCGGCCCAAGGAGTCATTTGGTTTCTTGCCCTTGCTGGACGGCGGACCTCTTCCCATGAATGTGCAGGCCGTTCTTCCGTCCAAGGTTCTCATCCTTCGAAGGCAGGCCTTCCTTTCTTTTCTGCGAGAAACGCCCGACTTTTCCCGCGTGCTCCTGGAGCATTTAGCCGGAAGGCTTCGAGAATGTGTGGACCGCCTCGGCGTGGTCACGAGCCAGGGCGCCGCGTCTCGAACAGCTCAAGCCTTGCTCGGGCTGGCCGTGCCGGCTGAAGGCGGCGGCGGTTCCGCCATGGCCACCCTACCCGTCAGCCAAGTGGAGCTGGCCCGGACCCTGGGCGTCGCCCCTGAGAACCTCTCCCGCGCCCTGGCACGGCTACTTCGGGAGGGCCTCATCGCTCGGGCCGGCCGCCGCCGCTTTCGCATTCCCTCCCTGGATCGGTTGCGAGTCCTAGCCGAAGATCGGTGAAAGGACGCTGCTTGCGATCCTCGCCATCCCTTCGTCTGAGCCAATAACAAATTTCCCTATCCCAGTGCCTAAGCGCGAGGGAGACCCGGCCTGGGGCAAATCGCTCATGCAGAACCTCGCCAACGCATATCTTGACGAGCGTCAAGGTCCAATCAAAGTTTAAGCCGTAGCCTTCCGCCATAGTAGCGGGAAGTTTGGGCTTACGCCCATCAGCCCCAGGGAGGGGCGGGACCGCTCCTAACAAAAACCAAATGGGTCAGGGGGCTCGCATGAAGAATGGTCTAGCATGGGGTGTAGGAGTTCTACTCAGTACGGGAGCCCTTAGCGTGGCTTGGGGCGTGGCGCCGGCTCGGCCGCAGGCCGTTAAGCCACCAACGTTGGTGGCGGGCGCACCGCAGCAAACTTCGCTCCGTAAGCTTTTGAATTCACGGTACACCACCGAGCAGCTCCAGATCGGCACCTATGTGGGATCGGAGTTCTGCCTGGCGTGCCACAGCGAGTACCAGGGCTGGAAGAGCACCAAGCACGCCATGTCCATCAGGCGTCCCATGGAGCAGTACTCCCTAATTCCGGGAAAGGGCGTCGTAGCGGACTATGACCGGAACGGCGTGGACGACTTCATTCAGGGGCTCGATTTCAACCAGATTTCCTCGGTCTACGACCCCTACAAGCCCAACGCTCCCGTGCTTTCCGTGGAAAACGGCAGCTACATGATCACCATCGGCCAGGTCAAGATGCCGGTTGTGTTCGTGAACGGCGGCACGGGCGATTGGCGCGAGCGTTACGGCGTGCGCATCCCCGCCTCGGACAGCCCCACCGGCTACTCCGCCGAAGTCTACTTCTCCCCCGTCCAGTTCAACGAGGATTCCGAGAGCTACTTCGCCTACAAGATCACCAACTGGTATGGTGCCAACAAGCAGCCCATAGTCCAGCCCGGGATGACGCGCGCCGCCATCGGGGCGGCCATCCTGTCCTCCTTTAGCAAGAACTGCGTGGGATGTCACATCACCGGCATCCGTAGCGCGGGAAAGACGTCACAGGGAGAGTGGGTGCTCAAGCCCTACCCCGCCGTTCTCTATCAGGAAGACGATCCGGCCTACTTCGATTACGACGGAGACGGCCTGCCCGACCTGATGAACATCGGGTGCGAGATGTGCCACGGCCCGGGGTCGGCCCACGTCCTTGGCAACGGGGATCCCGCCAAGATCGTGAACCCGGGGAAGCTGAGCGCGGACAGGGCCAACGAAGTCTGTGGACGGTGCCACAACCGCGTTCGCTCCGTCCCAAACAAAACATATGCCTGGCCGTACAATGACGACACGAGCACCCAGTGGACGCCCAACACGGAGCCCCTGGCCTCTTTCTTCGCCGACAACAATTCTCTCTGGCCCGACGGGGAGACCTCCTACGAGCACAACCAGCACTACAACGAGATGCTAAAGTCTCCCCACACCACCAATCCCTACCAGAAGCTGCGCTGCTTCGACTGCCACGACCCCCACCAGCAGGCCAACCCAGCCCAAATCATCCCCCAACGCACCCAAGGGGGAGTGACCATCCGGACCAGCGCGGAGAACAACACCCTCTGCCTCTCCTGCCACGCCACCCACGGCCCTTTCGCCTCCATCACACCGCAGATGGTGGCCGACTATGCCGCCAATGTGAACGCCATCGGCGGGGCCGTCAGCGCCCACGCTCACCACCCTTACGGGCCCGAGCGGATCATGGGTCTAGCGCGCTGTACGAGCTGCCACATGCCTCGCGTAGCGGGAGCAGAACACGAATCGGCCATTCACACCCACCAGTTCGTTCCCCAGCCTCCTGAGAAGACCCTCAAGTACCAAGCCCAAGGGGGCATGCCCAACGCCTGCGGGTCCACATGCCATCGCGAGAGAGTGAACCTTTGGGGTTACGGCATCGCGTCCAACTTCCTGCCCTGGACCGACCCGGTGGATGTGAAAACCGCCACGAAGCTCATGGAGTACTACGGTCCCCAGGGCCAATGGTGGCAGACGACCCTGCCGTAGCAGGAGAGCCAAAGTATCCCCCCTGAGGGCGGCGGTCACACCGCCGCCCTCTTCGCTTCTGTTCGAGCTCCATCCGCCGCCGGGGAGATCGGACCAATTCAGCGAACAACTCTTCGATCTTGACTCCCGTCAAGGCGCCTCGCCGGCCTGCGCCCTAGCATAAGTGTATGTGCTGTCTTCTCTTCCGGTGATGTTGGGGTGTGTCTTTTGATTCGTTGACCGGGAGTGGATGCTCTAGCCAGCAGGGAGGAGTTTGCGCCGTGGCAGATGAATGTGCTCAGCCGTTGGTGTCAGTCATCATTCCCGCGCTCAACGAACGGGGTAACCTTCCGCCCCTCATCTCCAAAATTCTGGAGGTGCTTGGCGAATACGGCGTACGCGCCGACATATTGGTTGCCGATGGCGGTTCGACGGATGGGACGCAAGAGGAGGTTCGAGCCCTGGAGGAAGGATCTCCGGTTCGGCTCGTGGAGGTCCGGAGCGGCCACGGTCTGGCCGGTGACGTTCTTTTGGCGGCGCGGGAAGCAAAAGGCCGGGTGGCCGTAGTCATGGATGCCGACGGCAGCCACGACCCTGAAGCCATTCCAAAGCTCATCCAGCCCGTGCTGGACGGGGAGCGGGGCATGATGGTCGGCAGCCGGTACGTGCCCGGAGGCCAGACGCGGGGGTGGCCCCTGTCGCGCCGGCTCATGTCGCGAGCCGCGGCATGGCTTGCCTGGCCCTGGGTCGAGGTACGTGATCCTACGTCAGGCTTTTTCGCGGTTCGGCGGGACCGGCTTCTCGCGGTGGACCCGCGGGCCGAAGGCTTTAAAATAGGGTTGGAAGTCATGCTGGCCCTGGGTGAGGAGATGCGCGCCGGAGAGTCGCCGGTCTCCTTCCCCGACCGGACCCTAGGCCGGTCCAAGATGAGCGCCAAGCAAGCCCTGTTGTACCTGCGCAGGCTTTTCTCGCTGGCGGGCGGGGAAGTGACCCCGGCGAACGCGGCCAAGTTCGCCGTCGTCGGCCTGTCGGGGCTGGTGGTGGATCTCCTGGTTTTCCAGGTGCTGTGGTCCTTGGGTTTTGGGCTCTCTATGTCGCACATCGCGAGTTTCTTCGCGGCCACGCTCACGAATTACGCGTTCAACGCAGGGTGGGTGTTCCGAGAGACGACGGGAGGGCGCCTACACGGGGTGGCTTATGGGCGGTTTTTGGTGGTGGCCTTCCTGGCCCTCTTCCTGCGCGGCGGCCTCCTGGCGCTGTGCCACGACGGGCTTGGCTGGCCCGCCCTGGTCTCCGTGGTGGCCGCGATCTTCGCCACGGCCCTCGTCAATTATCTGGGCAGCGTATTCTTCGTCTTCCCAAAATCCACGAGCCAGAGGAGCGGTGTGCGCTGGCGCACGGCCGCCGTGGGCGTCATCGCCTACATGCTGCTTCTAAGGCTATTTTACCTCGGCGTGGTTGACCTGTTGCCCGAAGAGGCCTATTACTGGAACTACGCCCAGCACCCCGCCCTCGGTTATCTGGACCATCCCCCCATGGTGGCCTGGCTGGTCACCCTGGGAACGGCCCTCTTTGGCCACACCGAATTCGGCGTTCGCATCGCTGCGTACACGTGCTGGCTGGTGGCGGCTGGCTTCAGTTTCGCTTTTGCACGTGACCTTATGGGAAAGGCCGCGGCGCTCAAGGCGGTCATGCTCATGGCCGTGCTGCCGTTCTTCTTCTCCGCAGGGTTCATCATGACCCCCGACGCCCCGCTGACGGCGTGCTGGGCCGGGGTGCTTTTCTTCTTGGAGCGCGCGCTGCTGGGCGAAAAGCGGAATGCGTGGTGGGGCGTGGGCATATGCCTGGGAGCGGGCATGCTGTCCAAGTATACGATCCTGCTGCTGGGGCCGGCGGCGATGCTCTTCATTCTCCTGGACCGTCGCAGCCGCCGGTGGCTAAGGCGGCCGGAACCTTACGCCGCCGCCCTGCTTGCGGCGGTGCTCTTCATGCCCGTCGTGGTGTGGAACGCGGAAAACAACTGGGCGTCCTTTACGTTCCAAACCGCACGCCGTTTGGGCATGAAAACGCAATTCTCGCCCCACGTGCTTCTGGGGGCCATCCTGGTGCTGCTCACCCCCGTGGTGGCGGCCGCCGCGTTTCAGGTGCTGTTTACGAAGGGCCGCCCGGGTACTCGCGAGGACCCCAGCGGGGAAGCAGGCGCACGCCGGCGCCTCTTCATGGCGGTTTTTACCCTCGTGCCCCTCTCCGTTTTTGTCCTGTTCAGCCTGACGCACGAGCCGAAGCTCGAGTGGACCGGCCCCCTATGGCTCGCGGTGCTCCCCGCCGTCGCTTGGCAGATGGGGCAAGAGGAGCGGTGGCCCGCGGCGCGGCTAAAGGTGTTCTTTCAGCGCGGGTGGATGCTCACCTTCATCGTCATGCTGATCTCCTTGGGCGGCCTTTTGCACTATATGACGATGGGCCTGCCCGGCATCCCCTATCCCCGCAAGATGGCCCTGCCGGTGGCGTGGGAAGAATTTGGCCAAAGCGTGGAATGGATCAAGGATTCACTAGGCTATCCAGCCGCCATGGTCGTGGGGATGGACAAGTATTTCATCGCCAGCGAGATGGCCTTTTACAACCGCCAAGATTTGCCGGAGAGCCGGCAAACGGCCAGCCGAAATCTCTTCGGCGGCGATGCGCTGATGTACGATTGGTGGTCTCCGGCCCGTGAGCAGTATGGAAAGCGGCTGCTCTTGCTCAGCTTCAAGCAGAAGGATCTGGCCGATCCACGGCTGGCCCCGTGGCTAAAAGAAGGTGGCCCCGTGCAGGAGCAGGCCGTCGAGAAAGACGGCCGTCCCGTGCTTCGGTTTTATTACCGGGTGGTCCGGTACGGCGCGCCCGTTCCTACGCCCGTTCCTAAGGGATGAGGCTTGATTCCCGTCAAGGCGCACGCCAGCATTCGGCCCTACCTTCGGGATGTAGAGGCGCGGAGGGAGCCGGGGCAGGCTCCGCCGGATGAGAGGCCGCCAAGGCCGTTCGCCTCATGAAAAGGAGGTTTCGATGAAAAAGCTACTGGTTGTCGTCTTTGTCCTCGTTTCAGCGACTGTGGCCGTGTCGGCCCAGGCGCCCCCAAACCCATGGACATGGGAACTGCAGGGCGGCTACTACGCGTCGAGCAACTTCATGGACAGCGATTGGAACGCGAGCACGGGTATCGCCTACGCCTTCACCGACCACTGGAAACTGGCTTTCCACGCGACTTACTGGGACGGCAAGATCAAGGACAGCGTGGGCAGCGCGGCCAGTAATATATGGACGTTCACCATCGCTCCAGAGTACGACTACAACCTGACCGAGAAGGACCAGATCTACGCCTTCATCGGCGCGGGCGTGGCCGATATGCAATCCAAGGAGTACTGGGTCCGCGACGGGGGGCTGCTCCGCTACGTCCGCCAGCCTTCGCAGTCTAAGTGGGCCGGTGAGGCCGGCTTTGGCTACCGGCGGTTCTTCACCCGGAGCGTCGGCATGTCCTTCCAGCTCACCTACACCCACATGGGGTTCGATTCCATCCGGTACGTCAGCGACAAGACGGACATCGTGGACGCGCGAGTCGGCGTCGTCGTCCGTTTCTAAAATCAACCCCTTTTTCTCTCATTACCTCCCTCTTCTTTTCGGGGCCCTTCGGGGCCCCTTTCTTGGCGTGCGGGGGGGGCAGGATGGGGCGGCGCGGGGGGGCACTCCTCCCCCTCGCAAGGGCCATAAAGGCCCAAGCGGGGGGATCAAGGATGGGTGAGAAGGGAAGGGCGACCGCAGAGGCCCTCAGGGCCGCCCAGGAGGGCAGGCACGGGCCAACGCCGGGAGGAGCACGGCGGCGAGACGAACCTGGCGGCACGGGCCCCGCTCAAGAATTTTCCCCGAGAAACGCGGCCACCACCAGCACCGGTCGCGCAGAAAACCGTCACGCCACGAGAGGACGCGGAGAACTGCGTCCCCATCGTGCCGCTCATGAGCATCGCCGAGGCGGCCGAGGAGCGCCGACAGGAAACGGAGCTGGTGGCCTACATGGTCAGCCTGGACTGCCACGAAGGGCGCGCGGTCATACCCTGCATGCTGGTAGACGCGCTCGCATGCGGCGGGGGCAGAAAACTCCACGGTGGCCTTCTGGGTATGGTAGGCCTGTTCGAACGGCGGAACGAACCCCTCGCCGGGAATTCGCAGAAGGCCTTCGAATTCCAAACGGTGGGCGGATAGGCCGGCGGGTTCTCCGCCGGGACTCTCGTCCAGAAGCCCAGCCTGCTTAAGCTCCTCCGGCCAAGCGGCGCTTCTCAGGACCGCGTCAAGCCGGTCGCTGGGGCCCTCCAGGTAGTATTGCGCCAGGAAAAGAAAGAGATCCGCGAGGGGGCGGGACGGGCCCGCCCCCTCGCGAGTTACAGAGGATGTGTGCTTGGTGTTCACCCGCGCACCGTGTCCGCGATCCATTCAATGGACGGGTTCGTGAGTGTTGGGTCCGCGAAGCCTGGCGGCACATCTCCAGGCGCCTGGAAATCGGTCGTGAACTGAAGAGCTCCGCCCAGGCACGCGGTCACGCACGCCGGCTTTTCTCCTACGGCGAGGCGGTGGGCGCAGAAAGTGCATTTCTCCATGATGCCCGTAGCCTCGTTAAATTGAGGGGCGCCGTAAGGGCAGGCGGCGGCGCAGTACTTGCAGCCGATGCACTTGCTTTGGTCCAGGAGCACCACGCCGTCGCTGGCCCGCTTGGTGATGGCCCCTACGGGACAAGCGGCCATGCAAGCGGGATGCTCGCAGTGGTGGCAGGACATGGCGTAGAAGGAGCGCTTGACGTCGGGGTAGTGGCCGCTCTCCACTTCCAGCACCCGCCGCCAGTTGACCTGCTGGGCTTTGTAAGGCGACGTGATGGGCAGCGGCGACAACTGCGGAAACGTGTTGTTTTCCATCTTGCAGGCCACCTCACACGTATGGCAGCCGGTGCACTTAGTCAAATCAATGATCCAGCCGAGTTGGGGCATGGCTTCTCTCCTTCCAGATGCTCAGGCGTGCTCGATCTTCACCGGGTGGTTCATGAACATGGCTGAACCTCCGATCAGATCGCTCAGAGTTACATCCCCCAGGTGCGGATCCATGGTGGTGATTGGGTTGGCGATGACGCCCAGGGCGCGCGCCGGATCGTAGGCCGCGGGGTTCCCGTTGATGGTGTGGTTGCCGTTGGACGCCATCTCCCAGTGGCCGTAGGAATGTGGGATGCCCACGACGCCCGGGCGCATGCCTTCGGTGAGCCTGACCAGGCCCGTGATGAATAGGCCGCCTACACCGGTCATCCGGACCTGGTCCCCCGTCTGAAGGCCTAGGGCCCGCCCGTCGCCCGCGTTCATCTCGATGAAGTTGGTGGGCTGGAGTCCCTGCAGGGCAGGGTTGCAGATGGTACGGGCCTGGGCCATGTAAACGTTCCGGTAGGCGATGAGCTTGAAGGGGAAATCTCCTGGGGCGACGAAGGGCCTGCCGATGGAGTCCTGGACGGGTTCGTACTTGGGCAGGGGGTCGAAGGGGTGACCCGTCATGCTGTTGGGGGTGGTGGCCAAGCGCTCGAAGTAGAGGTGAACGATCTTGCCGTAGGGGTGTTTCATGAAATTGCCGTTGTAGGCGGCGGAGGGATCCCCGGGATTGCCCGAAACGGGCTCGAAGACGCCGCCCCTGGCTACGATGTCCTCGACGGCCACGCCGGACTGTACCGACCAGTTGTTGAGCATGTTGAGGTTCCAATCCCACGCCGAGTAGAGGTCGCTCCGCCAGTCGTACCCGTTGGCCGCGCCGGT
>JAKAKG010000041.1 GCA_021813555.1 Acidobacteriota bacterium
AATTCTCAAATCCGAAATCCCAAATCCGAACTGCCCCCCTCCCCAAGACGCCTTCCCTTCCTTGCCCTCTCCTTGCTATCCTTGGCCCTCATGAGCGAGCCCCGGCGTCTGCCCCACGCGTACCCCTTCAAATTCATCTCCCGCGAGGGAGGCGGGGCCATGGTGGCCTTCGCGCCTTCGGCCAACGACGCCTTCGGCCGGGGCGGCCCCATTCCGCCGTGGGTCATCCTTGAGGCCCTCACCCAGGGAGCGGGCCTCGATGCGGCACAAGGCGAGGAAAAAGGGGGCGCGCTGGTGCAGGTTTCGGCCTACCGGTGTCCCCGGCGCGTGTGGCCGGGCGACGTTCTCCAGATCCGCGGCGAGGTCCTCAAGCGCATGGGGCCCCTTCTCCGGCTTCGCGTGAGCGCCCGCAGGGAAGGGCGGCTCGTGGCGCGCGGCGTGATGGTCCTGCGGATGGGTGGAGGATGAGCAGAGCGTTTCACCACGAAGGCACCAAGACACCAAGAAACGAACGCGGAATTCATGGTCAGAAGGCAAGAATGAACGAGCCGGCGGTTGGGTGCCTTGGTGTCTTCGTGGTGCATGAGGCGTTGTCGTGATGCGCCCGGTTTGGGTCACGGGGGTAGGCGTGTACAGCGCCATCGGCACGGACGCGGCCTCCTTCTGGGAGGCGCTCCTGGAGGGCCGAAGCGGGGTGACGGATTTGACCCGCTTTCCCTCGGGGGACATGCGCAGCGCGCGCGTGGCTCAGTGCCCGGACCCGGGTGGCCCCCGCCGAAGCCGCGCCGACAACCTCGCCCTTTGTGCCGCCCGTGAGGCCCTCGCCCAGGCAGGCTTGGAGAGGCTGCCCGAAGGAGCCGGGATCGCCCTGGGCGCCGGGGTGGGAGGGTTGCCCGAGTCGGAGGATGCCTACCTTCGCGTGCTGGACGGGGCGCCCCTCTCCCGCGGCCACCGCGCCTTCACGGGCCACCTCCCGGCCACCACGGCGGACGTGCTCGGGGCCGAACTGGGGGGAGGAGGGCCCCGCATTTCCGCGGCCAACGCCTGCACCTCGTCCGCGGTGGCCATCGGGCTGGGCGGGCTGTGGGTGTCCTCCGGCGAGTGCTCCTGCGTCCTGGCGGGGGCCTCCGACGCCCTCTCGCGCCTCACGGTAGGCGGGTTCAACTGCCTTCGGCTGGTAAGCCCCGACCGTCCCAGGCCCTTCGACGGGGAGCGGTCGGGCATGGTCATCGGAGAGGGCGCCGCCTTTCTCATCCTGGAATCGCCCGAGGCGGCGAGAGCACGCGGCGCGCGTCCCTTGGCCGTCTTGGAGGGCGTGGGCCTCTCCGCCGACGCCTTCCACGCCACCGCCCCCCATCCCGAGGGCGAGGGCGCCTTGCGCGCCATGCGGCAAGCGCTTTCGGCGGCGGGGCTCACCCCCGGGGATGTGGACCACGTGAACGCGCACGGAACGGCCACGCCGGCCAATGACCTGGCGGAGGGGAAAGCCCTCGTCTCGCTCTTGGGCGACCGGGTGGCGGCCGTGCCCGTCACCTCCATCAAGGGCGCCGTGGGCCACTGCCTCGGCGCGGCGGGAGCCATGGAAGCGGCGGCGGTGGTGCTGTCCCTCGTCCACCAGGCCGTACCGCCGTGCGCGGGCTTTCGATCGCCCGACCCCGCCATTCCTCTCCGCGTTCCGAACCGGGCGGTGCCCATGGCGCTGAGGCACGTCCTCTCCGTGAATCTCGCCTTCGGGGGCAACAACGCGGCCCTCCTGTTCGGAGGGGAGCCGTGACCGCCCTCTGGATCACCGGGACGGGTGCCGTCGGCCCCTGCGGGCTGGGCCTTCCCGAGGACGTGTCTGGGGAGTCCGCGCGGGGCTCCCGCCTCGTCCCCGAGGGGTTGCCTCTCAAGGAGGGCTTCCCCGCCGCCGCCATGCGCTGGCAGGACGCCTCGTCCCTCTGGTGGATCAATGCCGCGAGGCAGGCCCTGGGAGCGGGAGGTGCCTGCGCCGAAACGGGACAGGTGGTGGGCCTTTGCTGGGGTTCCAATCCGCCCGTCATGGCCCTCGCCGAGCAGGTGCACCGGCAGGGGTTCTCAGCCATGGCGCCGTCGCACTTCCCCTATTCGGTGGGCAACGCACCCTCCGCTCAGGCGGGCATTCTTCTCCACATGCGGGGGCTCGCGGTGACCCTGTGCGCGAAGGAGTCGGCGGGACTCGCTGCCCTCGCGGAGGGGGCGCGGTGCCTTTCGGCGGGGCTTTGCGGCGAGCTCGTGGCGGGGGGGGTGGATCACCTTGATCCCTTTCTACGGCAGATTCTCAGGCCCTTGCGGCGGGGCAGCGGCGTCCCCGCGGGGGAGGGTGCTTACGCCCTCAAGCTGCAATGCGCACGGGAGCTTCCCGCAGGTGCCCAAGCCCGCGTGGTTGCATGGGCAGGCCTTTCGGCTCCGGCCCCTCCGCACCTCTTTCCCGAAGCGGGACCGGTTCTGGGCCGGGCGCTGGACAGCCTTTTGTCTCGGGCGGGCTGGGAAGGCGCATCGGTGGATCTGGCGGCCCTCCCCGAAGACACGCCCGTTTTGAAGGCCGCGTCGGACGGGCTGCGCTCCTCCCGGCTTCCCGCGGCGGCTCCTTTCTCCTTCCAGCGCCTCCTGGGCGCCTGCGGCGCGAGCTGGGCGGGGGCCGCCGGGCTCGTCTCCCGCCGCTTGGCTTCGGGCTCCGCGCGGCGGGCCGTCCTCCTGGCCCTGGCCACGGGAGGGGCATGCTGGGCCGTGGCCCTGGAAGCTCCCCGTGCTCAGTGAGGTGCGCCGCTGCGCGCAGGGTGCCTACCTGGACCTATCGGGCCTCTTTCCCGCCGACACCTTCGCGTTCCTCACCCTCAAGGGGTTTGACGGCACCGACGCCGGGACACTCTCTGCATTCTTGGCCGGGCGGGGGCTGTCCGTGGGAAACGTGCACCGCGTGGAGCAGATCCATTCGGGGACCGTGGTGGACGCCCGGGAGGCCCCGTGCGGTGCCGACGCCCTGGTGGGCAGGGTACGGGGGGAAGCGGTCCGCGTGGTGACCGCCGACTGCGTGCCCATCCTCCTGGCCGACGCGGAGACCGGAGCCTACGCCGCCGTCCACGCGGGTTGGAAAGGAACCCTCGCCCGCATCGTCCAGAGCGCCGCGAGCCGCATGGGAGGGGCGCGCCCCTCCAGCCTGATCGCCTATGTGGGCCCTGCCGTGGGCCCGTGCTGCTACACCGTGGACACGGGGCGCTACGCCCTCTTCGAGGACGAATTCCCCGGCTGGCTTCCCCCCGCGGGCGATCGTCCCGCTCTCGACCTGCAGGCCCTCAACGCGAGGATGCTCGAAGCTTGGGGCGTGCCCCGCGGCTCCATCCACGTGGAGGAGCGTTGTACGGCCTGTAGCGTTGGGCTATGCTGTTCGTACCGGAGGGACGGGGACGGAGCCGGCCGGATGGCTGCCCTCATCGGAATGCCGGCTTGAACCCGGGCTCCCAGGAGAGCACGCGGAACGTCCAGGAGGTCGCTGCCATGTCCACCCTCGCGCAGGAAAAAGGTCTTCTCATGGACCGCGATCTGGCCCGCAAATTGGCCGCCGCGGTCAAGGGTGCTCCCGCCGGTGCCTGGCTGGGTGCGGCCGTGGCCCTGAACCACCGGTCCCTGCCCCACCTGGCGGCGGAAGTCACGGAGGAGGGCCTTCGCGCCTACCCTCGCGAGGACGGCCTCTGGATGGAGCACATCAAGGCCGTGGCCCTCTACCCCGACAAGCTCCAGGAGACGTGGCAATCCTTGAACGCCGCCAAAAGAGCACCTGCGGACAGGGAAGCCCTCCTGGCCCTGGTGGAGTATTACCAGGAACGGGACGAGGACGGGATCGCCCGGCTAGGCGGGGTTCCCGCCACTAAGCGCAACACCCGCTACCACGAAATCTGCGGCCACTACGCCATGGCGCGCCACGACTACAAGGGAGCCCTCTCCCATTACAGGCAGGCCCGGCGTCTGGCACCCAGGGAGCTGCACCTCCTCTACCACGTGGGAGAAAGCTACCAGGCCCTGGGCGACGGCGCCCGAGCCATGGGATCGCTCCTGAAGGTGGTGGCCAAGGAGCGGCATTTCGTTCAGGCCTGGAACGCCCTTTGCCGTATCCATTTGGAGGTGGGGCAGCAGGACCGCGCCCGTCAGGCCATGGGCATGGCCCTTGCCGTGAACCCCAGGGACTGGGGGGTCTACTTCACCTTCGCCGACTACCACCTGGAAGAGGGCAACTACGAGAGGGCCATCTCCATCCTGGAGGACGTCCTGGACCTCCAGCCCCGGTCCGTCATCGCCGCGGAGGTCCTCAATTACCTCGGCTACGTCCACTACCTGGAAGGCAAATACACGCGGGCCCTGCCCAACTTCAGGCAGGCCCTGGCTCTCAACCCGGCCCTCGCCGTGGCCCACGTGAACCTGGGGAACCTCTACTTTCACTTGAAGCAGTACGACGAGGCCCGGTCCTGTTACGAGGCGGCCCTCAAGGTGGATCCCCACCAGGCCTCGGCGGCGTGCCAGATCGGCCTTCTCGAGCTGGAACAGGGAAACCTGGAAGCGGCCCGGGACCCCCTGGAAAAGGCCCTCGCGCTGGATTCGCGGGAGTTCTGGGCGCACCTGGGCCTCTCCGAGTACCACCGCCGCACGAAGAACTCGGTGGATGCGCTGAAGGAGGCCCAGCGGGCCCTCGCCATCGCCCCCCAGGACGCGAACGTGCACAACTATCTGGGCATCGCCCTGGAGTGCAACCGCCGCTATTTCGACGCGGAGAAGGCCTACAGGCACGCTCTCGAGCACGATCCCCGCCATCGGTGGGCGGCCAACAACCTGGGCTACCTCTACGAAAAAGTCATGCGGGTGGACCCCACGTTCAAGGACGCGGCCATCGCCGCCTGGAAGACCCGCCTGCTCATCTGCCGGGACACGCAGATGTCCATGCGAGGGGCCGTGGGCCACCTGGAAAAGCTGGGTGTGCGCCCCGCGACCATCCGGAAGTGGCTGGAGCATGAGCCCGGGCCCGTCCCGGCCCAATGAAAGCATGATCGTCGGGCTGGGCCTGGACCTTTGTGACGCGGCCCGCATGCGGCGCGCCCTCGGGCGGCATCCACGCATGGTTTGGCGCGTCTTCACCGAGGGCGAGGCGGCTCTCTGCCAGCGCCGCCAAGATCCCGCCGTATGCTTCGCCGCCCGCTTCGCCGCCAAGGAAGCGGCCATGAAGGCCCTGGGTACGGGCTGGAGCGGCGGCGTAGGCTGGCGCCAGATCGAGGTGGTCCGGCACCCCGGCCAGGCCCCAACGCTGGCCCTTTACGGTCCCGCCCTGCAACGGTTTGACGCCCTGGGCGCCACCCGCGCCGTGGTGACCATCACCCACGAAGGGAACATGGCCGCCGCCGTGGTCATCCTCGAGCGCTGAGCGGCCGCGCGGCTCTCAAAGGTCCGCAGGCGGCGGCTTCCCGTGGTAAACTGAAGACGGGAGCGCGAGGATGAACCGTCAGATCAGGCTCGGAGGCACGTGGACCCCCACCATCGGCTGGCTCATCGGGATCAATGTCGGCGTGTTTCTCCTCCAAAACTTCAATCCCACGGTGACGGAGGCGTTCGGGTTGGTGCCGGAGCAGGTCTGGCCCGGGCGCCTGTACACTCTCATCACGTACGCGTTCCTCCATGGCGGGGTGGGGCATATTTTTTTCAACATGCTGACCCTCTATTTCTTTGGGGGCGACCTGGACCTCTTCCTCGGCCGGCGCCGGTTCCTGATTCTCTACTTCGGCTCGGCCCTGGCTGGCGGGATCGCGGCGGTCCTGTTCCTGCGCGGTCCCTACGTCGTCATCGGGGCCAGCGGCGCCTTGTTCGGTCTCCTGGCGGCCTATGCGGTCTACTTTCCCCACACGGAAGTCCTCCTCTGGTTCCTCCTGCCCCTTAAGATGTGGGTCCTGGTTAGCCTCTGGATCGGCATCAGCCTCTTCTATTCGGTCCTCGGCTCTGGGGGCGGCCTCGCCTACCTCGCCCACCTGGGCGGCGCCGTCTTCGGCCTAGCCTACACCCTCCGCGTTTGGAAGCCCGGCCCGCTGCTCAAGGACCTCCAATACCGGTGGCGGCGCCGCCGCTTCAAGCGGATCCAATGACTCCGGCCCTGGCCCGGTCCCTCGCCCTCGGCCTGGAGGCGCGCATCAAGGGAGTTTACCTGGGCAGGGCCTGCCGCCCCGATCCGTGGACCCTCGGCTTCGAGATGCCCGGGGGCCTGACCCTGGGATTCTGCTGGGAGCCATCAACCCCTTGCGCGGGCCTGTGCACGTGGCGCTGGCCCCGGGGGACACCGGAGGAGATCCTCTCCCGGCACGCCCAGGGCGCAAGGGTGACCGCAGTGCTGGCCGTGGCCGGAGAGCCCATCGTCCGTGTGGAGCTCGCCGGGGAAGGAGCCCGCGCTCTGGTCTGGGAGGCCATCGGCCGCTCCGCCAACGCCCTCCTCCTGGGCGAAGGGGATCAGATCCTCTGGTCGGGGCGATTGCTGAAGGGACCCCTTCGGAGCGGCCGCACGGGGGAGCCTTGGATCCAGCCTCCGCCCCGGGCCGGCGTGAGTCCCGAGGAGGCCTCCGAATACGGCGAGCCCTCCACTTATGTGCTTGAAGAGGGTCCAGGCCTTCTCATGCAGGGACTCCTGACGCGAGGACGAAGGGCCGCCGACGCGGCCCTCGGCCAGCGGGCCAAGACCCTCGCGCGTAAAATCGAGGCGGTGGAGGAGGAGCGCCGGGAAGGGGAGGCTTGGAGTGCGCTGGAACCTCTCGCCCAGGCCCTCGTGGCTTCCGGGAACCTCGGGCACCGCGGGGAGACGGAGCGGCACGTCCTGGATTACACCAAGGATCCGCCCCGGGAGGAAATCCTTCCTCTTGACCCGGCCAAGACCGTACAGGAAAACGCCCTGGCCCTGTTCAAGCGGGTACAAAAGGGGCGGGCCCGGGAGCACGCCACGGCGCGCGTCCTGGCCGAATGCAGAGCGGAGCTTCAGGCGATCCCGGTTCGGCGCGAGGCCATCCTCGCCTGCACGGACCTCTCCGTGCTCTTTCCGGCCCGGGGCCGCGAGGGGAAACGGGCTGCGGCGGGCCAGTTTCGGCGCACTCTTCCACCCGGCGTGGCCGCCGTTCCCCTTCCCAAGGGATTTGCCGGGTACGCGGGCAAGAACGCAGCGGGCAACGACACGGTGAGCTTCAGGCTGGGACGAGGGGGAGATTTCTGGTTCCACGCCGAGGACTACGCGGGCTGCCACGTGGTGGTGCGCTGCCCCGCCAAGCTGGAAGATCTCCCCTATGATGTAGAGCAGGCCGCGGCCCTTTACGCGGCGGTCCACAGCGGCGCCCCTCCCGGCAACCGGGTGGCGGTCGTGACCAGCCGGTGCAAGTTCCTCCGCCGAGTGCCGGGTGCCCCGGGGCGAGTGATGATGGGCTCCCACCGCACGGTCTTCGTTGACCTCCCTCCGCCTCGGTGATATGTTGGAGTCAAGGGACGGGGAGGTGAGGATGCGCGTGAACTTGAGAACCGTGGCATTCGGGCTGGCCTTGGCGCTGGCCGCGTCCGCGCAGGTTTCGGCTGCGGGCGTGTTCATCGTTTCCCACAAGGGCGTGGAGTCGTTCGAAGGGGCTAAGGCTGGGTTCATTCAAATGGCCTACGGCCTCCAGCTTCCAGGCTTCAACCCCAAAGCCATCGAGCTGGACGGCTCCGCCGGCGACGACTCAGCCCTGGCGGCCCTGGCGGCCCAGAACCCCTCCCTCGTTTTTGCCGTAGGCAGCACCGCGGCCAAGAAGGTCCGCAAGGTCCTGCCCGATGTCTGGATCGTCTACGGCATGGTCTACGCACCTGAGTCCGAGGGCCTGACGGCGGATCCCAAAATGGTCGGCGTGACGTCCCTTGGCCCGGCCAAGGGGCTCGGCACGGCGCTCAAGGCCTTCACGAGGTCCAAGGCCATGACGATCCTTCACACGCAGGCCGAGACCGCATCCCTCGGGCCTCTCCTCGACCGGCTGAAAGCCGAAGGGTACGACGTGCAGACCAAGGCGGTGGCGGGGCCCTCCGACCTTCAGGCCGCCTTCGACGCATTGAAGGACCAGTGCAAGATCCTCCTTCTCCTGCCCGATGCCCTCACGGCGAACCAGGATGCCATGCGGTTCCTCGTCTCCCAATGCGTGGCCGCGGGCATTCTCCCCGTGGCCCTCGCCGAGCCTCTCGTGGGCAGCGGCGCCCTCCTGGCCTCCTTCTATCCTCCCGAATCGGTGGGGAACAAGGCGGCCAAGGTGGCCGCGGACATTCTCAAATCGGGAGAAGCCCCGGCCGAACGCGTGGTGGACCCCTCGGACGCGAGCACGGCCCTGAACCAGGGGACCGCCAAGGCGCTCAAACTGTCGATTCCCAAGAGCCTCCGCGTGGAGGTCACCTATGAGTAAGGGCGTCTCTGTGGACGAGGCGCGGCCATGTCCCAGGCGCGGATGAGCCTCTCGGACCTGCGGAGCCGCCTCCTGACGCCGCTACGAGGGAGCGTCCGGGGGCAGATCCTCGTGGTCCTCCTGAGCATGCTTTTCGTGGGCTCGCTCGTCCAGGGGGTGGTGTTCTACCTTCAGGCGCGAAACGTGTCCGTCAACGAAATGAAGTCCTCCTACCGGGGGCTGGCGCAGCAGGTGGCGGGCCTCTCGGCCTACAACATGCAGTTCAACAAGGCGGGGCTGAAGGAAACCGTGGATGACATGCTCGCCACCGACGGCAACCTGCTCTGGGTGGAGTTCGCCGATGCCACGGGCAAAGTCGTTCAGAGCGGCGGGACCTTGAAGGAGCGCCCCTACGCCCAGACGGAGAAGCTGGCCTCTCAGGTGACGGCGGCCCAGATCAGCACGCCCGAGGGGGCGGGCATTCTCGTGCGGGCCCCCCTCCTGACCGCCGCCGCGGCGGGCACGGCGGGGTTCGGGGATGTGGGCGCAGAGCCGGCCGCGGGAGGCAAGGCCGCCTCCAAGGTCATCGGCGAGCTGCGCCTGGCCGTGAGCCTCAAGCCTCTGGCCCTTCTGCTCCGCCGCTACGCCGCCTCGGGCACCCTCACGATCCTTCTCACCATGCTGGTGGGCGCCGTGGTCTCCGTGATCGTCACGCGGTACCTCACCCGTCCCCTCTACCAGCTCACCCAGTACGCGGGGTACATCGCCTCGGGCAACCTGGCGTCTTTCAAGGGGGACACGGAGCGCAAAGACGAGCTCGGGCGCCTCATGACCTCCTTCCAGTCCATGGCGGGCAACCTCGCGTCCATGATCCGGGAAATCCGCGGGGCGTTTCAGCGGGTGGAGGAGGGCACGCAGACGGTGCGCCGGAATCTGGTTCTGGCCCTGGCCAACTCCAAGGACCACGACGTGGCCGCCCAGCGGGTCACGGACCAAGTGGCCTCCATCCAGAAGGCCGTAGGCGAGGTGACGCACCTCATGGAAGGCCTTTCCCGCCTGGCCGAGGAAGTGAGTTCCTCGGTCCTGGAGATGATCGCCAGCATCGACCAGATCGCCTCCCACACGGAGGGCCTCACGGAGGCCGTGAACACGGTGGCCTCCACCCTCACCCAGAACGTGGCCGCCATCAAGGAGATCGACGCGTCCGCCGAGAACCTCAACCGCTTCGTGGAGGAGACCTCCTCCTCGATGACCGAGATGGAGGCGAGCATCCGCCAGATCGAGGAGAACGCCGCCGCCACGCGCAAGGCCACGGAGCAGGTGTCCGACGAGGCGGAGGCGGGGGCGCGGTCCATCGAGCACGCCTCGGCCAGCATCCAAAAGCTCCAGTCCTCCTTCGAATCCACCCACGAGGTCATGCGCACGCTCGGCCAGAGGAGCGAGGAGGTGGGCCAGATCCTGGGCGTCATCGACGAGGTCATGGAGCAGACCCACCTGCTGGCCCTCAATGCCGCCATCATCGCGGCTCAGGCGGGCGAGCATGGCAAGTCCTTCGCCGTGGTCGCGGGGGAGATCAAGGACCTGGCGGGGAAGACCTCCGTGTCCACGCGGGAGATCGCCGCCCTCATCGACGCCGTTCAGCGCGACGTCCATCAGGCCGTGGAATCGGTCAACGGCCAGCGGACCATTCTGGAGCAGACCGTCTCCGTCTCCCAGGAGACGCGCCAGGTCTTCAGCCGGATCCAAGGGGCCGTCCGTCCGTCCCTCCGCATGGTTCAGGAGATCGCCCGCAACACCACCGAGCAGAGCCGGGGGGCCGCGGGCATTGTGAAGGCGACGCAGAAGCTCAGCGACCTGGCCCACCACTTGCGCCGGGGCACCAAGGAGCAGACCCTCGGCAGCGAGCAGATCCTCGACGCCATGGGCCGCATCCGGGGCGTGGCGGAGGAGATGAAGCGGGCCACGGACGAGCAGAGCGAAGGCTCAGCCCTCATCCGGCAGGCCATGGACCGCCTCACCGCCGCCGTGGCCGAGGTCATGGCGCAGAGCCAGTCCCAGGGCAAGGCAGGCCGCGAAGTGGAGCGGACCATGGACTCCTTCCGGGGGGCCAACCGGGCCAGCGTCGCCAGCCTGCAGGAGGCCTCCGAGCAGGTGGAGGCCCTGGCCCAGCGCGCCGAGGAGGTGGGCCGCGGCATGGGCCGCTTCCAGACCGAAGGGAGCTGACGTGGCCCAGTTCGCCAGCCTCTTTCAGTTCAAGAAGGAACAGGTCCGAGAGGCGCCCGACCGGCTGTTCCTCGGTTTCGCCGCCGGAGACCAGTCCTACGCCATCGAAGTGGCATTCGTGCGGGAAATCCTGCGCATCCCCAAGATCCACAGCCTCCCCAAGGTCCCCGCGTTCGTGAAGGGGGTCATCGACCTTCGGGGCGCCATCCTCCCCGTGCTCGACCTGCGCGAGCGGCTGGGCCTCGGCGTCGTGGACCAGAAGCGGGGCCGGGTCATCGTCATGATGCCGGGAGGGAGCCAGACCCTCGGGCTCCTGGTGGACTCGGCGGCGGAGGTTTTCGCCGCGGCTCCCCATGACATCCTCCCGCCTCCTGAGGCCCTGCGCCAACCCCATCTGGCTTTCATCGAATCGGTCCTCAGGACGCCCTCCAAGCTCTACCTCCTGTTGAAGCCCGAGACCCTGCTCACCCCCAAGGAGTTCCAGGCCCTGGAATCGGGCGCCTGGTCCAAACGGGGTTAGGCTGTCCATGAACCAGGCCCCCAGGGACCTCCTCGCCCGAGTCGAAGGGACCCTCCTGGATCCGGGGCTCACCGTTGCCGAAGCTGACGAGCGGCTCCGGGCGTGGTCCGCCCTGGGCCTCCGCCGCGTTCTCACCGTCCCCTGGCTGCTCGGGGAGCTGGACGCCGCCGGCCATCCCACCATGGAGTTCTGCGGTGCCGTGGCCTTCCCCGCCGGGGGCGGCACCCTCGCTAACAAGCGGATGGAAATTCTGGAATGTCTTCGCCTGGGGGCCAAGGCCGTTACCGTGACGCTGACCCCCGGCCTGGTGCTGGCCGCTGGGGCGGCGGCCCTGGAAAAGGAGATGTCGGCCCTTCTGTCCACGGCGCCCGAGCTTCACGTGCGCTTTCTCGTGGACACGGGCCGAGTGCCCCAAGAGCCCATGACCGTCCTCCTTCGCCTCCTGTCGAGCTGCCGTCCCACTCACCTGGCGACGGCGGACGGCGTCTACTCCGAACCCGCGGGGCCCGAAAACGTGGCCTGGCTTCGGGCTCGCCTGACTCGCAAGGTGAAGATCGCGGCCCACGTCCGGGCCCTGGGGCCCGAGGGAGTGGCGGCCTTTCTGGCCGCGGGGGCGGATGTCGTTGCCACCCCCGCTCCCGAGCTCGTCGCGGCCCCCGGTGGCGTGCCCCCTGGAGGCGCCACGTGAAACACCGGACCTTGATCACTTGGACCGTCAGCCTGATCCTCACGGGAGGGCTCCTCTACCTCTTCCTCCGCAACGCGGATCTGGCCCACGTGCTCAAGGAGGCGGAGGACGCCTCCGTCCCCTACCTGGCCCTTGCCCTCGGACTCGAGATCGTGTCGGTGTTCCTCCGGGCTTGGCGCTGGCGTTTCATGCTGAGGCCCGTAAAGGCGGGCATCCCCTTCGCCCCCGTCCTCAAGGCCACCGTGGTTTCCTTTACCCTCACGGGGTTCATTCCGGGCCGCGTGGGCGAGGTGGCGAAGCCCTACTTCCTTTCCCGTTGGCAAAAGCTCCCCTTCACCCCGCTGCTGGGCTCCGTGGTCCTGGAGCGGGGCATGGACCTCATCGCCCTGGTGCTGATGTGGCTTGGGTTCCTCTTCTTCGGGACCGCCGGGGTCTCGGCCGACGGGCAACCCTACATGGAGATTTTCAGCAAGATTTCGTATGTTTTTCTCGGAGTCGCACTGCCGGCGGGGGTCTTCCTGTTCTGGCTTGCGCCCAGGAGGCGAGTCCTGGACCGGGTGGCGCGGCGCAGCCAGCGCCTCGCGCGCTACCCCCTCGTCCAGAAGATCTTCATCACCGTTCTCAAATTCGCCGGCGGCCTGGGCACCTTCCGCCGGAAGCGGGACATCGCCGCCGTCGTCTGCATGTCCCTGCTCATCTGGCTCCTCATCGGGGGGTCGTGCTGGGCCATCATCAAGGCCCTGGCGCTGGACCTCCCGCCGGGGGCCTCCATTCTCCTGCTCATGTTCGTGTCTTTCGGCGCGGCCGTGCCCACGCCCGGGGGGGTGGGCTCGGTCCACAAAGCCATCCAGATCGCCCTGGTGACGTTCTACGGCGTGCCCGAGGACATGGGCGTCACCGCTGGCATCCTGGGCCATGCGGTCATGTTCTTTCCGGGCATCCTCTGGGGCCTGCTCTATCTGGCGTTCGGCCGGGTCCAGCTCACGGAGCTGAAACAGGCGGCGGGCAAGAAGAATGACGCGGACGAGGTCTCTGGGCCCAGCTTCCCAGGCTCGGGCCCTTGATGGCGGGGTGCATGATTCGTTAGACTGCCCAAGGAGGCGCCATGCGCTGCCCATTTTGTGGATTCGCGGAAGACAAGGTTGTAGATTCCCGGGAAGTCTCGGGGGGCGAGTGCATCCGCCGCCGCCGGGAGTGTTTGGATTGCCACCGGCGTTTCACATCCTACGAGCGGATCGAGACCGTCCCGTATCGAGTGGAGAAGAAGGACGGGCGACGCGAGAAGTTCGACAGGGATAAGCTCCTGCGCGGCTTGGTCAGAGCGTGCGAGAAGCGTCCCGTGGCCACCTCGGCCCTGGAGGCCATCGTGGAAGAGGTGGAGGGCTTGCTTCAAAACTCTCCCGATCGCGAAATGACCACCCGGGACATCGGGAACCTGGTCATGGAGCGCCTGGGCGAGCTGGACCAGGTGGCCTACGTTCGGTTCGCCTCGGTCTATCGCCAGTTCGGAGACATCAGCGAGTTTCTGGAAGAGGTGCGCCACCTGCTCGAACCGGGAAAGAGGAGTGGAACCTGATGCGGAACCTGCTCACCTCCTTCGTAGAACTGGTCCATCTCCAGTCGGAGATGAACAAGCTCTTCGAGGCTCTTCAGGAACTTCACGAAGAAGGCGAGGGTCCCGAGGCGGGTTTCGCGCCTCCCTACGACATCCTGGAGACGCCGGAGGCGTTCCTCGTGCAGGTGGACCTGCCAGGCGTGCATCCGGCCACGCTCAAGGTCAGCGTCCAAGGCCATCTGGTCACCATGCAGGGCGAGCGGCAGCGCAGCCGGACCAAGGGCATCATCGCCTATCACCTCATGGAGAGAGACCGGGGGCCCTTCGTCAGGCGAGTGAGGGTCGATGGCCCCATCAACACCCATCACGGAGAAGCGTCCTACGACCGGGGGGTGTTGACCCTGCGGTTCCCCAAAGTGGCCGACCAGAGGGGGCGCACCGTCGTTCTGCCCCTTCACATCGAAGGGTAACCCATGCCCAAAGAGAGTCCTGCCCCGGCGGCCGTGCCCGGGCGTCTGCCCGTGCTGGAGCTGGAAGAGCGTGCCGTTTTCCCCTACGCTCTGACCACGCTCACCGTAGCTTTGCCCGAGAACAGGGCCCTCTTGGAGGAGGCGCACCAGAGCGCCGACCTGCTGGCCGTCTTCTCCGTGCCCAGGACGGGCCGGCGCCCCGCGGCGGGCGTAGGCGTGGTGGCCTCCATCCTCCGGCTCGGCGCGGGACCGGGGGGTACGGGGCTCCTGCTGGTGCAGGGCATCACCCGCGCCCGCCTCAGTTTGGGGCGCAAGGGCGGGCCCGTGCGGCACGCCCGGGTCGAGCCTTTGGCCGAAGAGGGAACGGCGGGAGGGAAACTGGCCTCGGCGGCTCTGCGCCGAGCCGTCTTGGAGCGCCTGGATCAGCTCTCGGGCACGGCTCGGGGCGTGAGCCCGGAGGTGAGGGACTTCCTGGGCTCCGTGGACGCCCCTGGCCGCCTGGCGGACCTGGTATCGGCCCAGCTCGACCTGCCCTTCGCCCAGTCCTCCCAGCTCATCGAGGAGCTGGGCTCAGCGGCGCGCCTCAAGCTCCTGCTGAGCTTTCTCGCCACGGAGCTGGAGATTCAATCCATTCAGGAGCGCCTGAACCGGCAGACCCGGGACGAGATGGACAAACGCCAGCGGGAGTATTTCCTTCGGCAGCAGATGGAGGCCATCCAGGCGGAGCTCTCGGGGGGCGACGAGGGAAGCGAGGCGGAAACGGGCTACCGCAAGCGCCTTCAGACCCTTCCCATCCCCGATGAGGTGAAGTCGGTCCTCGAGAAGGAGCTTCAGAAGCTGGCCCGCCTCAGCCCTTTCTCCGAGGAGGTGAGCCAGCTCCGTGCCTACTTGGATCTGGTTTTCGACCTGCCCTGGGGCAAGACCACGGCGGACAAACTGGATCTGGTGAAAGCCCAGCGTGATCTGGACCGTGACCACTACGGACTCAAGAAGGTCAAGGAACGCATCCTGGAATACTTGGCCGTGGCCAAACTGAAAGGCACCCACCCGGGAACCCTTTTCTGCTTCGTGGGCCCTCCCGGCGTGGGCAAGACCTCTCTGGGCCGGGCCATCGCCCGGACTCTGGACCGAAAATTCGTCCGCATGTCCCTGGGTGGTGTCCGGGACGAGGCTGAGATCCGCGGCCACCGGCGCACTTATGTGGGCGCCATGCCCGGCCGCATCATTCAGGGCATCAAGAACGCGGGGACCACGAATCCCGTCTTCGTCCTGGACGAGGTGGACAAAATGGGATCGGACTGGCGGGGCGACCCCTCCTCGGCCCTCCTGGAAGCCCTGGACCCGGAGCAGAACCGGGAATTCGTGGACCACCACCTCGGCTTTCCCTTCGACCTGAGCAAGGTCATGTTCGTGGCCACCGCCAACACCCTCGACGGCATCCACCCGGCCCTCATGGACCGCCTGGAGGTCCTGGAACTGCCCGGGTATACCGAGGAGGAGAAGCTGGCCATCGCCAAGGCCCACCTCCTCCCGCGCCAACTGGAATCCCACGGCCTCAAGGGAGTGAAGGTGGACATCCCCGATCCCACCCTGGCGGCCCTCATCCGCCGGTACACCCGGGAGGCGGGCGTGCGCAATCTGGAGCGGGGCATCGAATCGCTCCTTCGCAAGCTCGCCAGAAAGGTGGCCCGGGGAGCCGCGGGACCTTTCAGCCTCCAGCCGGGCGACCTCTCCCGCCTCATGGGCCTCCCCCGCTTTCAGGAGGAGCCCCGGCTCCAAACCGACCGCCCAGGGATCGCCATCGGCATGGCGTGGACGGAGACGGGAGGCGAAATCCTTTTCGTGGAGGCCACGGCCATCCCCGGAAGCGGCACCCTCACCCTCACGGGCCAGCTCGGCGAAGTCATGCGGGAATCGGCCCAGGCCGCCCTCACCTACATCAAGGAGCACCTGGCGGAGTGGGGGCTGGACCACAAGGCCCTTGCCAAGATGGACCTCCACATCCACGTGCCCGAGGGTGCCATCCCCAAAGACGGCCCCTCGGCGGGCGTCACCATGGCCGTCTCCATCCTCTCCACCCTCACGGGACAGCCCGTCCCCAAAGACGTGGCCTTCTCGGGAGAGATCACCCTGCGGGGGGCCATCCTTCCCGTGGGCGGCCTTCGGGAGAAGCTCCTGGCGGCCCAGCGATTCCGCATCAAGACCGTCTACCTTCCTTTCGCCAACCGGAACGAGCGGCGCGAACTGCCCGCGTCGGTCCTCAAATCCCTGGATCTGGTCTGGGTCAAGACCGTGGCGGACGTCTTCAAACGCGTCCTGCCCAAGCCGAAACCTAAGGCGAAGACCGGGAGCGGGAAGCAGGGAGCGGGGAGAACGAAGGCCGGGAGCGGGAAGCAGGGAGCGGGGAGAACGAAGACCGGGAGCGGGAAGCAGGGAGCGGGCAGAACGGGGAACAAGAATACACCTGCCAAGGGGGCATGATGTCTTGCTCCCGATGGCCTGATCCGGCTTCCGTTTCCCTTTGATTCATAAAAGAAGAACGGGTGGTTGCCATCGGACCTGCTTGATGGCGAGAACCCTTTCGGCTACCGGCTACCGGCTACCGGCTACCGGCTCTCTGCTACCGTTCTTCCGCCCCCGTCAATTCTCCGCCGAGGACACCATGAGGTCCTCGGGGATCTCGCCCTTCTTGTCCCGGGCGGCGAGGTTATAGCCGTTATCCGTGACCTGGAAGATGAGGGGGTTGCCGTAGGGGTCCGAGATCCCGCTCGGGAGGAGGTATCCCACGCGAACCAGCTCGTCCAGGGACGTGGGAAGCCGGCCGTTCCTGAGCTGGAAAATGTGGATGGCACGGGTCACGCTCTGCAGCTTCAGGCGCGATTCCAGGATGAGCCGGTCCCGGCTGTAGGGGCTGTTGGAGGAGGGTAGGTAATCCAGCGGGTGGAAAGGCAGCAGCAGGAGGGAGATGGCGAACCAGACCACGGCCAGGGCCGCCACCACGCGCCCCAGGGCGTCGGGTGAGACCATGCGCCGCTTGGCCTCTAGCGGCGCCTCCGCGGAGGCGGGCATGACGGGCCGGATGAGCTGCCGGTTGAGGAGCTCGAAAAGGGCCTTGCACGTGTCGAACTCGTTCATTCCCGAGCGGTCGATGATCTCCTGGACCGTGAAGACCCCGTTCACGTTCTGGTAGACGGCCATCTCTTCCTGAGAAAGCCTCACGGCGGCGGCCTCGGGCTGGGGAGTCTTGGGCGGGGCGGATTTGGGGCTCACCGTGCCGAAGAGGGCCGCATCGTCCAAGGGAGGGGCGTCGGTGCGCGTGTCCAGAACCGGGGGCGCGGGCAGGGGGATCTTCTCAAAGACCCGTTCGAAGGAGGGGATCTTCTTCTCGATGATGGGCCACTCGTCGAGCATCCGGATGCCTTCCATGAGGATGCTTTCGGCGGCCATGGGAGCGACGTTCTCCCGGTCGTACTCCACCGTGTCGTGCGGCTCGAAGTTGTAATCGCCGTTCTTCCAGCGGAAGAGCCGGAAGATGGTCTGCTGCATCTGGATGGCCAGGGCCGTCTTGAGGCTGGTGGCGTCCACGAAGCTCTCGGCCACAAGGATGTACCCGAGCCGCTGGAGGGTCTGGCGCTGGATCTCCAGGGCCTTGGTGAGCTCCTCCCGGCTGATGCGCCCCGTCTTGACGAGGACGTGCCCCAGACGGTCCTCCAGGCGCTTGTTGAGGGACTCGGCGCCCACCACGCCCCCTTCCATGAAGGTCACGGTGACCACGTCGGCCTCGTTGCGCAAGGTCAGGTAGCCCGTCTTCTTTTGAAGGGCGATGAGCTGGAAAATGTCCGCCAGGCTAAAATCTTTGAGAGTTCCCGCGAGGGCCATGGCCTACGTCCTCCCGGCCTGGCCGAGCCGGGGAGGCTCGTGCTTTAGGGCCAAGGGGAGGCCGAAGCCGCCCCAGAGAATCGCCATGAAGATGAGCGCCGCCACTGCCGCCGCGATCCGCAGGGCGCTGGTCCCTGCCAGGTCGGGGTAGGGGAGGGGCAGGGCGTAGGCGCCCAGGGCAAGGGCCGAGATGGCCCCGAACCATAAGGCGAGAATCAGGATCGCCGCGAAGGGCCGCCCCTCCAAAATGTGGCCGGCGCCGGGAGCCAGGAGGGAGAGCACGGACCGCTGAAGGCGCTGCGCCCGGTTGTAGCTCTCAACCTCGTAGTTCTTCTTGAGGCGCGCCTCGGGGGAGACGCCGTCCTGCTTGATGAAAAGGTGCACGCACTGGGAGCAGAAGGATTCGAACTCCAGGGAAGTCTTGCAGCGGCTGCAAAAGGGCCGCCCGCACTTGAAGCACGCGCGGGCGAAGAACGTTGATTTCTTGACGAGGACCGTCCCCGTGAAGACCACCCAGAAGAGGATGGCCCAGAGAGAGAAGGCCGGGCGGAAAAAGAGCGAAACGGCCGAGCCACCCAGTTGCAGGGGCCCCGAGATGCTTCCCGGACGGCTCGTTTCCAGGCGCAGGGCGATCTGCCGCGTGACGTCCAAGGGGATCCAGCTCGGAACGGGGCTCCAGTCGTCGGCCTGGCGAAGCTTGCTGGCCCTGAAAAGGCGCTTGTCCAGCCCCTGGGCTTTATCCTGGTCTTCTTTGGCGCCCGAGAAGTCGAAGAGCTTGTTCTCCGCCAGGGACCGGTTCAGGTAGGCGGGCGCCATGTCGGCCTTCATGTCGATGGCCTTGCCGAACTGCTGGATGGCCTCCTGGTAGCGATTTTCGTAGAAGTAGATGCAGCCCAAATTGTTGGCCACGGCGGCCGCGTCATTGCCTCCGTTGAGCATGGGCTGATAGAGGCCTTCCGCCCGGGCGTAGCTGCCGTGCAGGAGGTAGCGGTTGGCCAGAAGGAAGGTGTAGGTGCGGGCCAGGGGGTCTCCCGGTCCCGTGTGCGCCGAGAGGGACGCATCCAGCCCCACGCCGATCCGGCCGGCGTAGCATCGGATATTGGAGGCTTGGGGCTGGCTCATGGCGAGGTAGGTCTGCTGCTGGCAGTGGATCGCGAAGGCGCCCGATGTCACAAAGCCCAAAATGGCGATCGCCGTGGCGGCGCGCTCGGGCCAGCGGGCGTAAAGCATGAAGACGCCAGCCCAGTAAATGATCCACCAATACCCCGCCAGAAAGAGGAGGCTGGGAAGGAAGAGGGCTATGATTCCGGCTGCCTTGACGAGCGTGTTGTCGGCCCCGCCCATCCATTCTTGGATATCGTGCCGGAGCTGGGCCTGGTATTTGATCAGGAGGACCAACGCCAGGGCCGCAAGGACCAAAAAGCTGGTGACCCTCAGCCAGAGGGCCAGGTTGGCGAGGGCCAGCCACCTGGTTTCGACGTTGGTGAAGGACGACACGACGGCGGCCAGGGCCTCATAAAAGAAGGGGCCGGACAGAATGCCCTGCTGGCGGCGGGCCGCGTCGGCCAAGGCGAGGTGCACCAGGGGATGGTCCGGATCGAAGGACTCGGCGTAGCGGCAAATCTCCGCATAGTCGGGAATGCGGCCCTGCGCCCGGGCCTCCAGGCCGAGGGCCAGGAACATCTCCGCCAGGTCCGGGGAGGGGCGAAGGCCGCGCTGGACGCAGAAGTCCGTCAGCTCCGTGATGATCTGCTGGCGGTCCTCGGGCTGGCGGGTTCCTTCGAAGGCCTTGACGTACTTCATCAAGGTGGATTCGTTGTTGACGTCCACGATCTCCTCATGGGAGCTGGACATCTGCTTGGCCACCTCGTTGGGATCCAGGTGGATGGTGGTTCCCGAAGGCGGCGGCGGGGCGTCGCGCCGCCCCCCCTGGGCGAGCAGGACGGCAGGCGCCAGGAACGCCGCGGCCAGCACGGCAAGGAACCCCAGGCTGCGGCGTCTCATGGCGGACCTCCCACGCTTACTGCGGCCGGCCTTGGCTGGCCTTGGTGTAGAGCATCTTCAACTGGAAGAGCCAGTCTTCAAGGATCTGGGTCTCCAGAAGGTCGAGGTTGCCCCGAGTCTTTTGCTGGAGTGTCTCCAGGAAATCGATGTAAAGCCCGGCCGATTGCAGATCCACGCGGGCCCGGCCCGTGGCCGGATCGGGAATGAGGCCGAGGCTGAAGGCGCAGTTCTGGGCAAGATCCTGGACGAGGACGGCAAACGTGGAATTCGGCTGGGCGGGCGTGCCGGGTTGCCGCTCCTTGGGCTTTTCCTCGGCGGCTTTACCTTGGGCCTTCTCCGGGGCCTCGGCGGGGGGAAGGTCGGGCCGGACCGGCTCCGGTTCAGGTATGTCCACGCCCTCCCGGCGTTGTCCATCGGGCGTGAATTTACGCCGGTCCAGGACCTTGAGGGGTTCTTTCGGCTTTTCGTCCAACGGGACCTCCGTAAGTCAACATACCATCCCCGCCGCCGTGGTTTCAACTGGCCCGCGTCCCGATTCCCGGGGCCGGCGTGGAAGCAAGCGGTGGGCTAGGATGGGTTCTCCAGAAGAAAGGCCGAAGATGCGGTGGCCCGGAACTCCATGGATGCGAGCTGAGCGTAGAGGCCGCCCCGTTCCAGCAGGCTCTTGTGGGTTCCCTCCTCCGCCACCTTGCCCTGGTCCAGGACCACGATGCGGTGGGCGTTGAGGATGGTGGCGAGGCGGTGGGCGATGACGAGGGTGGTCCGGCCCTTGAGGAGGTTGAAGAGGGCCTGCTGGACGTAGTACTCGCTCTCCGAGTCCAGCGCCGACGTGGCCTCGTCCAGGATCAGGATGGGCGGGTTCTTCAGGAGGGCACGGGCGATGGCCAGCCGCTGGCGCTGCCCCCCCGAGAGGGAGAAGCCGCCTTCGCCGATGCGGGTCCCGTATCCCTCGGGCATCTCCATGATGAAGTCGTGGGCCAGGGCCTGCCTTGCGGCCTCTTCGATGGCGGTCTTGGGCGCCCCCGGGTGGCCGTAGGCGATATTGGCCTCCACCGTGTCGTCAAAGAGGACCGTTTCCTGAGTCACCATCCCGATCTGGCCGCGCAAGCTCTTGAGGCTCACCTGCCGCACGTCGTACCCGTCGATGGCTACCCTTCCTCCGGCCACGTCGAAGAGGCGGGGAAGGAGGTTCACCAGGGTCGTCTTGCCCGCTCCGGAAGACCCCACGATGGCGAGGGTCTCGCCCTTGGGCACATCCAGGTTGAGGCCGTCAAACACTTTGCGCTCCCCGTCGTAGGTGAACACCACGTCCTCGAAGCGGATCCTGTCAGAAAAGCGGGGGAGGGTGGCCGCGCCGGGGACTTCCACGACGGCCACGGGGCGGTCCAAAAGTTCCACCGACCGTTCCGCCGCGGAGACGGCCTGCTGGACGATGCTGTTGGACTGGCTCAATTTTTTCACGGGGACGTACATGGCGTACAGGGTGGCCAGGAAGGCACTGAACGCGCCCATGGTCGTGTGTCCGCTCAAGATCCTGAAGTGGCCGTAGTAGAGGATCCCCGCCACGGCGAACCCGCCGATGAGCTCCATGAGCGGGGTCGTGAGCGCCATGACGCGGGTGGCCTTGAGGCTTGCCCGGAGCAGTTCGCGGTTGGATTTGGAAAAGCGGGCCATCTCCGCATCCTCCATCTGGAACATCTGGACGATGCGGATGCCCGAGATGCTCTCCTTCATGCGCGTCGAAAGGACGGCCATCTGCTCCTGGCTTCGGCGCGACGTGCTTCGCAGCTTTCGGGAAAACCGCGTTAGGGGAAAAGCCACCATGGGTATGGTGACCATGGAAAGCAGGGTGAGGCGCCAGTCCTGCCAGAAGGCGCTGATGATCAAGGCCAGGAGGGAGAGGATGGCGGTCGCAAGCTCGGTGAGTTTCTCGCTGATGGACGTCTTGATCCACTCGATGTCCGAAATGAGCCTCGAAATGAGCATTCCCGTGGGATGGTCCGCGAAGAAGTCGTGGCTCTGGGACATGATCCGGGAGTAAAGCGCGTCCCTGAGGTCGGTGATGACGCAGAGCCCCACCCGGTCCACGGAGTACTTGCCGAAGTAGCTGAAAATGCCCTTGAAGAAGAAGATCAAAACGAGGGTGATGGGGATGTACAAAAAGAGGCGCTCCGGGTTCGTGGGGAAGACCAGATCGAGGCGCAGCCGCTGCATGTAGCGCTGGAAGTCTTCCAGACTGGTGTTTTTGGAGGGATTGAGGAGGCCGTCGAAGATGAAGCGCACCATGTAGATCTCGAGGGCGTAGAGGCCGCTTACAACGACCAGCGCCAGGATGCCGAGAATGAACCGCCCCTTGTGGCGGCCGGCGAACTCCCGCCAGATCCTGGCCAGGGCGGCGAAGCCCATGGTCCGCCTCTGTGCCGCTGCCTTCGTTGACGCCATCCCAGCTCCACACCAAAAGCCCGCCCGACCAGGGTCCACCAGAGCCCCCCCCGAACCCTCTGGGGGCTCCCTGCGGACGCGCGGCAACCTGGAGGCTCCGCATCTCACGCCATTATGCGGGATTGCCCTGGGCCAGACAAGGTGAGCTGGGCGTAGAAGCGGCGGATGACCGGGCGGACCGCTTCTGCCTTTGGAGGTCCCAAAGGACGGCGTATTTAAGAAAGACGCTGGCGCTGGCCAGAACGGCGTAGAGGGCGCCGGGCATGCCGTCAAGGAACCCCATGCGCCACAGAAACTGTTTGATGAAGCGTGCCAACGGGCGCAGGAACAGGCTGACAGGGCCCGCCTTCGCGCCGCTTAAGAGCGCCTGCTGACCCCCGAGGACGGCGTACCGGTGCATTTTGTCCAGGTAGTGGGTCCAGTCTCGGAAGGTAAAGTGCGCCAGATAGCCGTCCAGGTGCCCCAGCGGCTTGCCTCCTCGGATTTCTTCATGCACGAGGCGGACGTCGTAGCGCAGCTCGCGCCGGAAAAACCGAACGACCCGGTCGTTGGCTTGTCCCCCGTACTTGAGCTCTCGTCCAAGCATGAAGTTCCGCCGGTAGACTTGGTAGGCGTCTCGCTTGGGGCCCTGGCGAAGAAGGCGCTGCAGGGATTCTACGAGTTCTGGCGAAGGCCTTTCATCCGCATCGACCATGAAGATCCAAGGATGCGAAGCCGCTTCGATGGACCAATTGCGCTGCGAAGCGTAGCCGTCAAACGGGTGCAGTGCCACCCTCACGTTTCCTCCAAAGCTTTCAGCCAGCTCCCTTGTGCGGTCGGTGCTGGACGGATCCACCACGACGAGGACTTCATGAGCCCACAGGAGGGACCGGATGGCGTCCGCGATGTGGACCTCCTCGTTCTTGGCAATGATTATGGCCGTCAGAAGGTTTTGAGTGCTTGACCTGGAAGCCATGAGCCCCTTTCTGGTAAGACGTGCCTTGCCCCGGGCCGCCGGAAACGCCGCCGCGGGTTGAGCGGGGAGCGCCCCCGAAGCCCATGCCAAGAACATACCTATTCAAAATGACCGCCACGTGACCGAACCATGGCGGCCGATCGCCGGTGGCTGGCGGCGGGCAAGTATCTTGCTGGTGTGGTGGGGGTGGCACGGCGAAATGAAGGAAAATTCAAGCGCGAAGGGTCAGGCGGGGAAGCGGTGTTGTGAGGGGGTGCCGGAATGCCCCGCGCTCGTCAGCTCACGAATAGTACCTCACGAGCGCGTCCACGTAGGCGTCGGCCACGGCCTGCCTGAACGCGGGGTCGGCGATGAGCGCCGCGTCCTTGCCGTTGTTGAGGTTGCACACCTCAATGAGGACGGAGCAGGGAATGATGGAATTGCGCAGCACCGCGGGGACCCAGGAGCGGCGGCCCCGGATGACGTGGTCCCGGGTGGGATTGTAGGGGTGAAGGGCGAGGCCCGCCCGCTCGAAGGAGCCCTCCAGGGAGCGCGCGAACTGGAAGGAGAGCCCCTCGCCGCGCTTCATCTGCTTCTCGGTCATCTGGTAGCAGCCGCGGGCCTTCACCTCCGTGAACAGCCCGTACTTCTCTCCCGAGGAGCACCAGCGTTCGGGACGGTAGCCGGTTCCGGCTATGTAGAACATGGTGCCGCGCAGGGACGGGTGAAGCGAGTCGGCGTGCACGGACGTGAAAACCACCCGCTGAGGATCGATCCCCTCCTTTTGCAGCCGCTCGAAATACTGGTTGGCCAAATGCCAGCGGAGGTTCACCTCGATCTTGGTTTCCGCGGATGAGGTGGGATGGAACCACGGATGGGTGAGGATGACGGCCCCCGTGTTGGGTTCGAGCCGGTCCTTGTCCACGGGCCTGTAGCCCAGGTTGGGGACGAGGAGGGTCATGAGGACGCGAGCTTTGGTGCGCTGCTCCAGCGCTTCGCGCATGCGGCACACGATGTCGTAGACGTACGAGTCCTCCCAAACGCCGTGGGCCATGGCGCCCCGGTCCAGACCGCCGTGGCCCGGGTCCAGGATCACCACGACACCATCCAGGGCGGCGTTCTTGTAGGTGTTCGTCACCTGGCCCAGCTCGCGCTGGTTCTTGGCCCAGGCCAGGTAGCGCTCGCTCGTGGGCGGCAGGTACTGGGGAAGAAGATCGTCCAGGGGTATCTTCACCGGGAACCCCACGGGGATGCTGGTCACGTCTTCGATCCCCGAACGCCTGGCGATGTCCATGGCGAGCGCGTTCACGTCCTCCGCCCCCAGGGTGCCCGTGAAGCGCACCACCACGGCGCTGTACAGGGCCTCTCCCGCCTGGAGGCGGTAGACGGCGTACTCGCCCCTGGCGTCCTTGCCGTAAGTCAGTGGATTGGCGGGCGCGGGCGGGCACGGGCTGCCCGGAAGGCCCGGTCCTGCGGGGATTGAAGCTTCGGGGCCGGGTGCGGGCGGTATACCGGGCCCGGGAGGGCCCACGGGGCCGGGCGGCAAAGGCGCAGGGGCGGGAGAGGGCGATGGGGCCCCTGGCGGAACCCGGGGCGAGGGCTCCCTAGCCGCGGGTCCTTGCTCGGCCATGGCGGGCGGCGGCGGGGGGGGCTCGATCTCCGCCAGGGCGTCCGCCAGGAACCCCTCGGGGATCAGGACCGCCGTCCGGTTTTTGGGCCTGCTGCCCGCCTTCGGATTGGCCCTTTCGAGGTCGGAGGCGCGCTTGGGCGACCCCGCGAACCAGAGCGCCACGTCCCGCCACGTCTCCGCCTTCCCGAGGGGGCTCCCGCCCCACACGTGGCGCCAGCCGTCGGAGGCGCGCTCGTCATCGGGGAAGAGGGCTTTGAGCACCTCGTCCCTATAAAGAGGCAAAAGGAGGTCCAGGGGGATGCGCACCTCGACGGGCCGCTTTTTGGGAGAGACTCGGCTGGCCCTGAAGATGTCTTGGGTGTTTTCGACGCTCCCCGTAAACCGGCGCGCCACGGCGGCCACCCCTCCCTTGCGGGGGACGGGGACCCGGAGGAAGAGAGCCCCTTCGATGCACGCCCGGCGCCCTTCCTTGGTGGCCACATAGCCGCCCCGGCTCGCCGCGGCCACGGCCACCCCGCCCAGGCATAGGGCCACGATGAGCCAGAGGAGCAAGAGATCTAGGAGCCGGCGGGGTCCGCGAGCATCAGCCATGGCTTGTCAGTATAGGGGAAGAAAGCGGAATTCGGAAAGCGGAATGCGGGAGCAGGAAAGCCGCTCGGCGAAAAGGTGCCGTGATGCCGTGATGAAGAGATGGCGAGATGAGGCGCCGCGAGGGGCATGGAGCCGATGCGCCAGAACGGCGCACTGCGGCCCATGCTGCGACCCTCGGGGCCCCGCTCTTGAGAGTCTGCCTTGGCGGCCCCTTGACAACGCCGGTACGGGGGGATATACCGCGAGCATCAGGTCATTTGCCGAGGAAGGGGGGTGCCATGAAGCAATCGCGGGCGT
>JAKAKG010000230.1 GCA_021813555.1 Acidobacteriota bacterium
TGAGCGGTGACTCCATGGGGGAAACGCGGGGGGACACAGCGCCGGGCTGGCGCCAGGAGGCACACATGACGGACTACCGGTACCTCATCGTGGGCGGAGGCATGACCGCGGACTCGGCGGTCAAGGGCATCCGCGAGCTGGACAAGACGGGCACCATCGGCGTCATCGGCGCGGAGGCGGACGCGCCCTACGAGCGGCCTCCCCTGTCCAAGGGCCTGTGGAAGGACCAGCGGGTGGACGGCATCTGGCGCAAGGCCTCTCCCCGGTCGGCGGTCCTCCATTTGGGGCGCACCGTGGAACTGCTGGACCTGAAGGAGCGGACCGCCACGGACAGCCGCGGGACCAGCTACCGGTTCGAAAAGCTCCTCCTGGCCACGGGCGGCACGCCCCGCAAGCTTCCCTTCGCGGGGGCGCCGGTGATCTACTTCCGGACCCTCGCCGATTACCGGAGCCTGAGGGAGCTGTGCGAGACGGGGGAGCACTTCGCCGTCATCGGCGGAGGCTTCATCGGGTCGGAGGTGGCCGCCGCCCTGTCCATGAACGGCAAGAAGGTGACCATGATCTTTCCGGACGAGACCCTCGGCGGGCGGGTTTACCCTCCGGACCTGGGGAGGTTCGTCACGGATTACTACCGTCAGAAGGGCGTCGACATCCTGAGCGGGGACACGGTCACCGCCCTCGCCACGGTGGACGGGCGCAAGCGGATCCGCACGAAGGGCGGGCGGTCCCTGGAGGTGGACGGCATCGTGGCGGGCCTCGGCCTCCTCCCCAACACGGCCCTGGCCCAGACCGCGGGGCTCGAGGTGGACAACGGCATCGTGGTGGACGGCCTCCTTCGGACCTCCGCGCCGGACGTCTTCGCCGCGGGGGACGTGGCCTCCTTTCACAACCCCGCCCTGGACCGGCGCATCCGCGTGGAGCACGAGGACAACGCCAACGCCATGGGCCGGCAGGCGGGCCGCAACATGGCCGGGGCCGGGGAGCGCTACACGCACCTGCCCTTCTTCTATTCGGATCTCTTCGACCTCGGGTACGAGGCCGTGGGCGAGCTGGACGCGCGCCTCGACGTGGTGGAGGACTGGAAGGAGCCCTTCCGCGAGGGCGTCGTGTACTTCCTGAGGGAGGGGCGCGTGCGCGGGGTCCTGCTCTGGAACGTATGGGGCCAGGTGGACCGGGCCCGCGATCTCATCGCTTCGATGGAGACCGTGCACCCCGAATCGCTCAGGGGCCGCCTGGGAAACCAGGCACCCAGCCCCGCCGTCACGGGGTGATGCTTGGCTCGGGGTGGTTCTACAGCTCCCGCAGGGCCGTGGCGATGGGGAGGCGCGCGGCGCGGATGCTGGGCAGGAGGCCGCCCCAGAAGCCCATGAAGAGGGCGAAGGCGAGGCCCCAGGCCAGGAGGCCGGGGGTGACGCGGAAGGCGAAGGCGAGCTGGGAGAAGGTCTGCCAGTTGAGGGCGTCAGTGGTGAGGCCGTTGAAGGGGAGGGCGGCCAGGCACCCCAGCAGCCCGCCGGCGAGGGAGATGACCATGGATTCCGCGAGGAAGGCCAGGACCACGCTTCCCGGCCGGAACCCCAGGGCACGCAAGGTGGCGATCTCCCGGGAGCGGGCCGAGACGGCCGAGTACATGGTGTTGAAAGCCCCGAACACGGCTCCGATCCCCATGATGAAGGCCACCAGGAACCCCAGGACCCTGATCATGGTGGAGACGGCCCCCGACTGCTTGGCGTAGTAGTCCCGTTCCCGGTCCGCCTGGACCGTGAGCCGGGGATCGGCGGAGAGGGCGCTCTTGAAGGCGGAGAAGGCCGCAGGAGAGGTGAGGCGCACGGTCACCGAGGAGAAGATGTCGGCGGGCCGCTTGTAGGTCTGGTTGAGGACCACCGCGTCGGCCCAGACCTCCGAGTCGAAGGCGCTCCCGCCGCTGTCCATGATGCCCACCACGGTCCACGTCCTTCCCCCGAAGCGGGGCGTGTCGCCGAGCTGGAACCCTGTGTACATGTCCGAGGCGTTCTTCCCCGCCACGAGCTCGGCCAGGCCGGGCCTGAGAAAGCGGCCGCGGACGATGTGCACGCCGTCGTGGACCCGCAGGGCATCCTCGGAGACCCCCCGCACCTGGGCCAGGGCGTCCGAGTTGGTGCGCTTGTGGTGGAAGGCCGTCACCACCACGACCTCGCCGCTGACCAGGGGGCGGCCATCCGCGCTGCGGGCCACACCGGCGGCGTCCGCGATGATCTTCTCCTGCTCCAGGGTGACCACGCTCTCCATCTCGGTGGTGGCGCCGCCCCGGGTGACGATGGCGTTCATGGGGGAGCCGCTCTCCACGAGGGTCCGCTGGAAGCCGCGCGCCATGGCCATCATGGCCACGAAGACCGCCACCACCCCCGCGATGCCCAGCACGGCGATGAGGTTGCTCGCCCACCGCGCCCGCACCGACCGGATCGTGTAAAGCAGGGGAATGCTCACGGGCTCACCTGTCACCTCTCAACCCTAAACTCTCAACTCTCAACTTGTTCACACCCTCCGGAGCGCATCGACGATGCGCAGTCTCATGGCCAGGACCGCCGGGATGACGCCCGCGGCGGCGCCCGTGGCGAGGGCCACGAGGAGCCCGAGGACCATTTTGGAAGGCGGCAGGTAGAAAAGGGGCAGGAAGCCTCCCGTGGGGTCGCCGTGAAGGGTGAAGAGCTTCACGGCGGCCAGGCCGAGGATCCCTCCCTGAGCCGAATACAGAAGGGACTCCCCCAGCACGAGCCACAGCACGGCCACGTCCGTGAAGCCGAGGGTCTTGAGGACGGCCAGCTCCCCCGTCCGCTCCCGGACGGACATGGCCAGCGTGTTGCCCGTCACCAGCAGCAGGGTGAAGAAGACCACGCCGCCGATGACCAGGATGAGGAGTTTGATGTTCCCCATCTGCTTCACGAAGCCCGCCGCGAAGGCGCGCTCCGTGTCGGTCTTGGTCTCCCAGGAGGAGTTGGCGAAGCGCTCGTCGATGGCCTTGGCCACGGCCATGGCGTCGTCGGGGTTCTCCACGCGCACCACGTACCAGCCCACCGTGCCCTTGCCCCACTGCCGGCGCTCGTCGAGGTAGTCCCACCGGAACCAGAGCTGCGTCGTGTCGTCCTCCGTGCGAGCGCCGGTATAGATGCCCCGCACGTTGAACTCCCAGACCCCGCCCCAGATGGAGGCCACGATGGGAATGCGGTCACCCACCTTGATGCCGTACTTCTGGGCGGTCTTCCGGCCCACGATGCACGCCTCGCGGTCCGCCAGGAAGGCGCTCCACTCGTCCTTGGGCACCTGGAACTCGGGATACATCTTCAGCCAGGTCTCCTTCTGGATGGCGAACTGGGGGAAGAAATTCTTGGGGTCCTGGTAGTACCCTCCGAACCACGTGGCGAAGGTGACGGCCTTCACGCCGGGGATCTGGAGCATCTGCTCCTCGTAGGAGAGGGGCAGGGGCATGATGAGGGAGATCTTGTTGCGCACCACCAGGCGGTCCACCCCGGCCACCTCCACGCCCTGGTTGAAGGCCGTCTGAATCGTCACCAGAAGCCCGAACAGAAAGAGGGCCACGGCGAAGGAGCCGATGGTCAGGGTCGTTCGGGTCTTCTTGCGCAGCAGATTGGACCAGACGAGGCGGAAGTACTTCATGGAGGCCTCTGGGGGGAGGCCGATGAGGGGAGTTGAGAGTTGAAAGTTGAGCGTTGAGAGAGGAACGATCCCATGGGAGGCCTCAAGGCTTGCCGGAGCTGTTGGACTGAGACGCCCGCAGGCCGCTGATCATCTTCGAGATGGCGGACATGTCCCCGCAGGCCGTCTCCCTTATCTCTCATCTCTTAACCCTTAACCCTTAACCCTTAACCCTTAACCCACAACTCTCAACGCCCAACTTTCAACTCCCTCCCTGCCCCTCGACGAGCTCACCCTTCTCCAGATGGAGCACGGTTCCCGCCCGCTCGGCGGCCCGGGGATCGTGGGTGACCATGAGGATGGTCTTGCCGAACTCCGCCGAAAGGCGCTCCAGCAGGGCCATGACCTCGCCGGCGCTCTTCCGGTCCAGGTCGCCCGTGGGCTCGTCGCAGAGGAGAAAGGTGGGATCGGCCACCACGGCGCGGGCGATGGAGACGCGCTGTTCCTGGCCGCCGGAGAGCTGCCGGGGGTAGTGGTCGAGCCGGTCCGACAGGCCCACGAGGTCCAGAGCGATCTCCACGTGGCGGCGCCGGTCGGCCTTGCCCAGCCGCGTGAGGAGGAGGGGGAGCTCCACGTTCTGGAAGGCCGTGAGGACCGGGAGCAGGTTGTACATCTGGAAGACGAAGCCCACGTGCCGGGCGCGCCAGGCGGCGAGCTTGGGGCCGCTCAGGTGGGTGATCTCGTCCCCGTCCACGGTGATGCTGCCCCGGGACGGAAGATCCAGGCCTCCCAGCAGGTTCAGCAGGGTCGTCTTGCCCGAGCCGGAGGGCCCCATGAAGGCCACGAACTCCCCCCGCTCCACGTCCAGGTTCAGCCCCCTCAGGACGTGGACCTCCTGGCTGCCCCGCTGGTAGGTCTTGTCCAGGCTTCTGACCTGAACCAGCGCCCCTGTGTTGCCCTTGCCGTCCACACGTACCATGGGTTCTCCGAAGGAGCCCGTTGGGGTTACGAGAAAGGAGATGCCGAGATGAGGAAATGCCGAAATGCCGAGATGGGGGCCAGAAACGGCCAGATGTCCCATCGCGAGCTTTCCCTCATCTCATCATCCCCTCATTCCGGCATTACGATGTCTTCACCACGACCTTCTGGCCGTCCTTGAGCCCGCCGGGGCCGCCGGTGACGACGCTCTCGCCGGGGGCGATGCCCTTGAGGATTTCCACGTCCGTCCCCCGGGTCTCCCCGAGGGTAACCGTCCGGCGCTGGAGTCGGCCGTCCTTCACGACGAAGGCCACGTTTTGGCCGTCCGCTTCACGCACCGCTTCCCTGGGCACGAGGCTCTGGGGAGCGGGGCCCCGGCGGTCCTTCTCGTCGCTGAGGAAGGCCACCTTCACCCCCATGTCGGGAAGGATCTTGGGGTCCAGGTGGTCGAAAGAGATGCGCACTTTCACCGTGGCCTTCTGCCGGTCAGCGGTGGGGATGATGGTCCGCACGGTGGCGGGGATCCGCCAATCGGGGTAGGCGTCCAGCGTGGCCTCCACCTTCTGCCCCGGCACGACCTTGGCGATGTAGGACTCGTTCACGTCCACCTCGATTTCGAGGGAGGCCATGTCCACGATGGTGGAGATGCCCGTGCGGGTGAAGCCCCCGCCCGCCGAGATGGGGGAGACCATCTCGCCCGGCTGGGCGTCCTTGGAGACGGCGATGCCCGCGAAGGGGGAGCGGATGACGCAGTTGTCCAGGTCCCGCTGGGCCACGTTCATCTGGGCCTCGGCCTGGGCCACCTGCCGCCGGGCCACGTCGAGCTGTGCCTTGAGCGAGTCGCGGGAGGCCTGGGCGTTGTCCAGAGTCTGCTCGTCCGTGTAGCCGTCCTTCTGGAGGGCGCGCGTCCTCGTAAGGGTGGCCTCCGCGTCCTTGAGGTTGGCCGCGAGGCCGGGGACGGCGGCCCGGGCCACGTCGCGGCCCGCCCTGGCGGCGGCGTAGGCGGCTCGGGCGTCCGAGTCGTCCAGGGTGGCGAGAATCTGGCCCTCCTGGACGTGCATGCCTTCGTCCACCAGGACGTCCTTCACCCGACCCGTGATCTTGGCGGCCACCGTGGCGCGCCGCCGGGGGGTCACGTAGCCGCTGGCGTTCAAGACCGTGAAGGCCCCGGCCGTCTCGGCGCGGGCTTGGGCCACCTGCACGTCCGTCTTTCGGCCCCCCATGACGAGGAGGAGCACCAGGAGGACCGCCAGGGCCGATCCGCCCCAGATGAACCAGCGCCTCCGGCCGTGGCCCGAGGCCTCACGGTCCGAGGGGTCGATCCTCAAGGCGGAGAGGTCCGCCCGTTTTTCCCCCGAGTTGTCGCCCATACCTTGACCTCCCAGCGTGAGTTCCATCAGTCCAATCTCAAGAAAACGGCGGCGGGCGGTCTAAAGTTTCATCGGAAGATGGCGCCGCTTGGGATGGCGGCCCTTACGCGGTACCCGTTTCCCGCCGAAGGGCATCGAGCTGAGCCCGGTCTCCCATGACCACTAGGACCATGCCCGCCTCCAGGGGGTGATGCCCCGGGGGATTGAACTCGAAGCGCCGGTCGGGGTGCCTGAGGGCCACGAGCAAAACACCGGTCTTGCCCGGAAGGTCCGCCTCGGCCACGGATTTGCCTTCCACGGGAGCCCCCGGGGCCAGGCGGACCTCCTCCACCCGCAGGCTGCCGTCCCTCTCGCGCAGCATGGTGTCCAGGAAGTTCACCACGTTGGGCCGCACCATCTGGGACGCCATCCGCATGCCGCCGATGAGGTGGGGAAAGACCACGCTGTCGGCGCCGGCCCGCAGGAGCTTGTCCTGGGAGCTCTCCTCGTCGGCCCGGGCCACGATTCGCAGGTCCGGGTTCAGGGCCCTGGCCGAAAGAACGATGAAGAGGTTGTCCTTGTCCGCGTGGAGGGAGGCCAGGAGGCCCGCGGCCCGCCGGATGCCCGCGGTTTCGAGGACGGCGTCGCTGGTAGCGTCCCCCTGGACGGTGAGGATCTCGGGGTGCCGCTCCCGCCACTCGCTCAGGTGGCTGAGGTCTTGGTCCACCACCACGGTCCGGTGGCCCATCTTGGCCAGCTCGGCCATGATGCACGTGCCCACGCGGCCCGCTCCGCAGAGGATATAGTGGCCCGACACCTTCTCGATCTGCTTCTCCATCTTGCTCCTCCGCAGGTAGTCTCCGAGCTCCCCTTCCACGATGAAGGCGGTGAGGCTGGAGACGCCGTACAGGATCACCCCCATACCGCCCAGGATGAGGGCCACGGTGAACCAGCGCCCCGCTTCGTCGAGCTTCTGGACCTCCCCGTACCCCACCGTGGCCACGGTGATGACCGTCATGAAGGAGGCGTCCTGGAACCCCCATCCCTCGATGAGCATGTACCCCACTACGCCCACGGCGTACACGGCGAACAGGAGGCCCAAGGCGAGGGAGAGCTTCTTCAGGGCGGGGTTTCTCTCGGAGCGTCGCGCCATGATTGAAGTGTATACCATAGAGCGTCCCGCGAAGAGGGGGCGGGTGACGGGAGACGCGGGAGACCGGGATGAGGGGATGCCGAGATGCCGGGATGAGGAAGAGCGCAACGACCCGGTGCTCAGTCCCGCGTTTCCGACTCCCGGCTCCCAGCTCCCCAAATCTCCCTTCCCCCCGCCCTTGCCCGGGGAGGCCGCGCCTGCTATCCTCGTGCCTTTCGAGGAGGTCCCCATGTCCACCGTGATCCGCTTGGCCCACAGCCCCGACAGCGACGACGCCTTCATGTTCTACGCCCTGGCCAAGGGGTGCATCGATTCGGAGGGGATCACCTTCGTGCACGACATGGGGGATATCCAGAGCTTGAACGAGCGGGCCATGAAGGGGGACCTGGAGGTGACCGCCATCTCCTTCCACGCCTACGCCTACCTGGCGGACCAGTACCTCCTCCTGCCCCACGGCGCCTCCTTCGGGGACGGGTACGGCCCCATGGTCATCGCCCGGGAGCCCCTGCCCGTCGGTGCGCTGAAGGGGATGAGGGTCGCCGTCCCCGGCAAGATGACCACCGCCTACCTGGCGCTCCAGCTCGTCGAGAGGGACTTCATCCCCGTGTTCATGGACTTCGACCGCATTCTGCCCGCCGTGAAGGCGGGGGAGGTCCCGGCGGGGCTCATCATCCACGAGGGCCAGCTCACGTACGCGCGGGAGGGCCTGCATTTGGTGGTGGACACGGGGGTCTGGTGGAAGGAGCGCACGGGCCTTCCGCTGCCTCTGGGGGGCAACGCCATCCGCAAGGACCTGGGGCCGGACCTGGTGGCCAAGACGAGCCGCCTTCTGAAGGCCTCCATCGAATACGGCCTCGCCCACCGGGAGGCGGCCCTGGACTACGCCCTCCAGTTCGGGCGGGGGCTGTCCAGGCTGGAGGCGGACACCTTCGTGGGCATGTACGTGAACGATTGGACCCGGTCCTACGGTCCCAGGGGGAGGGAGGCGGTCCAGCGCCTGCTGGACGAAGCCTTCGCCGCGGGGCTCATCCCCCGGGCGGTGACGGCGGAGTTCGCGCCGTAACTGCTTCTTTGCGCAGGTCTTTCTTTTCGCGCCTCGCGTGTGCCGTCTCGCCCATGCCCCGTTGACACTCATCGGCTAACCCCCTCATAATCAGCCAGGGTGGCCGATGAAGACGAAAATCCTCCTGGTCGAGGATAACAACGCCATGCGCAACCTCGTGGCAACGGCCCTGGACCAGCACCTGGACGTGGACGTGTTCGAGGCGGAGAACGGCTTCGCCGCCCTCAAGCTCATCCCCGACAACGACTTTCAGCTCATCATCACGGACATCAACATGCCCGACATCAACGGGCTCGAGCTCATCAGCTTCCTCCGCCAGCATCCCGCCTACAAGACGGTCCCCATTCTCATCATCACCACCGAGGCGGGGGAGGAGGACCGGAAGCGCGGCTTGGCCATCGGTGCCGACGGCTATCTCGTCAAGCCTTTCTCAGACGGCGACCTGGTCCAGCTCGTCCAGCAGCACTTGCCGTGATCGGGTGCCGGGTGATCGGGTGCCGGGTGATCGGGTGATGGGGACATTCCTGGCCGCCCGGCTCGCCGAAGACGCCTCCGCTCCCCTTCTCGCCGCTCGCCGGGCGGGTGCGTCCACGGAGGGTTTCTCCCATGGTTGACAAAGACCGCGCCAAGCAGCTCAAGGACTTCGTCATGGAGGCGGAGGAGATCCTCGAGGGCCTCGCGGAGGACCTGGAGAAGGCCCACGAGCAGTTCGAGGGGACGGGCAAGGTGCGGCCGGACCGGCTCAATAAGATCTTCCGGGAAATGCATTCCCTCAAGGGCCTCGCCTCCATGTTCAACCTGGATCGCATCGCGAGCCTCAGCCACGACCTGGAGAGCCTCCTGGACCGCGTGCGCCTGGGGAAGGCCAGCCTGGATGCGGAGCGCTTCTCCCTGCTGAGCGACAGCCGCGTTCTCCTCAGAGCCCTCGTCTCCGAGGCGAGCCAGGGGGAGGAACGGTCGGACATCCAGCCCCTCCTGCGCCGCATCTCGGGCGAGGCGGCCCCCGCGGCGCCAGCGCCGGCGCCTGCCGCCGGACTCATGCTGGATGACGCCACGCGCAAGTCCCTGACGGAGTATGAGGAACACCGTCTGGAAGACAACATCGAGGAGGAGAACCACATCTTCGCGATTCAGGTGGGCTTCGATTTCTCCGACTTCGACCAGCGCCTCAGGGCCCTGACCGAGCGCCTGGCCGATTTGGGAGAGGTGATCTCCACCTTGCCCGTGGTGGACCCGGCCCTTACGGGGGGCATCCATTTCCGCCTTCTCTTCGGCACGCGAATGGAGATGGACGAGGTTTCGGCCAACGTGGCCGACGTCCACGGGATGGTGTCGGACCTCATGCCGCCGCGCCCGTCTCCGGCGTCCTCAGCGCCTTCCCTGGAGCCCCGGGAGGAGCCCGAGGCCGAGGCGCCAGGCGCGGAGGCGGCGGAGCTGGAGGCGGAGGACGCCAGGGGCCTCTCCAACACCGTCAAAGTGGACATCGAGAAGCTGGACACGGTGATGGGCATCGTGGGCGAACTGAGCCTTGTGAAGGCCGGCCTGGAACGGCTCGCGGGACGGCTGGAGGGGACGGAAGGGCAGAAGGAACTGGCGGTGGACCTTTCCAAGCACGTCCGCACCATGGACCGGAAGCTCACGGACCTCCAGCGGGCCATCATCGACATCCGCCTGGTCCCCATCGGGCAGATTTTCAACAAGCTCAACCGCACGGCGCGGCGCTTGGCGCGGCAGGCGGGGAAGTCAGTGACCGTGGAGCTTTACGGGGGCGAGACGGAGCTGGACAAGGTCATGATGGACCAGCTCGTCACCCCCCTGATTCACCTCATCCGCAACTCCATCGACCACGGCCTCGAACTGCCCGAGGATCGCCGGGCCCTCGGTAAAGCCGAGGAAGGCACCCTGGCCATCGGCGCCTACCAGAAGGGCAACTCCATCATCATCGAGGTGACCGACGACGGCCGTGGCCTCCAGCTCGACAAGATCCGGCAGGCGGCCATCCGGCGGGGGCTGGTGGACGCCCGCCAAAGCCTGAGCCCCGAGGAGTGCATGGACCTCATCTTCCTCCCCGGCCTCTCCTCCGCCGAGAAGGTCACCGAGGTGTCGGGCCGCGGCGTGGGCCTGGACGCCGTGAAAGTGGCCATGGAGGACCTCAAAGGATCCATCTCCGTGTGGTCCGAGCCCGACCGGGGCACGACGTTCCAGGTGACCCTCCCCATCACCCTGGCCATCATCCAGTCCCTCATCGTGGGCTGTTGCGGCCACCAGTTCGCCATACCCATCTCCTCCGTGGTGGAAACCTTCAGGGCCAGCGAGCCCGAGGTCCAGCGGGTGGACCAGCGCGAGGTGTTCAACCTCCGCGGGGTGACCCTGCCCCTCCTGCGGCTGGAAGATCGTTTCGCGCTCCAGCGCACGTCCCCCAGGGGCCACGACCGCCTCTTCGTGGTGGTGGCGCGCCGGGGGGAGAAGGCCGCGGGGATCGTCGTGGACGACCTTCTTGGCGAGCAGGAGACGGTGGTCCATCCCATCGGCCAGAAGTTCGGCAAGGTCCCCGGCGTGGCCGGGGCCACGGAAGTGGGCGAGAACCAAGTCATTTTGGTGATTGACACCGTCAGCCTGTTTGGCTCCATTGAGGGAGTCAAGGCGTGAGGGCGGGAGCAGGGAGCGGGGAGCGGGGAGCGGGGTGTGTGTGTTTCTTCGGTTCCCTGCTCCCTGCTCCCCGCTCCCCATAGGGTTTTCCATGTACAAGGCCTTCTACGGACTGAACGCGCGCCCCTTCGGCAAGACGCCCGATCCCCGCTTCCTCTTCATGGCTCCCCAGTACGAGGAGGCCCTGGCCCGCCTTCAATACGCCGTCGAGGAGCGGGAAATCGCCGTGCTCACGGGAGAGATCGGGTCGGGCAAGACGACCCTCTCGCGCGCCCTCATGGACAGGAACGAACGGGATCAGATCATCCTCATCGTGAACCCCCGCCTCACGCCCAACCAGCTCTTGCGGGAACTGGCGCTGCGTTTGGACCTCACGCCCGGCCACTACAGGGCCGACATGGTGGACGCCCTCTCCGACCGCCTCCTCCAGCTTCACGAAGAGGGCCGCGGCGTGGTGCTCATCGTGGATGAGGCCCAGCTCATTCCAGGCAAGCCCACCTTCGACGAGATCAGGCTCCTGTCCAACTTCCAACTGGACGACACGAACCTCATCGCCATCGTGCTCATCGGGCAGCCGGAGCTGAGAAAACGCATGGCGCACCCCGCTTACGCCGCCCTGCGCCAGCGCGTGGGGATGTGGTACCATCTCTCTGCGCTGGGACCCGAAGAGACGGCCGACTACGTGGCCTTCCGCCTCCAGGTGGCGGGAGCCGGAAACGGGCCCGTCTTCGCCCCCGCGGCCATCGACGCGATCCACCGCCTTTCCCGCGGCGTTCCTAGAGTCATCAACAACCTGTGCACGAATGCCCTCCTCGTGGGCTTCGGCAAGGAGGAGCGGAAGGTATCGGCGGCCACGGTGGAGGAGGCGGCGCGGGAGATCGTTACGTAGGGGCAGTAAAACGTGAAAAGTGAAACGTGAAAAGAAAAGAAGGAGTGCAGTGTGAGGAGTGAATGGGGTGGGAAGGGGCTCTATCCCCGTCCACATCAAGGCAGAATCCGCTTGACGCCGCCGGGCATGGGCGACACGCCATGACGGGCCGCAGCTCGCATAACGAACAGGCCCTCGACGCCCTCCAATCCAACCTGAGCCACTTCTTCAGGGATGCGTCCCTCCTTCGCCAGGCGCTGACCCACCCTTCAGCCGCCGCCGAAGATGGCCAAGGCCGCCTCATGTCCTACGAGCGGCTTGAGTTTCTGGGTGACGCGGTCCTCCATTTTCACATCGCCGAACTTCTCTACGACCTTTTTCCTAGGGAAGACGAGGGAGTCCTGAGCCGCCTTCGGGCCTACTGGGCCAGCGAGGGGGTTCAGGCGGAAACGGCCCGCTCCTTGGGTGTGGACGGCTGCATCCGGCTGGGGGCGGGCGAGTCCCGCGACGGGGGCGCCCGTAAGGACCGCATCGTGGCCAGCGCGCTGGAGGCTCTCTTCGGAGCCCTTTACCTGGACGGGGGCCAGCGGGCCTGCACGCGCCTTGTGAAAGCCCTGTGGCGGGAGCCCATCCGCAGGCGGGGTCTGGAGGTGCTCGCGGCGGACGCCAAGACGGCCCTGCAGGAACTTCGGCAGAGAAGAGGCCAAACCCTCCCCGAATACAAGACGGCTCCTTCGGGCGAGCGGTTCGAGAGCTCCGTGTGCCTCGACGGCAAGCCTGTGGGACAGGGCGAAGGCCCCACGCGCAAGGCCGCGGAACAGGCTGCCGCCCGGGCCGCCCTGGCGGCCCTGGCGTAAGGACGGAGCCAACGGCTCGGCCGCATCTCGGTTCCCCGCCATCCCCGATCCTCACCAAATTCCGTGATGGAATTTTCTTGTCTTCGAACTCCAGACAACTTTGGGTGTCCGTAGGATGGCGTTGAAAGGAGGCGGAACGTCCGCGGTGTGCCTTCGCCCGGGCTTGACACGCGCCGGTCCAGCGCTTAAGGTCATTTTTCATGGTTGAAAGAGATGCCGGTTCCCGCTTTCTGCGACCCTCCAACCTTGGGGCCCCCGAGGCCGCCACGGCGGCCCTGCGCCGCCGCGTTCGCCGCCTGCGGGCCGTGGTGGACGCGAGTCTCCTGGTCAACTCCGACCTGGACCTGGCGCGCATCGCCGAACACATCGTGGCCATCGCCGTCCGCCTCATCGGCGCCGAGCGGGGCAGCCTGTTTCTGCTCGAACCGGACGGAAAGACGCTGGTGTCTCTCGTGGCCCAGGGGCTGGATGGGGAACGGCTCACGGTGCGAGTGGGCGAGGGCATCGTAGGAACCGTCGCCTCCCGCGGGCGCGCCCTTTTCGTGCACGATCCCTATAGCGACAGGCGCTTTGATTCCGGCGTGGACCGGACCACGGGGTTTAGAACCCGGTCGCTCTTGACGGTGCCCGTGAGAGACCGGGAGGGATCGCTCGTGGCCGTTCTCCAGCTTCTCAACAAGCGCCGCGGGACCTTTTCCCGCGACGACGTGACCTTCCTGGCGGACTTGGGGGCCCCCTTCGCCCTCGCCCTCGCCACCGCGCGCCTCCACCTGGAGATCGTGGCCAGGGAACGCCTCCAGAAGGAGATGAAGCTTGCCGCGGACATCCAGCGGACCCTGCAGCCCGGGGACCTGTCGGGCGTCCCCGGCTTGGACATCTCCGCGATCTTCCAGCCCTGCCTGGAGGTGGGGGGAGACTACTACGACTGCATTCCCACGGACCGTGGCACGTGGTGGCTCGTCGTCGCCGACGTCTCGGGCAAGGGCGTGGCTTCGGCCATCATCGCCTCCAACGTGCAGGCCTACCTGTGGAGCCGCAGAAACGACGCGCGCGGGCTGGAGCTGGTGGTGTCGGAGGGGAACGACCTCCTCCACCACCTGGCCCAGGGCCGGAAGTATGCGACCTTGGTCCTCGTGGAGTGGGACCCCGCGAGCCGGCAGATGCGCTGGGTGAATGCCGGCCACCCGCCCCCTATGGTCCAGAGAAAAGGTAACGTGCAACGCCTTGAGGCCACGGGTCCTCCCATGGGACTCCTGCCGGACATGCGCTACTCGTCGCAGGAGTGTGTCCTTCGCGCCGGCGACGCCCTCGTCCTTTACACGGACGGGGTGAGCGAGGCGGGGGAGGGGAGCGCCGCGGAAGAGTTCGGCCTCGACCGGGTTGAGCGCCTCGTGCAAAACCTGTCCCCAGGGGAGGATGCCTCGCGGGCTTTGGCAGCGGCGGTGGCAGACCACCTCGGCGCGGCTCAGGCCTCCGACGACATCACGATCCTGTCTCTGCGGGCCCTTGGTGCTTCACAGGGAGGGGCGGCGTGAACGTAGGGATGGGGTGGGGCCCATGACCCTGAAGGAGCTGGGGACGCCCGCCGCCCTGGTGGACCTGGATACGCTCGAACGCAACTGCGTGCGCATGAATGAGCGCGCCCGGCGCCTGGGCGTTACGCTGCGGCCGCACGTGAAGACGCACAAGTGCGTCGAGATCGCCCGCATCCAGACACGCGGCCACTCGGGCGCCCTCACGGTCTCCACCATGGCCGAGGCGCGCGCTTTCGCCGCGGCGGGGTTCAACGACCTGACGTACGCGGTACCCGTGCCCTTCCACGCCATCCCCGAGGCGGCGGACCTGCTGGCGAGGGGCACCCGCCTGAACCTCCTGCTGGATTCAGAGGGAGCCTTGCGGGAGCTGGAGGCCGCCGGGTCGGCCCGGGGTCTGCGCTTCCCCGTGTTCTTGAAGGTGGACTGCGGCTACCACCGGGCAGGGGTGGATCCGGAGCGGGAGGAGAGCGTGGGCCTGGCCCGGGCCCTTGCCGCATCGCTCCATCTGGAGTTTCGAGGCATCCTCACCCACTCGGGACAGGCCTACCGCTGTGCCGGCGCGGAGGAAGCTCTAGCGGTGGCCGAACACGAGCGGGCCGTCATGGCGGCCTTCGCGGAGAAGCTGCGCTCGGCGGGAGTGCGCGTCCCGGAGGTGAGCGCGGGCTCCACGCCGGCGTGCTGCGCGGCCCGGGATTGGTCCGGGGTCACGGAGATCCGTCCCGGCAACTATGCCTTCTTCGACGCCTTCCAGGCGGCCGTCGGAAGCTGCGCCCTGGAGGACGCCCTCGCCTTCACGGTCCTGGCCACCGTGATCGGGCACTACCCCGAGCGCGGTGCGCTGCTCCTGGACGCCGGAGCGCTGGCCCTCTCCAAGGATCCCGGGGCAACGCACGTGGATGCGCGATGCGGATTGGGCGTTCTGTGCGACGAGCCCGGCCGTCCCATCCCGGGCACACGCCTCACGAGCCTGTCCCAGGAGCACGGGCGGGTGGCGGTCTCGGACCCCTCGCTCTTTGCCCGGATGCCCTTGGGATCCAAAGTCCGGATCATCCCCAACCACTCCTGTCTGGCCGCGGCATGCTTCGGGAGCTATGTTGTCCTCAAGGACGGGCGCGCCGATGGCAAGTGGGACACCGTGGGGCGGCGGTAGGACCGGCGGGAAAGGGCTCAAGGCGGCCGGAGTGAAGCCGCGGAGGGTGCGCGCGGGATTGTCCTCACGGGCCGCCGCCCTCCTTCTCGCCGCGGCCGCGTGCACCGCCTGGGCTCAAGATCTCCCCAGGGGACAGGTCATGCCGCGCGTGGCCTGCCGGTCTGCTCCCGGATTCACGTACGCACTCTACCTGCCCGCCGGATACACACCAGACAAGGTATGGCCCGTCATCTTCTGCTTTGACCCGGCGGGAGCGGGAGAACGCCCCGTTCGCCTCCTCGAAGCATCGGCGGAGGCCTACGGGTACATTCTCCTGGGATCATGGGACGCCAGGAACGGTCCCATGGAGCCCGTCATCGCCGCTCAGGAGGCCTTGTGGAAGGAGGCCTTCGGCCGATTTGCGGTCAACCCGGGCCGCGTGTACGCGGCAGGGTTTTCGGGGGGCGCCAGAGCCGCCATGGGGATGGCGCTCAGCCACCGGAAAGCCTTCGCGGGAGTCCTGTGCTGCGGGGCGGTCCTTCCGGGCGATCGGAGCCTTCCCCGCTCCCTCCCCTTCGCCGTTGCGGCGCTTGCGGGCACGGAAGACTTCAACCTCTTCGAGTTCTACCAGGCGGAGCGCGACCTCGCCAAGGGCTCCACGGCCCGCTGGATGGAGATCTTCCCCGGCTCCCACCGATGGCCGTCCCCGGACCGCCTGCAAGAGGGCGTGGAGTTCTTTCAGGTCTGCGCCATGCGCCAGGGGCAGATTCCCGTTGATCAGACGCTCTTGGAGCGATGGGCGAACGCGAGGTCGGACGCCGCCGCCGCCCTTCGCGGCGAGGGCGAGCTGCTGCCCGCCCTATGGCTCTACCGGCAGACCGCGCGCATCTTTCCCGGTACGCCAGGTGCGAAGCGGGCCGGGGAGGCTGCCGCAGCCATGATCGCCGATCCGGAGGTTCGGAGCCGCGTGGAGGTAGACGGCCAGATGGAAGCAGACTTGGCGAGGCTGCGGCGGTGCGAGGCGCTCTCCGACTATGAGCGCGAGCTTTCCCCCGTGGAGCGCATGGCGCAGGGAGAAGGATGGGCGGCCAAGCGCGCCCGGTGGGCGCTCACCGCCGCGGCCACGGACCTGGACGCGGCCGGGCTCCAGGCTCACCAGAGGGGCAACTACAAGGCCTCCGCCTCCCTCTTCACCCTCGCCCTGCGGGCGGACCCGGCCCGCGCATTGTCCGCCTACAACGCCGCCTGCGCTTACTCGCGGCTCAATCAGCGCAAGGAGGCCCTCGCCATGCTCGGGCGGGCCCTTGAGGCGGGCTTCAAGGACGTCAGCGCGCTGGCGGAGGATCCGGACCTGGCGAACGCCCGCAAGGATCCAGGCTTCCAGGCCCTCGCGGAGCGCCTTCGGACCCCCTAGCAGGCTGGTGGAAAGCTCCCGTGGGTCGCGTTGCCCGCGCCACGGAGGAGTCCTCCGGCGCCGCCCGCGTCCTTTCGGGTTGCCCCCGTATCCCGCCCGAGGGCATGGGAATTGGGGGCGCCGCGCCGGGGTTTGTTGTGACGGTGCAGACGTTGAAGGAGGACGAGCCATGCGGTACAAACTGCTGGGCCGTAGCGGCCTGAGGGTCTCCGAACTGGCCCTGGGGACCATGACCTTCGGCGAGGAATGGGGCTGGGGCGCGAGCAAGGCCGAGAGCAAGAAGATCTTCGACGCCTTCGCCAAAGCGGGAGGGAATTTCATCGATACGGCCAACCGGTACACGGAAGGCACCAGCGAGCGATACGTGGGAGAGTTCGTGGCCCGGGACCGGGAGCACTTCGTGCTGGCCACCAAGTTCAGCCTGTGGACGCGCCGGGATGATCCCAACTTCTGCGGCAACCACCGCAAGAACATGGTCCAGGCGCTGGAGGCCAGCCTGAAGCGGCTCAAGACCGAGTACGTGGACCTCTACTGGCTTCACGCCTGGGACTTCACCACGCCCGTGGAGGAGGTCATGCGCGCCCTGGACGATCTCGTGCGGGCCGGCAAGGTCCTCTACGTGGGGATCTCCGACACGCCCGCGTGGATCGTCTCCCGCGCCAACACCCTCGCCAGCCTGCGGGGATGGACGCCCTTCGTGGGCCTGCAGATTCGCTACAGCCTGGCGGACCGCGCCGCCGAACGGGACCTTCTGCCCATGGCCCGTGCCCTGGATCTTGCCGTGACCCCATGGGGCATCCTCGGCTCCGGGGTTCTCTCGGGGAAGTTCAATTCGGGCAAGGCCCCCAAGGGCGCGCGCGCGGCCCAGACGGGCCAGGTGAGCCCCCAAACCCTGAAGCTCGCGCAGACCGTGGCGGAGGTGGCCAAAGAGGTTGGGTGCACGCCTTCCCAGGCCGCCATCGGCTGGCTGCGCCAGAGGCCGGGGGTCATCATTCCCATCCTGGGGGCCCGAACCCTGGCGCAGCTCAAGGACAACGTGGGCGCGCTGGACTATGTGCTTTCCCCGGACCAGATGGAAAAACTGGACGAGGCCAGCGCCATCGAGCTGGGCTTCCCCCACGAATTCCTGTCCCAGGAGTTCACACGGGACATCCTGTTCGGCGGGACCCAATCCCTCCTAGACAACCACCACCGCTGAGGGCCCCGGCTCCGACGCGTCTCGTCCCCAGCCGGCAGGGAGCCTACTCGAACTCCACGAGAAGCTGGCCCTTGGTGACGGTGTCGCCGGGGGAGACGTAGATGGCCTTGACCACGGCGTCGGCCGGAGCCACGAGGTCGTTCTCCATTTTCATCGCCTCCAGGACGAGGAGGCTTTGCCCGCGAACCACGCGGCATCCCGCCTCGGCCTTCACGGCGCGGATCACGCCCGGAATGAAGGCGGCCAGGCGCTTGGGGTCCCTCGGACGGTACGGTTTGCGGCGCAAGTAGTTCCGGGTGAGCGTCGTCTCATACGCCGTGCCGTCGACGACCAAAGTCTTGTAGTCACTCATGCCTTCTCCCCGGATGCCCGACTCTCCGCTTTGACAGATCAGAACGGCGGTACACCGTGCTTCTTGGCGGGCCGATGTTCGTTCTTTTCAACCGAAACTTCTATGGCATGCACCAGGAAGTCGCGGGTTTCCTGGGGGGCGATGACCGCGTCCACGTGGCCGTTGGCGGCGGCCACATAGGGAGAAGCGAACTTTTCCGCGTACTCCTGGACCTTCTGCTTTCTAAGCGCCTCCGGATCCTTCGCCGCGGCGATCTCGCCCTTGAAGATGATGTTGGCGGCACCTTCCGGTCCCATGACGGCGATCTCCGCCGTGGGCCAGGCGAACACGAAATCGGCGCCGAGGTGCCGGGAGCACATGGCGATGTACCCGCCCCCGTAGGCCTTGCGCAGGATCACGGTGATCTTGGGCACGGTGGCCTCGCTGTAGGCGTAGAGGATCTTGGCCCCGTGGCGGATCACCCCCGCGTGCTCCTGATCAACTCCCGGCAGATAGCCCGGAAGGTCCACGAAGGTCACGAGGGGGATGTTGAAGGCGTCGCAGAACCGGATGAACCGGGCCGCCTTGTCGCTGGAGTCCACATCAAGAACCCCCGCCAGAACCAGGGGCTGATTGGCCACGATGCCTACCGTGTGGCCCTCGAGGCGGGCGAAGCCGATGGTCATGTTGGCGGCCCACAGGGCCTGGATCTCCATGAAATCCGAATCGTCGCAGATGGCGCGGATCACGTCGCGCACGTCATAGGGCTGGCTGGCTTTGGCGGGGATGATGGCTCCGATGTCGAACCCCGCCTTGGGGAACCTTGGAGGGAACGAGTCGGCTTTCTTCCGGTTGTTCCACGGGATGAAGGTCACGAGCCGCTTCACCTGCTCGAAGCACTCGGCCTCGCTCTTGGCGTAGAAGTGGGCGTTGCCGGAGATTTCCGACTGGACCCTGGCCCCGCCCAGGTCCTCCATGGAGATCTCTTCGCCCAGGACTGTCTTGATGACCTCGGGCCCCGTGATGAACATCTTGGAGATCTTGTCCACCACGAACACAAAGTCCGTGAGGGCAGGGGAGTATACCGCCCCTCCGGCACACGGTCCGAGGACGATGGATATCTGGGGGATGACCCCCGAGGCCATGGTGTTGCGGAAGAAAATCTCCCCGTAGCCCGCCAGGGAGTTGACCCCCTCTTGGATGCGCGCGCCTCCCGAATCGTTGATGCCGATGAGGGGGATCCCGAGCTTCATGGCGTGGTCCATGATCTTCGTGATCTTGCGCGCGTGGGCCAGGCCCAGGGAGCCGCCGGCCACGGTGAAATCCTGCGCGAAGATGGCCACGGGATGGCCGAGAATCGTCCCCGTGCCGGTGATGACCCCGTCTCCGGGAAGCTGCTTCTTCTCCATACCGAAGTCGGAGCACTTGTGCTCCACGAAGAGGTCGTACTCGTGGAAGGAACCCGGGTCCAGAATCGCCTTAATGCGGTCTCGGGCCAGGAGCTTGCCTTGGGCCACCTGCTTCTTTATGGCCTCTGGGCCCCCGCCCAGGGCGGCCCGGTCGCGCCGAGTGAAATGATCGATGAAGGTTTTCAGCAGGGACATGGTGTCTTCCCCCCCGGAAAGACCGCGCGTGTGCGGAGAAATTTCGGGCCCGCGGCGCGCGTGCTAGGGCAAGAGCTCCAGGATGCGCCGGGCCTGCGCTTCGGGCGGCCCCATGGCGCCGTTGATGAGGACGCACCTGGCCTTCGAGAAGAAGCCTTCAAACTGGGCCCGTACGGCCTCGGCGGCGGCTCCGGAGAGCTCCTGCTGGTGAGGGTTGAGGAAGGGAACGGGCGAGGTCCCGGGGAGCCCGGGCAGGTGCCCGCTCGCCAGGTGCCGCGCCGCCTCCTTGGCGGGCACGTCTTTCGCCGGGGGCAGGACCGGATCCTTGGCCAGCATGACGCACAGGCGCGGCGTGGTGCGCCGCGCGTGGCCCTTGGCGCCGCCCAGCCAGTAGGGGTCCAGCATGATGCGGCCCTCGCTCGAGGCGGGCAGGCAGGCGGCGGCTCCCGCGTCCAGCGGACAGTGCTCACCCACGGGGCACCACTCCAGCCGGCATTGATCCCTCGCGGTGACGATGTTTTCAAGCTTGCAGCGGTCCAGAAGCGCTTCCACTTCGGGAAAATGCTTGCCCCACTTGGCCTTGAGGTAGAGCTTGCGCTCCATCAGGTCGGCCAGGGGGCTTCCCCCGCCCAAACGAAGCAGCACGGCGTCGGAGGCCACGAGGCGCGCCCCCTCCTGAGCGAGGATCGAGGCCAGCACGGCGGTCCGTCCTGACCCCGGCCCGCCCCACACGAGAATGCCTTTTCCCGCCACGTCCAGAGCCGCGCAGTGGGCCATGAGGGCTCCCGATGCCCTCGACGCTTGGGCCGCGGCGAGGGAGAGCGCGAGGGAGCGGATCTGCCCGTAGTAGGCCGTGTTGAAGGCGAAGGCCGTGGCCGTCTCCCCGTGGATGAAAGCCGAGGGTTCCCGTCCCGCCACGTCCTTCACGGCGTAGAGGACGGCGTGGGGTTCCAGGTCGCCTTCGAGGGGCGCCGGATAAAAATTCTCCTGGTAGAAGTCCGCGAGGTGGGGCGAATTGGTGCGCAGTTGGACCACGGCCCCGGCGATGGAGGCGTTCCACTCGAAGTACGCATTGGGCGCGATGCTTTTCTCGGCCAGCCGGAGGAACTCGTTTCGTCCCTCCAATCCCGGCGCCGACCGCGTCTGCACGTAACCCCGCACCTTGGTGACCACGTTGTTGAGGGCGCGGGGGCGAACGCCGCGGGGCTCTTCGAGCTTCTGCAGGGCCCGCTCCATGCGGCGCATGCCCTCCTCCAGCCGGTCCATGGACGTGGCGAAGGAGAGGCGGATGTGGCCCTCCGCCTCGAAGGCGTCCCCCGGCACCGTGGCCACGTGGGCCTCCTTCAGGAGGTAGTAGGCGAGGCCGTAGCTGTTGCGGATGGGCGCACCCTGGTACTCCTTGCCCAGGTGGGGCCCCACGTTGGGAAGGGCGTAGAAGGCCCCCTGCGGGGTGACGCACGACACGCCGGGCATGGCATTCAGCTTGTACACGACGAAGTTCCGGCGGCGCTCGAATTCGGCCCTCATGCGCTCCACGTCCATGGCGCAGGAGCGCAGGGCCTCCACGGCGGCCTTCTGCACGAAGGACGTGGCGTTGCTCGTGGAGTGGGACTGGATCTTGGAGCAGGCCGCGATGATCTCCCTGGGCCCCGCGGCGTAGCCCAGGCGCCACCCCGTCATGGAGTAGGCCTTGCTGAATCCGTTCACCACGACGGTGAGTTTCTTGATCTTCTCGCCGAGGGAGGCGATGGACGTAAACCGAGCCCCGTCGTAGACGAGCTTCTCGTAGATCTCGTCGGCGATGACCCAGAGCTGCTCCCGGACGCACACGTCCGCGATGGCCTGGAGCTCCTCCCTGGAGTAGAGCGCCCCCGTGGGGTTGCAGGGGTAGTTCAGGAGGATGGCCTTCGTGTTGGGGGTGATGGCCGAGGCCAGATCCTTCGCCTGAAGGCGGAATCCTTTCTCCTCGTAGGTGGGTACGAGGACGGGGTTGCCCCCCGCCATGCGCACTTGGTCGGGGTAGGAGACCCAGCACGGGGCCGGGACGAGGACGTCGTCGCCGGCCCCGAAGAGGCTCAGGGCGATGTTCAGAAGGGAGTGCTTGGCTCCCGTGGAAACGATGATCTCGTTCGTGTCGTAGGCGAGGCCGTTGTCCTGGAGCAGCTTCTCGGCGATGGCCTTCTTGAGCTCGGGGATGCCGTCGTTGGCCACGTATTTGGTGAAGTTGGCGTCGATGGCCGCCTTGGCGGCCCGCTTGACGGGCTCGGGCGTGGGGAAGTCCGGTTCCCCCGCGGAGAAATCCACCACGTCGATACCCTGGGCCCGCATCTGCCCCGCCCGCGCCGAGATTCTCAGCGTCGGCGACAGCGCGATCTTGTTCACACGGTCAGACAGCATGAGATACACCCAAAACCCTTAACCGCAAAGACGCGAAGCGCGCTAAGGGGTTCTTTGATAAGGTCAAAGACTTGGCGGTCTTTGCGCCTTCGCGGTTCATTGTCTGTTATCTTCGGCCGGCTTGGACTTGTGGACGAGGTCCTGGAGCTTGAGGCCGGTGAGGCTCTCGACGATGGGGGGAAGCTGGGCGAGGACCCCGGCTACCTGCCCCGTGATCTTAGGGGCGCCGTTGTTGTCCCCCACCATGATGATCTTCTCCACCTTGGAGAGCGGCTCGCTCACGGCCCGCGCCAGCTCGGGCAGGGACTTGATGACCATGTCTGCCAGGGCCGCGTCGGTGTAGTCCTTCCAGGCCTCGGCCTTCCCGTGCATGGCCTCGGCCTCGGCAGCACCCTGAGCCTTGGTGGCTTCGGCCTTGGCGGCGCCTTCGAGTCTGACCCCGGCGGCCCGTCCCTTGGCCTCTAGTTCCTTCTTGTAGGCCTCCGCCTCCGCTTCCATGCGGGCCTGGTAGAGCATGGCCTCGGCGGGGCGTTTGACCGTGGCTTCGAGCTCCTTTTCGCGGCGCAGGACTTCCTTCTCCTCCACCTGGGCGGCCATGTCCTTCTCGGCGAGGCGGACTTTGTACTCCTGCTCGCGAAGCTCCAAGGACAGCTTGGATTTCTCGATGTCGTAGGCGGCGTCGGCGTGGGCCCGCTGGACGTTCACGGCGGCCTGGTACTGCGCCCTGCTCACCTCGAAGTCTCTCGTGGCCTCAGCCAGCTCGGCCTCGGCTTGCAGGCGGGCCACGTCGCCCTCCTTGCGGGCCACGGCGGTATTGATGGCCGCGTCCCGCTCCGTTTCCGCCTGCGCGATGGCCGCGTCGCGCTTCACCTCGGCCAAGCGCCGGGCGCCCATGGCCTGGATGTAGCCGCCCGCGTCGGAGATGTCCTTGAGGGAGAAGGAGATGAGCTCCAGGCCCAGGAGGTCGAAATCTTGGGCCGCCGCCTCGCGAACCTTGTGGGAGAACTCCTCCCGCTGGGAGTAGATCTCCTCCACGGCCATGGTGCCCAGAATGGCGCGCATGTGCCCTTCCAGGACTTCCTGGGCCACGTAGGTGATGCCCGACGAGCCTTTGGAGAGGAAGTTCTCCACGGCGCGGTGCAGGGCGGCACCCTCGCTGCACGCCTTGACCTGGCCCTGGGAATCGGCGGAGATGAGGACGCCTTGGGCGGTGAGGACGTCGGGGCACCTGAGGGCGATGGAAAAGACCTCCAGGGGAAACACCTCGGCCGACTCAAAGAGGGGCCACACGAAGGTCCCTCCGCCCACCTGGAGGCGGTAGCCGAGCCTGCGCTTCTGGCCCCCCGCATCGGTGACGGTGGAGGTTCGGCCCGAAATGACCAGCACCTGGTTCGGGCCCACTTTCTTGTAGTTCCGTGCCCAAGCAGCCACGATGAGCACCAGGAGCACGACGGCGGCGACAACTATGATCCAAGGCAGAAACACCATGGGGTCCCTCCGATGTGTCAATCCCCCCTTAGGGCGAGACCTTAACCTTAAGCCAAATTCGGCTCTCCCTCAAGGCCTAGAGGCGGATGCGGGCCCAAGCCATTGGGCAACTCACCCATGTCGGGGTGCTTCCAAGGGGGCGCGTTGCCCCGCGGGGCTCACCGGGCCTATGCTAAACCTTTGGGGAGCCAGCGCCCCGAGGAACCCTTCAGAGGTGGCCATGTCGGCAAAAGGTCCTTACGATCCAGATCATTACCGGCGCTTCGCGGAGAACCTGAAGGGAGCCCTCGGCGGCCCCAACATTCAGCATCCCACCCTGTGGGGCCTGCGCCGGAAGGCCCTGAAAAGCGCGCGGAAGACGGCCAATGGGTCTTACCTATGGACCTCGGCCATCTCCTCGCGGCAGGCGGCCAAAACGGTGTACCTCGGCGACGAGAGCGTCCAGCTCCCCCGGCCCCTGCCCGGCCAGCTCGCCATCGTGGAGCGAGCCCCCGACCAGCTCCACAAGGTCCTCCAGCTCCTGCGGACGCAGCCCTTCGTCCACATCCGCAGGCAGATGGGGGACAACCGGGAGTTCAACCCCGTCTGCAACCTCTACGTCTCCGTTTCCGACCCCAAGAACTACCGGCTGGCCTACGAGTGGGCCATGACCATGGGCCCCGTCAAGGGCCGGGGTCCGGGTCCCGAATTCATCATGATCCACGTTCCCGAGGAGCATCAGCTCCGCATGCAGATCCTGGTGCTCCCCCAGCACGACATCAACATCGCCATGGGCACGGACTACACGGGCGAGTGCAAGAAGGGATTCCTGCGCCAGGCCATGTACCGCGCGGACATGCAGGGCATGCTGGGGCTCCACGCGGGAACCAAGGTCGTGAAGGCCCGGGACCACGCCTCGGGCAAGGTCAAGACCTACGGGGTTTTCATGTTCGGCCTCACGGCCACGGGCAAGTCCACGTGGTCCTGCCATCAGCTCGGCCTCGACCCCGATCTGGGAGAAGGCACGTGGGTCTCCCAGGACGACATCGTCATCCTCAAGCGCGACGGGTCGGCTCTCGGGACGGAGCAGGGCTTCTACGTGAAGACCGACGTGGACCCGAAGCTCCAGGAAGCCATGTATTACTCCCTCGCGCACAAGTCGGCCCTCCTGGAGAACGTCATGGTGGACGGCGCGGGAAAGATCAACTTCCTGGACGAGCGCCTGGGGGAAAACGGCCGGGGCGTCCTCGACCGGCGCCAGCTCAAGGTGAAGCGTGGCGGCAAGATGGTCTCCATCTGCGCCGATTCCATCGACCTGCCCGACCTGGACCACCTGGACGGCCTCGTCTTCGCGTTCATCACCCGGCGCGGCACCATCATGCCCTTCGCCCAGCGCCTCACCCCCGAACAGGGGGTCCTGGCCTACCTGTGGGGCGAGTCCACCCACTCCTTCGCCACGGTGCCCGAGAAGGCCGGTGACAGCGTCCGCATCGTGGGGATGGACGATTTCATCGTCGGGCCTCAGGGCCGCAAGGTGAACGCCTTCTACGACATCGTCATGGGCCTCGTGCGAACGCATCCGGGCAAGGTCCACTTCTTCCAGTACAACACGGGCGGCATGGGAGAGATCATCACCGTGGACCCGGCCACCAAGAAGAAGACCCTCGTGCGCAAGGTGTCCCGCGTGCCCCTGGACCTCATGGCCGCCCTGCAGCGGGGCGACCTGAGGGGAACCAACGAGTACCAGAAGGGGCGCCTGGGGACCGACTACGTGGTGAAGTGCGAAGGGGCGGACATCTCGAGCTACGACCCCAAGAACTACTACTCCGACGAGCAGATCGCAGCGTACGTGCAGGATCTCGTGGAGGGCCGCCGGGCCTTCACCGAGCA
>JAKAKG010000110.1 GCA_021813555.1 Acidobacteriota bacterium
GTGGTCGTGGGGACAGACGGCCTTGGCCGTGTTGCCCGTGCGCACTTCCTTGCCGCCGATGAGGAGGGGAATTTCGATCTCCTCGGAGAGCATGCGATTGAGCTCGGCCTTAAGGGTCTTTTTCTCTGGCGAACCGGGGCCGTAAGAGAGGATCGGCTCGTTTTGGGGCTTGGGAACGGGAACGATGCTATTGGCCATGGGGGAATCCTCCGAATGGGTTGGCCGGCGGACGGGGCCTGCCGGGCAACTCATTCTACGGAAAGGAGAAAGGGGCCGCAAGACCGGGGGCCCGGTGAGGGGCGCCTGGGGCAAATGGCCCGCTGGGCAGCCGGCGCGGAGGGGGGCGCGCCCGCCCCTTGAACCACCATGGGCCGGGCGCCACTGCGCCCGGCCCATGGGACTCAATGGATGCTAGACCTGTCTTACTCGGCGGGCACGGCCCTTTTGGCCGGCGCAGGGCCCGCCGGGAGGGCCGCAGGAAGGTCGGCCAGCCTGAATCCGTCCACCGTCCCCAGAACGCGCCTCTCATCGGCCACGGTCATGGCTCCTTCATCCAGGAGAGCCACGTCCCTCAGCGTGTATGGAGGCTCGACGCCCGCCCGCGCCACTTCGGCGCCGTCGTAGGCGAGGACCATCTGGGCGGCCCCCTTCGAAAGGTGAGCCGTCGTGGACGCATAGGCCACCTCCACCTCCTGGCCCTGGTTGTCCCGCCCCGTGAGCAGGCCCTGGAGCCTGTACCGGCCAGCGGTGCGCGCATGGACTACGACGGGGACCGACAGGGTTGCCACGCGGCCCTTCGCCTTCCTCATCTGGCAGAGACGGGCCTCCTGAATAGCGGCGCTTTCCGAAGCGCAGGCGTAGGCGGCGTGGCCCACGCGGTGCAAGGAAAGGCCGTCCGCTAGGCCGCCGCCGTCCACCTTCACGTCGGTGAGGGCCGGGCCCGCCACGGCGGGCGGAAGGGACGCCGAATAGACGCCGTCTCCCGCCAGGTCGTCCGGAGACAGGCCGTCGTCGTGCAAGAGAACCCGGGTCACCGGCGATCCATGGATTTTGATGGAGGCCGTTACGTCCATCCCGGCCAGGGCACGACCTGCTGCCGCGTCCCACATTTTGGCCGTGAGAGTGGGGCGCTCGCCTAGCGCATACACCATGCGGGAGAGCTGCACGTCCATCTCATAGGGAGAGCCGTCCTGCACCGCCACCATGTAGGCTTTGGCTCCGCTGCGGCCCTGGCTCCAATCGAGGGTGTAGCGCCCGGGAGTGACCGCCATGACCTTCAAAAGAGATGCCGTGGGAGGAAGATCCACCAGCCCCGGCAGCTCGCTGGAAAATCCCGTCTGGAACCGGGCCTCCGTGCGGCCATCGGGCCGGAAGGGCTGTCCCTTGGGGTCCAGGAGCCGCAGGCCCTCTTCGGGCACGGCGACGCCCACGGGCCAGACGGCGACGGCGGCGGCGGGGCCTCTCAAAACCAGCGCGGCGGCGCCCTCGTCGGCCCGCACAAGAAAGGCGTCAAGGGTGGACCTGTTCACGGGAGCCTGAGGCGCGGCGTAGGGCGTGCCGGGAGCGAAGCCTTGCGACTCTTGGTAAACGGGGTTCTTCCCCCAGGCGGCTCCCTGCGCGGAAAGGACTACCAGCAGGGCGGCCCCCAACATGATCGTCTTCGGGCAAGTCATGGCCGTCTCCTCCGCTTAAAAGTCATAGGACAGGTAAGTGCCGACGGGTTTGAAGTCGTTCCGGCGATTGTGGTGGTGGTTGGCCTCCGTGCGGAACCAGAGGGTGCCCACCGCCTCCGCCGAGTACTCCGCCACCATGCCGTCGTCCTCCCCCGGCAGGCCGGCCACGGCGGAGAGGGCCGCCAGACCGTAGTCCTCCGCGTGCGCCCAGTCGTTGAACAGGCCCCAGCCTGAGATGCTGTAGAAGGTCTTGGGCAGGGCCGGCCGCCCCGTGGTGCCGTAGAGCCAGTACTGGTTGTAGTAGGCCATATCGTCGGTCCGGCAGTTCTTCGTTGAGTCCGTGTTCTCGCCCACCAGGCTCACGAGCCACCCCGTGAGCCATGAGCCCGACAGGGTTCCCGCCAGGTCGGCGGCCTCCGATCCCTTCTGGGGAGCGGCGATGGTATTGACCCAACGCGTCACCGAAACCACCTTCTGGTAGGAGCTGTTGCGGTTGGGGTTGGAAAAGATCCAGCGGACCACCACACCGCCGAAGGAGTGCGTATCGATCACCAGGTCCGTGATGCCCTGCGCGGTCACGAAGGCCGCGATCTGGGACGCCACCTGGTCACCCGCCACCCACATGTACTGGGTGCCGTCGTAGTGGCAGACCAGAGAAGGCACGGCATAGTTCTTCGTCACCGCCGCGATCATGGGACTGGTCCAGTAGGCCAGGGCCGTGGACGCATTGGCCAGGTCCGCCCCGCCCTTGCCGTGGACCAAGGCCACGCCCGTCTTGGCCCACAGGCTCGACGCCACCAGTAAGAATACGGCCGCTACCACGATTCGGGTTCTGCCCCTCATGCTCACACTCCTTCTGCACAGGTAGGTGCTGTAGAGCAAGGATTGTGCCGCAGCGGGCAGTTTCCAGTGAAATACAGAGCCGACGGGCCATTGCGCCCCGCCACAGCGGAACCTGCGCGCACCTAATGGCGTAACCTCACTATCCGGCTGGCCAGGGCAAAATGTTCTAACCATTTGATTATATGGCCATAATCAGATGTGATCACCGTTCATGCGGATTGGATACGGCGTTCCAGAACAGCCGGCCCAAGGGGCGCATGGTTGCCAAGCCCTTTCGCAGGAGCGCCGCGGGCACCGGCAGGCGCCGGGCCTTGACAGGTCTGGAGCTCCCCGGATAAACTACAAAACCCGTGGGCGATTAACTCAGCGGGAGAGTACTATCCTCACACGGTAGGAGTCACTGGTTCGAATCCAGTATCGCCCACCACCCGATTCGGCAAGAGAGGGAGCTGCGGCTCCCTCTTTTCGCGTCTGAATGGCCCGGCAAGCATCGTGGGCGCAGCCTGGCCCAGGTCACCTGTGTTAGCGTTACCACATGAGCGGCCGTACGGTCACCCTCGCTGGATTCATGGGAAGCGGCAAGAGCACGGTGGGAAGAATCCTCTCCATGCGCCTGAAGTGGCCCCTCAAGGACACGGACGCCCTCATCGTGGAGCATGAGGGGGCGCCCATCGCCAAAATCTTTGCCGAGAAAGGCGAACCCTACTTCCGGGACCTGGAGCGGCGAGTCATCCTCTCCACACCTGAAGAGGGGGAGCGGGTCCTCGCCGTGGGAGGAGGGGGCTTCAACGAGGAGACCATCCCTTACCTCAAGCGGCTGGGCCCCACGATTCACCTGGACCTGACCTTCGCGGAGGTCCTGCGGCGCGTGGGCCAGGACCCTCGCCGCCCCCTTGCGAGGGATCCGGACCTTTTCGCCCTTTTCATCAGGAGAAAGCACTGGTATGCCCTGGCTCATCATCGCGTTTGGGTGGAGGGGCTTTCGGTGGACGAAGCGGTTGACGCCATCCTGCGCCTGATATAAGGTGAGTTGTCCAGCAGGGGGACCCGGTTGGGCAGGACGCGTTTTCTCATCCTCTCGGACATCCACGCCAACCAGGAAGCCCTGGAGGCCGTGTTTCGCGCGGTCCATCGCCGCCGGTACGACGGTATCCTTTGCATGGGCGACCTGGTGGGCTACGGTGCCAGCCCGAACCAGGTGGTGACGCGGATCCGAAAGCTCAAAGGCCTCGTGGCGGTGCGGGGCAACCACGACAAGGTTTGCTCGGGGCTGGAGGACGGCAAGAATTTCAACGTGGCGGCGCGGCAGGCCGCCCAATGGACCCTCGCCAGGCTTCGGCCCGAGAACGCGGCCTTCCTCCGCGCCTTGCCCAAGGGGCCTCAGGAGGCCTCGCCTGGGCTGTGGATCGCCCACGGATCCATTCCCGACGAGGACGCCTATCTCTTCTCGGATTTCGACGCTTACCAGATCTTTCAGAGCCACCCGTTCCGGGTCTGTTTTTTCGGCCACACCCATTTCCCCATGATCTTTGAGCAGCGGGACGGGACCATCGAGATGATCCCTGTCAAAAAAGACGAGGCAGAGTTCACCCTCCTGCCCGGCTCCCGCTATCTCATCAACCCGGGCTCCGTGGGGCAGCCTCGCGACCGAAACCCCAAGGCGGCCTTCGCGGAGTTCACGCCGGAGACGGGCCGCCTCACGATTTACAGGGTTCCCTATGACGTGGATGGGGCCGCGGCCCGGATCAAGAAAGCGGGGCTGCCCGACAATCTCGCCAATCGCCTGGCCTTGGGCGCATGATCACCGGCGTCAACGTCCACCATCCCGCGGGCGGCACGGACTTCCACATCCAGATCGAAGACCTAGAGGCCGTCATGGAGCTGGACGCGAGGGTCTACGTGTCGGGCCGGGTGGTGTTTCACAAGCGGGTGTCATACCGAACCGCGGTCGCCGGGTCGCGCGACCCCAAGGACGCGGGGGCAACGGTCCAGGAGGAGCTCCAGCGGGTCCTCTCCCTCATCAAAGCAGCCATCGACCGGGGAAAGATCGTCGCGTGAGGGCGGCCGGGCAACCGGACGGGAGCATCTCGCCTGCTGCGCTTGCCCTCATCCCCTGGCGTGCGCGAGGATGCGCTCGACGCGTTCGGCCAAGTGCTCGTACTGGAAGGGCTTGGGAATGTAGTCCACGGCCCCCCGCTGGAGGCCGAAGATCTTGTCCTTCAGGTCCGTCCGCACTGAGAAGATGGCCACGGGAATGTCCCGCGTGAGGCCATCGGCCTTGAGTAGTTTGAGCACCTCCCACCCGTCCATCCGGGGCATGTTCAGATCCAGGAGGATGAGGTCGGGATGGAGGGCTCGGGCCACGTTGAGGCCCTCTTCGCCAGACACCGTTTTGGCCACGAGGAACCCCG
>JAKAKG010000229.1 GCA_021813555.1 Acidobacteriota bacterium
CTCGCTCCGCATGGAGTAAGGATAGCATGGCGACAGGGGAAAGGCGGAAGGGAAAATCGGAGTTCGGAATTCGGAAGGGCCGTGATGAGGAGATGAGGGGATGAGGAGATGGGGAAGAACACGAACCCTACGGGAGGCTCACCGATCACCGATCGCTTCTCACTCCCTTCACGGCCTTGGCGATCCCGATCGCAGCCTGTTGCGTCTCGCGCCTTGCGTCTCGCGTCCCGCCTAATCGCCCTTCGCGCCCGGCTGAGGCGAGGATTTCTTCCTTCGGTACTTCTCCGGGTCCAGCCCCAGTTCCTCCATCTTTTCGTAGAGGCGCGAGCGGCTCAGGTCGAGGGCCTTGGCGGCGAGGGAGACGTTGCCGCGGCTGCGCTCCAAGGCGCGGGTGATGGCCTCCGCTTCGGCGCCGGCGCGGGCGCCTTCGAGGCCGCCGGGGGCGGGAGATGCGCCTGCGCTGTGCACCTCGGCCGGAAGGTGCTCAAGGGAGGGCATGGCGGGACCCGCCAGAAGTACCGCCCGCTCCACGGCCCACCGGAGCTCCCGCACGTTGCCCGGCCAGCGGTAGCGCGCCAGGGCCTTGAGCACCTCGGGAGCGAGGTCTTCGACGGGCCATCCCTGACGGCGGCGGGCCATGGCGGTGAAGTGTGACGCCAGGAGGGGCACGTCCTCGGGCCGCTGGCGCAGGGGAGGCACGGTCAAGGGGAAGCCTCCGATGCGAAAGCGGAGGTCCTCCCGGAAGGTCCCGTCCAGGACCTTGGCCTTCAGGTCCCGGTGCGTCGCGGCCACGATCCGCAGGTGAACGGGGACGGCCTTGTCGCCACCCACCGGCTCCACGGCGGCCTCCTCCAGCACCCGCAGCAGCTTTGCCTGTACGCTGGGGGTCAGGTCGCCCACCTCATCCAAGAAGAGAGTTCCTCCGCTGGCGGTGAGGAACTTCCCTTTGCGGGCCGTTTCCGCCCCGGTGTAGGCGCCCTTCACGTGGCCAAAGAGCTCCGATTCGGCCAGGTTCTCCGGAAGCGCCGCGCAGTTCACCGCCACGAAGGGCCCTTGGGCGAAGGGGCTTCGGGCATGGACCCACCGGGCGAGGACCTCCTTCCCCGCCCCCGTCTCCCCCGTGATGAGGAGGGGGGCGTCGGAGACGGCGAGCCGGCGCGCCTCGGCCAGAAGGCCCTCCATGAGGGCGGAGCGGGTTAGAAGGCCGCCTTCGGCGGCCTCTTCCGCCTGACGGGAGAGGGCCACTTGGCGCGTGGCATTTCGCAAGGTGATGAGGATCCGTTCCCTGTCGAGGGGCTTTTCGAGAAAATCGTAGGCGCCGTTGCGGACGGCGGCCACGGCCGCGGCGATGGATCCGTGGCCCGAAATCATAATGACCGCCGTGAGCATGTCTCGCCCCCGGGCCGCCTCCAAGATCGCCGTGCCTTCTCCGTCGGGAAGGCGCAGATCAACGAGGGCCGCGTCGAAGGGCGCGGCGGATTCGATCCTGGCTAGGGCCGAACCGACGCTGGCGGCCTCCTCCACCTCATAGCTCTGCCGCTCCAGGATTCCACGAAGGGCCTGGCGGATGGGGGCCTCGTCGTCCACGATCAGCACGCGCGCCATGGATATCAGGATACCCCCATACGGCGCCGGCGGGAAGCCCCGCGCTCGCGCGTGCGGGCCGCCCCAGGGGACGCGCCTTGACAACGGGCCGGGCGAGAGGTATATTGCTCCCCTTTGGGCGGGTCCGCCCAAACAACGCCGAGCCTCGAGGAGGGTTCCAGTTATGGCCGATAAAGACCTGAAAGTCGCCGAGAACGCGGGCGGCAAGTGGTACGTGGACGAGAACTGCATCGCCTGCGATTCGTGCATTTCCATCGCTCCTGACTTCTTCGCCATGAACGATGACTCCAGCCACGCCTACGTCCAGAAGCAGCCCGGCAGCCCCGAGGACGAGCAGGCCTGCGAAGACGCCAAGGCCTCCTGCCCCACGGACGCCATCGGCAACGACGCGGAGTGAGCGGGAGTTTGCCATAGATCGAACCGCGATCAGACGCCCATCCGGCCCGGGATTTTAATCCCGGGCCGTTGCGCGTCTGGAGGGGTAGGCCGTAGAATCGGCCCGTGTCCGGAGGAGGCCCCCATGCGCCGCTGTTTGTTGACGGTTCTTCTGCTCAGCTTTGCCCTGGCCGCTTTGGGACAGGAGGCCATGCCCAAACAGGCCCTTCGGTTCGGCGTCCGCGTGGCTCCCGCGTTCTGGCCCGCCCTCGAATCCGCCCTGGCTGCGGAGCCTTGCGATGAGGCCAACCCCGTGGGGGTGACCCTCTTCCTGCCCGCGGCCTGGGCCAAGAGCCCCGATTGGCCCGCCTTCGATGCTGCGGTCAAGGACGTGGAACTGGCTCACGCGCGGCTGTGCGTCGCCACCCAGATCCCCGTGGCGGCCGATGATCCGGCCACCGTGGATTACCTCGCACGGCTCTCCGAACATGCGGAGAGCGCCGACACGCTGGCCCTCTCCCTGGATCGTTCTGAATTTTCCGAGTCCCTCACCGCCCAGCCCGACCAGCTCGCCTTCCTCCTCAAGCAGCTCATCACGGCGTTGAGAGGGAGGAGCCACGCCAAGGTCCTCATCGGCGAGATCACTCCCGAGGCCCTGCCCCTCATGGATCCGCTCTACGAGCGTGATTTTCGCGCGTACGTCGAAGGCTACACGGCCCAGGGTTCTGGCCCCACGGGCGAGGCGAACGACGAGGTCGTGCGGTATCTCGAATCGCACCACCTGGGCGCGCCCCTCCTCATCCACCTGCCCCGGGTGGAGACGCCCATCGCGGCTCAGCTCCTCGTCCTCCTGTCCGCCTCCAGGGACGTGAGCTTCACGGACATGGAGGCCAGCGACGTGGCGGCGGTGTGGCACGCCCTCGTGGTGCTGCGCTCCCGTCTTTCGCCCCAGATGGCCCAGGGATTCTCGGTCCAAGCCACGGAAATCCGGGACGCCTCGGGCCCCCGCCCCGACGTGGCCATCCTCAATTTCTTCGACCCCGAGACCATGGTGCAAGCCATGGTGCTCGTGCCCCTGGTGGCCCATTCCAAACCCGCGGAGCTGGCCCTCCATCTGCCCACGGGGGACGTGACGGCACCGGTAGCCTATCCCATGCCCGAAGGCTCCAAGATCGAGCTGGGATACACCGCCGACCAGAAGAAGGGCGAGACGGTGATCCGCGTGCCCTGGCAGGGGAAGGCCCTCCTCGTGGTCTTCGAACGCCTCAAGACCGGCACCGTGGGCGAAGAGCGCCTTTCCGTGACGGGGGCCTACCGGATTCCCGTGGAGGTCATCCTCGCCAGGTACCAAGCGGTCCAGCAGCCTCAGGACGTGTTTTTGGACAACTACACGGCGGACGCGGAGGTGGACTACCACTTCAAGCTGCCCGGCGGCGTCGCCAGTCTTGACGTGACCTTTCTCAACTCCTTTTTCTACCAGAAGGGAACGGGGGCGCGGTGGGTGCAAAACAAGCTCCTGCTCAACGGCGTGGCGTGGAAGGGCAAACGCCTCCCCGAGCTCCCCATCATCGAGCCCGAGAAGGTCAACACACTGCCCCTCACGCTGACCTTGGGCCGCGATTACAGCTACCGGTATATCAAGGACGAGCCCGTGGACGGGCGAGAATGCTACGTGGTGGAGTTCCTGCCCATGCCAGGAGCCAAGGGCAGCCTCTACGAAGGCCAGGTGTGGATCGACAAGCGGACCTACGTCAAGCTCAAGATGCGTGTCCGCCAGACCAAGCTGGAAGCCCCGCAGGTGAGCAACGACGAAACGGACTACTACACGGCGGTGTCCGCCCCCGACGGACGCACCTTCTACCTCCTGACGCGCTTGGAGGGCCAACAGATCTTCTCCATCGGCGGTACGAACGTGGTGGCGGAGCGGGAGATCCATTTCACCCATCTCCAGCTTAACAATCCCGCTTTCAAGAGCGAACTCGACCAAGCGGAAGCCAGTGATAAGGTCATCCTGGAGGACACGAGCAAGGGGCTCCGCTACCTCAAAAGGGAGCCGAACGGCACCCGCGTCCTCCAGATGGAGCCCAAGACGGGCAAGTGGTTCGCCGTAGCGGGCACCTACTACGATCAGAGCCTCGACTACCCCTTGCCCCTGCTGGGGGTGAACTACTTCGACTACGACTACAAGAAGACCAAGACGCAGGTCAACCTGCTCATCGCCGGGGCCGTGAACACCCTCACCGTGGCCAAAGTGAATCTCCTGCCCAGGGTGGACGCGAGCGCCAACGGACTCCTCTTCGCCATTCCCTTCCAGGACCGCGTCTTTCCGTCGGGAGAGGAAGACAAGGCCCAGCGGGTCAAAATCCTGCGCGAGTACGCCAACGCGGGACTGGGGTGGCGGTTCACCGACCTGTCCAAACTCACGTTGCAGCTCGGCGCCATGTACTACCGCTATTCGAGGGATTCCAAGACCTCGCCGACCTTCCGCCTGCCCAAGGATCACGTGGATTTCGGGGCGGACCTGGCGTACAGCTACTCGCGCCGGGGCTGGTCCGCCTCCGCTGAATACGACCTCCACCACCGGTCCGCCTGGGAGCCCTGGGGCCCGCCGGGCACGCACGCGGACGTTTCGGGCCAGCGCAATTACGCGCTGTGGAACCTCTCCGGCAGCAAGAGCTTCTACTTGCCGTACTTCCAGAAGATCTCCGTGAGCGCCACGTGGATGGACGGCCGGGATCTGGACCGATTCTCACGCTACCAGTTCTCCTACCTGGGCCGCGATTCTCTCTCGGGATTCGCCGGCAGCGGCGTGCGATTCGACCGTGGCGCCGTGGCGCGCCTGGCCTACGATTTCAACGTGGCCAACGTGGTGCGCTTCGGCCTGAGGCTCGACCAGGGCCGGGTGCAGCCCGTCAAAGGCGATCCCCTCTGGCAGAACCACACAGGAGTCGGGGTCTCAGGCGCCGTGGCGGGGCCCTGGCAGACTTACTGGACGCTGGACACGGGCTACGCCCTTCGCAGCGACATCCCCGGCGTGAAGCACGATTACACGGTGGCGCTCATGGTGCTGAAGCTGTGGTGATGAGGAGATGAGGGGATGAGGAGATGAGGGAAAAGCTGGCAAGCCGGCCCCTCATGATCCTCACCTCGGCTCTGCCCGGGGAGGCGGCGTCGCTGTGCGAACATCGGGTCCGGCTTCGGGTGTTCAAGGCGCGCGGCAGACGGACCGAGGAAGAAGTCCTGCACTGTCTTAGCCGGGCCGACGGCGCCGTGACCCTCCTCACCGACCCGGTCACGGCGAGTGTCTTAAGCCGTTGCCCCCATCTGAAAGTCGTCTCCAACGTGGCCGTGGGCACGGACAACATCGACTTGGAGGCCGCGGCGCGCCTGGGCATCACCGTGACCCATACCCCCGACGTGCTCACGGAAGCCACGGCGGATTTGGCCTGGGCCCTCATTCTCGGGGTGGCGCGGCGCGTGTCCGAGGGGGACCGGATGGTCCGCGCCGGCCGGTTCAAGGGGTGGTCTTTGGCACTCTTGCTCGGCATGGATTTGCGGGGCAAGACCCTGGGCATCGTGGGCATGGGGCGAATCGGCCAGGCCGTGGCGAGGCGGGCCCCCGCTTTCGGCATGCGGGTGGCGTACACTCAGCGCCATCGCCTTCCCGATTCGGTAGAGGCCTCCTTGAACGCGCGGTTCGCGGCGCTTGACGACCTGATCGGCGCCGCGGACGTCCTCACCCTCCATAGCCCGCTCAAGACCGAAACCCGGCACTTGCTCGGCGCGGAGCGCCTGGCGGCCATGAAGCCCGGAGCCCTCCTCATCAACACGGGCCGAGGCCCCCTGGTGGACGAAGAGGCGCTCGTGGCCCGCCTCCAGTCGGGTCACTTGGGAGGCGCGGGCTTGGACGTCTACGAGCGAGAACCCCTTCTGGCCCCCGGCCTCCGGCGCCTACCCAACGTCCTTCTTTTGCCTCACTTGGGCTCCGCGGCGCGAGAGACGCGCGAGGCGATGGCCCGCATGGCCGTGGCCGATTGCCTGGCCGTTCTGGAAGGGCACCCGCCGGAGCACGCGGTGGCGGTGGGGAAAGGGCAGTGAGGAGTGAGGAGCGGAAAGGGCAGTGAGGAGTGAGGAGTGAAAGGTGAAAAGTACAAAGTGAAAAGTGAGAAGTGAAAAGGCACATCCGCTTCAAGACCCGTCGTATTGAGCGGTCGTTTTTCCCAAATCCCAAATCCGAAATCCCAAATCCGAAATCCTCAATCCTCCCGGCAGCCCGTGCTATCCTTTGGCCTTACCTCTGGAGGGCCCCATGGACGAGACCACCGTCCCCGGCGTCGAGTCAAAGACATCGGCGAACCCGGCGCAATCCGCGGCGCAGAGCGACCGGTTCCCCTGTCCCCAGTGCGGGGGTGAGCTCGCCTGGGAGCCGGGTGTTCAGAAAATGAAGTGCCAGTACTGCGACGCTCTGGTGGATGTGCCACAGGGGAGCGGCTTCCAGGCGGAAGAACACGATCTCTTGGCGTTTTTGGACAGGGTTCCCATGGCTGAAGGCTACGGCGTCACCCTGGCCACGTTCACGTGCAAGCAGTGCGGGGCCACGATTCACGCGCCGCCCACGGACCGCCGCGACGTCACCTGCCCCTTCTGCGCCTCCGCCTACGTGGCTGAAGCGGGTGAACCCCCCGCCAACGTCATCAAGCCCGAGTCGCTCATCCCCTTCAAAATCGGCAAGAAGGAGAGCCAGGGCATGTTCCAGCAGTGGCTGGGCACGGGGTGGTTCCGTCCCAACGACTTGAAGAACCTGGGCCGGTTGGACCGGGTCGCCGGTCTCTACCTGCCCTTCTTTACCTTCGACGCCCGGGCCGACAGCACCTGGGACGCCATGGCGGGTTACTACTACTACGTCACCGAACAGGTGGCGGAGGTTGAGAACGGCCGCACGGTTCACCGGGACCGGCAGGTGCAGAAGGTCCGGTGGGAGCCCGCCTCGGGCCAGCGGGCCGACACGTATGACGACGTCCTCGTGCCGGCCGTCCATCACGAGCGGCTGAACCTCATCTTGAACGTGTATCCCTACGATACGGCTCGCCTCACGCCTTACAGCCCCATGTACCTGGCGGGCTTCGGCATCCTGAACTCGGACATGGCCTTGAAATTGGTCTGGCAGATCGCCAGGCAGAACATGGAGGCGGACCAGGTGGACCGCTGTTCCAAGGACGTACCGGGGGACACCCAGCGCGATCTCAGCGTGCAGACGCGCCTCTCGGAGCAGACCTTCAAACACTTGCTCTGCCCCCTTTGGATCGGCTCCTTCAAGTACAAGGGCAAGATCTATCCCTTCGTCATCAATGGCCAGACGGGCAAACTTTACGGCGACAAGCCCTGGTCCTGGGTCAAGATCGCCTTCGCTTCCGCGGCGGCCGGGGTGATCCTGCTCATCCTCTTCTGGCTCATGTCCCAGGGGCATTGAGGTGGCCCTCGCTGAATTGCCCAGGGGTTCGAAGGTCCTCCTTCGGCTGCCCAACTGGCTGGGCGACGTGATCCTCTGTACGCCGGCCCTGGCCGCACTGAAGGCAGCAAGGCCCGACCTCCGTCTCCACGCCCTCGTGAAGCCGGGCGTGCATTCCGCCGTGGAGGGCCTCCCCGGCCTGGACTCAGTCCTGACCCTGGGGGCCACAGATTTTTGGGGCACCTTGGCTCAGGCCAGCGCTCTTCGACGGGAAGGGTTCGCGGCCGCCCTGGTGTTCCCCAAAGGGTTCCGTGAGGCAGCGCTCGCCTTCCTGGCGCGCATCCCGTTCCGGGCGGGCCTGAGGACGGACCGCCGCTCCCTCCTTCTGACCCATCCCGTGGCCTTCACGGAGCGCGATTGGCACCAGCACCACGCCCGTCAGTTCGCCAAGGTTCTGGAGCCTTTGGGCATCGCCCTTTGGGATGAAGGCCTCTCGTTTCCCCTCTCCAGCCGCGACCACGAGGAGGCGGAGAGGGTCCTCCGCGAGGCCGGCATCGCAGCGCCTTTCGCCGTCTTTCACATCGCCGCCAGCAAAGCGCCGAGAGCGTGGCATCCGGAACGCTTCGGAACCGTGGCCAAGGAGGTGGAGGCGCGCCTGGGCCTTCGGCCCGTCCTCGTAGGGGCGCCCGCGGACTTGCCGGTCCACGAGGCCTTTCGCGGTGCATGCCCTTCGGCGGTGGATTTGGCGGGCAAAACGACCTTGCGTGGCATGGCCGCCGTTCTCGCGAGAGCTGACCTCTTCGTGGGCAATGACTCGGGGCCGATGCACGTGGCCGCGGCGGTGGGTACGAAGGTCGTGGCCGTCTTCGGTCCCGGTGCTCCGGAGAAAACGGCGCCCTACCTGCCCCCGGATAGGTTTCGCGTGGTCTACGGCGGCCTTCCCTGCTCCCCCTGCCGCCAGGCTTTTTGGACGGAGTGCGGGCCCTTCCCTTCGGGCAAACCGCCCTGCTTGGAGGGGATTCCTGCCCGTGCCGTCGTGCACGCCTGCCTGGAGTTATTTGGGAAGCGAGGCTAGGGGCCTGCTAGTGTGGCGTCTCAGAACAAACTTGAATAAGTTGGGCAGGCTGGAGACGCCACACTTCCCAAGGGGCTCCGCCCCTAGGGCGCCTGCCTGCGGCAGGCTGTTACCCCGAAAGCGCGGGGAAGTGCCTTCCCCGCACCCCTTCGTGTCCTGTCAGACCGTCCGGACTTATTCGGCGAAACGCTGTTACAGGACACTAGAACCCGAGGGTCTTGCATCGCCCCGACCCGCAGCACATGACTCCCGGTTCTTTCACGCAGGGGTGAGGCTCGGGGACGGCGTCGCCGAGGATTTCCGAAAAAATCTGCCGTTCGGGTATGAGGACCGACGCGGCCGTTGAGGCTGAGGATGAGCCGGGGCTGGCGGGAGTGTCCCGCGGTGCGGCCGCCGCCTCCTGGCGTGGGGAGACCTGCACCAAGTGATCAAAGGCGGGCGGGGGCGCCGGCGCCATGAAGCTTGTCTTGGCCGGAGCCTCTTGCCCCACGAGGGCGATACCGTAGCCGGAAAGGCGGGAGAACCACCGGCTGAACTGCTCTTGCAGGCGCGGGGGGTAGTCTCGCAAGCCGAGGTCCGACTCGATGGCGGGCCGGTCGAGGTACACCGGCCGCCCCGCCTTGAGGGCGGCCAAAACCTGGTCCACCAGGGGCTCCCCGGCCTGGAGGTAGACGAGGCGGACGAGCTGGGGCATATCCACGCGGGTGATGCGCAACGCTCCGGAAGGGGCGCCTCCCGAGGCGCCCGGGGAGGGCGCCGCCGCCAGGCGAGCCAACGCCCTCACCGCGATGGCTTCTACGCGGTCCACGGGCTATCCTTTCTGGGCGGCACGAACCGCACGGCGTCGATGACGGCCAGGATCACCGCGTCCACCGGGTTGTCCTCGATGCCGATGGCGTCCACGGCGCTCTGGCCCTCCATGCAGATCAGGACCTCGTCTCCGGGGCCCGAGTCCACCAGGTCCACTGCCGTCATGGGCAGTCCGAGCGGCCTTCGCTCTAAATCCAGGGGCTGCACCTGCAAAAGCTTGCAGCCTTCATAGGTGCGGAACTTGGCGCTGGCCACCACGTCGCCCACCACCCGGCCCATGATCACGGCTCCTCCTCCCTCAGCTCATCCACGATGCCCACGATGGCGGCGTTGCAGGGCACGATTTCGGGGAGGAAGGCGTAGCTCGCCTCCCGGCCCGTGGTGTAGAGGACAGTTTCTCCCGCGCCGGAGCCCACGGCGTCCAGCGCCCAGAACGGTTTCTCGCGCCCGCCCAGGGGCCTGACGCAGAGGATCCGCTGGCCCGTCAGGTGCGGGTCCTTGATGGTGCAGTAGAGATGGCCGATGACCTTGCCCACGTTCATGGGAAAACCCGGTAGCAGGGAGCGGGGAGCGGGGAGAGAAGAACGGATTCAACAGCCACGGGCCTTGCTCCTCCTGCTCCCGTTCTCCCTGCTACCTGCTCCCGCCTAGTCAATCCAGATTCACCGTGTCGACGATGCCGATGATGGTGGCGTCCACGGGGGCCTTCTCGGTGCGGTCCGTCATGCGCGCCGAGGAGCCGGTGCAGATGAGGACCGTTTCCTTGAAGCCCGCGGACACCGTATCCACGGCCACTTCGTAGGCGCCGTCCGGCTCCTGCTCGGGGGTCAGCGTGGCCACGACCAGAAGCTTGAGCCCCGAGAGCCGGGGATCCTTGCGGGTGGCCACCACCGTGCCCACCACCTTGCCCAGGCGCATGGGATTCTCAGCGGTTCTGGCTGGACTTGCCGATGGGGAGGACGTCCTCCAGCGAGGCGTGGGGCCGCGGGATGACGTGCACGGTCACCAGTTCGCCCACCTTCCGAGCCGCGGCGGCCCCGGCGTCCGTGGCGGCCTTCACGGCGGCCACGTCACCGCGCACCATGGCGGTTACGTAAGCTCCGCCGACTTTCTCCCACCCCACGAGGGTCACTTTGGCGGCTTTGACCATGGCGTCCGACGCCTCGATCATGGCCACTAGGCCCTTCGTTTCGATCATTCCCAATGCCTCACCGTAATCGGCCATCGAATCCTCCTTCAAGGGTCCGGAACTAGTTTACTTCTTTCGGCCCTCGTTTCCCAAATTTGAGGCCAGTGTTAATAGTGAAAAGTGAAAAGTTAAAGACGAGTGGAAAACCACCTCTTTTCCCTTGTCCCCTTATGCCCTGCCGTTCACCCGGGCGAACTCCGCCAGGAGGCGGGCCAGCTCCTCGCGCCGCAGGACCACCGCGCCGGACTCTCCGGCGGCCACGGGGCACCCCTCGCAGGCCGCACAGGGGAGGGGAGCGAGCTTGTACCCCTCACCCAGGCCCTTCAGCGCCTGGACCGCCGGCTCGGGGAGGGATCGGCCTCCGCCCAGAAGATCGGCGTAGAGCTGAATGCGGGCCGCCTGTTCGAGGGTCTCCATCCTGTAGTAGGCCGCGCGGGTATCGGGCCCCACGGTGACGGCCCCGTGGTTGGCCAGGAGCACGGCCGCGTGGCCGCCGAGGGACCGCGCCACGCCCTCGGCCAGGTCCTCCGTGGAGGGCAGCTCGAAGGCCGCGAGGGGTACGGCACCCAGGGAGATGAGGACCTCCGAGAGGATGGGGCGGTCCAGGGTGCGTCCCGCGCAGGCCAGGGCCGTGGCGAAGGGCGGATGGGCGTGGACCACCGCGCCCGCGTCGGGGCGGGCACGGTAGACGGCCAAGTGCATGGGCCACTCACTGGAAGGCACGCCCTGGGTGGGCCGGCCGTCCCCGTCGAGGGAGGCGATGAGGGCCTCCGAAAGCTCGCCCTTGGGAAGGCCCGTGGGGGTCGCGAGGAAGCCGCCGCCGGGCAGGCGTGCGGAGAGGTTTCCGTCGGTGGAGGCGACGAATCCTTTCTCGTAGAGCCGCCGTCCGTAAACGACCAGGTCCCGGCGTGTTTCTTCCGAGGTCATATCCTTCCCCCCGATGGAACAAACTCACTGCTTGGCCAACTCCTCGGCGAGCTGTTTGCCCGTGGGCTCGTCGGGGTACTTGGATCGGAACTCCTTTAGGAGCTCCTGCGCCTTGGCCTTGTCGCCCTTATCGAAGCCGTAGACCACCACCTCGTTGAAGAGGGCCTGCTTCTTGGCGGGGTCGAGTTTGAGGGCCTGGTTGAACATGGCCAAGGCATCATCGGGACGCTTCTGGTTGCGGTAGCAGACACCCAGGTCCACCATCACGTCCGTGTTGGCGGGGTCGAGCTTGAGGGCCTGCTCGTAATAGGGGATTGCCTCGGCCCACTTGCCCGCGTCATAGTAAATGTTCCCGAGGAGCACCCGCTTCTCCACGTTCTTGGGGTCCTTGGCGACCTCCGCTTCGATTTGAGCCACCATGGCCATGTGCTGGCTCGGATCGAACTCCTGTGGCCCCTGTGCAGCTCCCTGCGGAGGGGCTTCGCCCTGTGGGGCCGGCGGAGGGGGAACGGCGGCCATCTTCCCCATGTAGTACTGGCGGGTGCCGATGAATGCCAGAACGGCGCCCAGCACGGCGCCGGCGATGAGCATCAAGAACGCGTCTTTCTTCATGGAGGGTTCTCCTTCAGCTCGGTCTCATTCCGCCCCCGGCGGTGCTAACCCTGCGTAGCGTGAAGCAATTTGGTGGGACGGTCAAGGCTACCTTGCCAAGGACGCCTCTTTTCCGTATACTACTCAGACCGGTGCGCCCGTGGCTCAATTGGATAGAGCATCGGCCTACGGAGCCGGAGGTTGTGGGTTCGAGTCCCGCCGGGCGCACCATTTTTTCCTCAGGATAGGGAAGCCCCACCTCGCTCTTGGCGGCTCACTCGCGGTGTCGGTCCTTCTTCCTTGCTTCCTTGCCACCCTTTCCGGCGTAGGGTATGCTCTTAAAGCTTCGGAGAGCCCATGACGCCCGAGAATCTCTTCACGAATGAACCTTCCTCACGGCCCGTGATCCTTTCCTTCGCCGCTCCCACGGGAGGACTGGGGACGACACTGCTGGCCACCAACCTGGGCATCCAGCTGGCCAAGAAGGGCCGGAGCGTCCTCGTGGCGGACCTGGCACTCACGGAGGCCTCCTGCCACCTCGCCCTGGGCGTCCTCAAGCCCGAGCGCCACCTTGGGCTGGCGGTTCAAAAAGAGGTCGGAGCACTCAAGGAAGCCCTGGTGCCGACCTCCGTGAACAACCTTACCCTGCTGGCGGGGCACCCCGAGTCCCCCGAGGTGGCCAACCTTGCCTACCTGAGCAAGCAGAAGCTCCTCGGCGACCTTCGGGAGCTGGACTTCGACTACATCCTCGTGGACGCGGGGTCAGGCACGGGGGCCGACACCCTCGACTTTTTCCTCCTGGGCCATTACTCCATCGCCGTTTTGCAGGCGACGGCCGTGGGGCTGGAACCCTTCTACCGATTCTTTCGGGCGACCCTCCACCGGCTTCTCATGGACGGCCTCAACAAGAAGCGGTACCAGTCGCTGGCGCCGGGTCTCAACCCAAGGTCCCCCCTCGCTGGCCTGTGGGACATGCCCGAGACCCGGGAGGAGGATTTGGCCGCCGTCGAGCGCGCCATCCAGGCCCACCGGTTCACCTTCGTGCAGACGGGCCTGGGCAGCGAGAAGGACCAGCGCAACGGCGCCCAGCTCGAGGCCCTCCTTCGGCGAAATTTTCTCTGTCCCATGAGGTTTCTTGGCGCCGTGGATTGGGACGCACAAGCGGCCGCCGCCCACCGCGCCCTCGAGCCCATCGCCAAGGCCCAGCCCCTGTGCCCCTTCAGCCTCTCGGTGGAGCGCTTGGCCAACGTGGTTCTCAAAGAAGAGAAAGAACCCGCGCCGGTGGAGGGGCACCTGAACCCCAGGCACTTGGGCGAGCTCAACGCGTACGAGCTCTTGGAGATCTCCTTCAACGCCACGGTGAAGGACATTCAGGCGGCCTATGCGCGCCTGTTGGAACCCTATCTTGAGACGTCGCCCTTGACCCTGAGCCTCTACACGAAAGAGGAGCGGGAGGCCATCCGGGACCGGTTCGAGGACGCCTACAAGCTCCTCATCACCTCGGGCCTGAGACAGCGCTACGACGAGGACCTCATCGCTAAAGGGCACATGAGCGCGGACCAGCGCGTGGCCGAATATGGAGAGCCCGCCTCTGAAGGCGCCCATCCGGCGCCGCCCGCGGCCGGGGCCTCCATCGAGGACACGCACTCCAAGGCCGTTCGCAACCTCGAAGCGATCCTGGAGGAGATTCGAACCTTCGACGGCAAGGCCCTCAAGCGCGTCCGCGAGGCGAAGGGCATCTCCGTGGCGGAGATCGTGTCCGAGACCAACATCCGGTCCTGGTACATCGAATGCATCGAAGCGGAGCGATTCGACGCCCTCCCCGCCTTCATCTACCTCAAGGGATTCCTCAAGCAGCTCGCCCAGTACCTCGGCCTGGACCCTCAGCGGGTGCTGGCGGACTACATCGGACAGTATCAGGCATGGAAGCAGGCCCATGGGAAGTAGGGAGCGGGGAGCAGGGCGCTGGGAGCGGGAAGATGAGGCCATCCCGTGCCGGCGGGTTTTCCTTCTTTACGCTTCACCTTCAACCATTTACTTTTAACTTTTAACTTTTCACTAAGCTTCAGCTAAGGGGTCCTCCTTGCGCTTTTCACTTTTCACTTTTTGCTCCTCACTCCTCACTCCTCACTCCTCACTCCTCACTGCCCCATGAGCACTTACCAGCCGGGCGACCAGACTCCCGTCACTGCCTTCTCGCAGCTCGCGGACTATTTTGCTCCCGGGGCCCCCGTCCAGGGCCGGGTGGGCGTGGAATGGGAGCTGCTTCCCGTGGACCGGCAAGGCCGGATGGTCCCCTACGCGGGGCCTTCGGGCGTCGAGTCGGCCCTCATCCGCCTGGCGCCGGGGCATGAGCCCCTGCTGGAATCGGGGCATATCACCGCCATCAAGCTCCACGACGGAGGGGTGGTGGGCCTGGAACCCGGAGGCCAGGTGGAGCTGGCCTCGCCTCCCCTGGAGAGCCTGGCCGGCATCGAATCCTTCATGGAGAGGAACCTCCGGCGGCTGGAGGCGGCCATCGAGCCTTCAACCTTCACCCTGGCGCCCTGGGGCGTCGCGCCCGCCAACGGCGAGGAGGACCTTCCGGATGTCCCCAAGGCTCGGTACGTGATTCTCAAGGAACACCTTCTCCACGCGGGGACCCTGGGGAGGCGCATGATGAAGCTCACGGCGTCCGTCCAGGTTTCCCTGGATTATCGCGACGAGGCCGAGATGAGCGCCATGGTGGACACCCTCCTGCCCGTCCTGCCCTACGCCGTGGCGTTCTTCGCCAACGGTCCCGTGTACCGCGGGAGGAAAACCCGTTCGGCCACGGGGCGATCCGCCATCTGGCGGCACACGGACCCCCTCCGGTGCGGTCTTCCGGCCTTCCTCTTCAAGGTTCCCGTGCGCTATGCCGACGCCGCCCGGTGGGCCCTGGGCCGCCCCCTGCTCTTTCTCGTCCGGGAGGGCCGCTTTCTGCCTGGAGACGGGCGCAGCTTCGAGGCCTGGCTCAAGGTTCCTGGGCCCTTGGGCCCCATGACCATGGAGGACTGGGACCTCCACGTGAGCACCCTTTTTCCCGACATCCGGCTTAGGAACTACCTGGAAGTGCGCGTCCTGGACTCGGTGCCTCTTCCTCTGGTGCTCGCCGCCGCCGCCTTCTTCAAGGGGCTCCTGTGCGGGCAGAGAACCCCTCCCGGCTCCTTAGGTCTGCCCCTTTTGGGCCGGGCCGCGGCGGGGCGGGCGATCCTCGCCGCCGGCCGCCTGGGGCCTCGGTGGATGCCCGAGTCTGGGCCTTCCCCCGCCGAGGCCATGGCCAGACTCCTGGATGTCGCCGGGGCGGGCCTACGCGCCCTCGGCGAGGAGGACCGGCTCCTGGACCCCCTGCGGCGCCTCGTCCGGCAGGACCTCTGCCCCGCTGACGGCTGGGCCAAAGACCGCCAAGGCTGTTGGCGCGGCCCCGGCCTCCAGGGCGGGGCATTTGACCCGGCATAGGCGACGCCTACCTGCCATTCAGCCCTGCTACTCCGTGGGGCAGGCGCCCCTGCCTGCTTTTGTTTTTCTCCCATATTCGCGGCCGAGGCCGGCCCCGAAACGGAAGGTCGCCCATCCTGTAATCTTACCCGTAGAATCGGTCTCCAGGCCGCGACCCCCTGGGGGTAGCCGCCTCTGGGAACCCGTTGAGAGCCACCTGGGGGGCCCTCCCCCCTTGACGCATCCGGCGGGAGCTTATATTGTTAGGGACGACAGGAGGGAGCCAAGCTAGCGGCCGGGGGGTACGGCGTCAATCACAGGGCGCCCTTGAGGTATTGACAGCCCTTGGCCCTATGCTATACTGCGCTACCGGAGGGGTAAAACGGCTGGCACTATCGACTTTTCTATTTTAGGAAAGGAGCATCGCCGTCGCAGGGCAGGGGCTTGACTTGGCCGTGAGGGACCGGGTATTCTCTACGGTGAGGTTGCCAAGTGAGGAGTGGAAGGGGAGAAATGCTTCATATGCGGGCGTCGAATCCAATAAGGGTTGAGGCGCACAAAACCATGGAAGGGGGTGGTTAGGTCATTGGCCAAACCCGAGGGGAGATCCAGCAGTTGATTACATACTTCGTGTTCGAGACGGGCTCTTGAAGTTGATGGAATAGGAGGTAAGGATGCACAAACAGTCGAGAAAATGGTTGGTGGTGGCGCTGGTTCTCGCCGCCTCCCTGCTGCTGGGGCTGGCCGTCTTCGCAGACGCCGTCGCCGGGGCCGGGGTTTTGCCGCCCGCGCAGCAATCTGAAGGCAAGGCCTCTGGCGGCTTGGTCACCGACGCGCAGATGAATGCGCTGATCGCGGCCCCCCGGACCGAGATCGCCAAGCACAGCTTCACCAAGGGCTCCAAGCTTACCCGCTTGACGGAAATGCCCACGGCGACTCCCGCCGAGGCCGCCAGGCTGGAAAGCCTCTGCGCTTCCAGTTCCGCTTGGAAGGGCGGGCCCACCTTCCGCTCCGCCACTAACGGCAACGCCGTGGTGTGGGGCGCCGGCTCCGCGATCTACTTCGCCGCGGCCTCCGCGCCGGGCACTTATTCAGTCGCCAACCTCAGGGACATTCCCTGGGATATCAAGTTCTACGGCAACACAGCCATGGTGTTCTGCTACTTTAACACCTACTTCTTCGATGTGACCGATCCCGTGAACCCCGCCTACATGTACGGCTGGGGCCAGATTGGCTATGCCTACGGGTATAACGACGTGGCCCTCACTCCTGACCAGAACTTCCTGCTTGCCTGCTGGCATGGGTACGTCGAGGAGTACAACAACTCCGTCGGGTACTACATTGACGCCTACAATTCCGGTTCAGGCGGCACCGGCTTCACGAGCGTCATCATCCCCGACGATCCTAAATCCCATGGCCTCGTGGCCATCGCCGCAAACGTCACGGACAGGTATATCTACTTCTTGGACCTGAGCGGACTGAGCTGCGACGTCGGCGCTTCGTTCATGTACCAGTACTATTCCCCGGACGTGTTCCCCCTGTTCGGCGTCCAGGCCGCCTACCTGATGTACCAGGCTCCCTACCTGTACTTCTCCACCACGCCGCGCTATATCCAGCACCCCATGTTCGGTACGCCGTCTTACACCAGCCTCATGAGGGTGGGCATTTACCAGATTCCCGACCTGACCGATCCCCTCAATTTCCTCATCATCAAGGGCTATAACAAGTCCGGTGACGACGTCGTGTCCCTGCAGCCGGCCGGAAACGGTAACGTGGCTGTCGGCACCCTGCAGGATCACGTTTTCCTCATGGACGCCCAGTTCACCACCGTCGTCGGATTCGGCACTTACGGCGTGTGGGACCCCCTCGCCCCGCCCTTCTCCCCCTGCCAGCAGTACATGTGGGACATGGGTTGGTCCGGCACCTACGGCACCGTGGCCAGCGACGTGCGCGGCATGCAGTCCTTCAACCCCGCGGGCTTCGCCAAGACCGGCCAGATCCTCACCGGCGGCTACTCCCAGACCACCTTGCAGAGCGGCAACTACCTGCTCGTGCCCTCCGGCACCGGCGGCCTCGTCATCCTGGACAACTCGGGCAGCTACCCCGCTCTGACGGGACAGCTCCTGCCGAGCTGCACCAATGGGCCCGATTCTGTCTATATGGTAGCGGTCACCCCCGATGGCAACACGGCTTACGTGAGTGACGGCTCCAGCACCTTCTACAGCATCGATATCACCGACAAGGCCAACCCGGCCGTGGTTGACATCTTCTCGACCAATGACGGTTCCCCCATGACCTTCATGGCCTACGCCCAGGGCCGCCTCTGGATCGCCACCCAGGGCGCCAACCTGGAATCGTGGGACATCACGACGCCCGCCGAGCCGGCTTACGATCAGTCTGTGACCCTGAGCGCCGCTGCTTCGGGCAAGATCGTGCCTCTTCTCTTCGCGGCATGGCCGGCCAGCACCATCCTGGCGGTGGTTGAGAGCGGTTTCGTCGAGATCGTCGACGTAACCGATCCCACTGCCCCCTACGTCGCCACCGGCGGCTCTCTCGCCGTGGGCAGCGCCACGAACTGGACCCTGGCCCAGAACGACCGCTTCCTCTATCTGAGCGATCCGGGCGCCGGGTCCCTCTATCCCATCACCATCACGCCCCTCGCGCCGGCCTTCCCCGTGAACATGACCATGGCCGCCTCGGCCGGGCTCGCGTTCACCTACGGTCCGACGAGCGTCATCACGGAAGCGCCCGGCATCATCGGTGTGTATGGCACGCTTGCTGGTGGTAGCCGCGGCATCAACCAGTACAACGTGTCCGGTGCGAACGCGACGGCCCCCGTGCTGATCCCCACGCCGCAATATCCCTTCGCGCCCAGCTTCTTCACCCCCATGGGCGACATCACCCCCGTGGGAACCGGGTTCGCTTATGCCGATTACCTGGCCGGCATCGGCTTCATGAACGTGGTCACCGACTTCGCGAATCCCGTGGTCGATGCCCCGCCCGTGGCCGTCACCGTGAACATCCTCAACCGCCTGCAGGGTACGGTCAACATCAGCGCGAAGGTGCACGACACGGGCACCGGCGTGCAGAAACTCACGTTCCGCCTCAGTGCCTCGAACGCCGCCAACGCCTGGAAGACCGGTGACACCATCTACACCATGGCGAGCGCCATTCCCGCCGGCGGCACGCCTGTTACCGTGAGCTACAACTGGGACACCACCAAGTTCGACTGGCAGAACGCCGGAGTGGGCCAGGGCCCCTTCTACATCTGGGCCGTGCTGACCGACGGCGGCTGCAACACCTTCGCGGCCGTGGGAACCGATCCTCTGGCTCCCTACACCGTGAACGAGCCTCCCTACCATCTAGGCTGGACGGCGACGCCGGAACCTCCGGTGGCGCTCGATCCTTGCTCCTCAGCGGGCGACTGGATCGTCTGCGGCGACCTGTGCTTCACCGTGACCGCCGACGACCCCGCGGCTAACCTGCCCCTGGGCATCACCCAGTACATCGCTTACGTGGACGGCGTGCAGTACGGCCTTCCCAGCAACAACATTCCTCCCGTGACCTTCTGCATCGACACGACCCTGCTCACCGACGGCGTGCACACCTTCGCCTTCAAGGCCGTTGACGCCGCTGGCCTGAGCACCATGGGCAGGGCCGTCAGCTTCACCGTCCACAACATCGGCCCCATCACGGTCGTGACGGCTCCTGTGTCCGGCAACGTGGTGAGCGGCACGGCCATCCGCGTCGCGGCCACGGCCGTCACCAGCGACCCAGCGTTTACTGTTACCAAGGTCGTGTTCTGGCTCGACGACGGCTCCGCGACCCCCGTGAAGCTCGGTACCGCTACCACTCCCGACGCCAACGGCGAATACTCCATCGCGTGGGACAGCACCGCCACGGGCACCAACACCGGCTACGGCAACCACACGATCCGCTCCTACGCTTACGACAGTGGCAAACCGTGCACGGGCATCTCCTTCTCTGACATCGTGTCCTTCAACCTGGTCCAGTACACGCCCATGGTGCTGACCGCCAGCGCCACGCCCACCACGGGCAACATTCCCCTGTCCGTTGCCTTCGCGGCCAACGTGACGGGCGGCGCTCCTCCGTTCACCTACGCCTGGAGCTTCGGTGACTCCTCCACTGGCACCGGCCAGGCCGCTGCCCACACCTACACCACCGCCGGGACCTTCAACTGGACCGTGACCGTGACCGACGCCACGGCCGCCACCGCGACGGCCAATGGCAGCGTCACTGCCATCAACCCCATCGTTCCCCCAACGGTGACCGGCGTCAGCAAGATGCAGGACCCCTTCCGCTTGAAGGTTCTGGGCAGCAACTTCCACGGCAACTGCACGATCTACATCGACGGCGTGGCGGTTCCCCAGACCCTCTTCAAGAGCTCCAGCGAACTCATCGCCAAGAAGGGCTCCGCCCTCAAGGCCATGGTTCCCAAGGGCACGCTCGTTCACATCACCGTCAAGAACAACGATGATGGCGGCGTTTCCGCGGCGTTCTCTTACACCCGGTAACACCACCTCATCGGAGGTATGACTCGGGGCGGCCTTCGGGCCGCCCCTTTTTTTGGGTGAGCGTGAAGGGCTAAAGGCGAAAGTAAAAAGGAAAATCTCCCCGGTCCGTGGCTCCCGCTAAAACCAACTTGCCGTCAGCGGCCTACCTCCTGTAGGCGAGGATACCCATTTTCGCCCCGGTGGGGATGTGTATCCCGACCTACGGGAGAAGGATGTCCATTTAGCGAAGGCAAGTCGGTATCAGGCGTAGAGCTTGAGGCAGAGCCGGCGGATGGGGATGTTCCCTCTGCTCCCCGCTCCCCACTCCCTGCTCCCTGAAAGGGCTTGCAGTCCGCAAAAGGGCGCCGTATAATCCAATTTAGAAAGACGAACATCCCTCGCGAGGCCGGTTCCGACAGGGGCCCTTCCGCTCGGGGGAAGAGGGGTTTAGGGGATCTTATCGCTATGACGGATGGGGAATTCGCGTAAGGCCGGGGCCTCATGACCCTGCACGTCGGCGATCGTGCCGCAACTTAGGACTAAGGAGGACTGAGATGAGTAGCCGGAGCACACTGAGTCTGGGGAGAAGCCTGGTGTTTCTGGCTCTGCTCCTCGTGGCCGCCGTGCCGCTGTTTGCGGCGCAAGGCACCGGGGCGGGAGCCGCGTACACGTGGCAAACCGCCGTGGCAGGCACCAACCAGCTTCACGGCGTGGTTTGGGACGGCCAGCGGTTCGTGGCCGTGGGCGACAAGGGCGCCGTGTTTACAAGCGCAGACGGCAAATCTTGGCAGCCGATCGCTTCGGGCACGGCTGTGCCTATCGCGGCCGCCTCCATGGGCGACAAGGGCCTGGTCGCCGCGGGCGCGCAGGGCCTCCTCCTGGCGAGCCCCGATGCCCAGACCTGGAGCACCGGTACCGCTCCTTCCCTCCCCGCCAGCCTGAACGGCCTCGCCTTCGGCCAGCCCGCCGGAAAGGGCCTCTACGTGGCCGTGGGCGAGCTGGGTACCCTCCTCACGAGCCCGGACGCTAAGACTTGGTCTGCTGCGGCTTCTCCGGTCACCGAGACGCTCCATGGTGTAGCCTGGGGCGGTGCGAAGGACGAAACGGCCTTCGTGGCCGTGGGCGACAATGGGTCTCTCCTGTACAGCCGAGACGGCCAGGTTTGGGCCGCATCGCAGCCCGTCCCCGCCAACCTCTCCGCCGTAGCGTGGAGCGGCTCTTGCTTCGTGGCCGTGGGCCAGGGCGGCGCGGCGTTCGTGAGCGCGAAGGGCCTCACGTGGGCTCCCGCCGCCACGGGTACTTCCCTCGATCTGAACGGCATCACCTGGATGGGTTCACGCTTCATCGCCGTGGGCTCCGCGGGAGCCATTCTCACGAGCGTTGACGGAAAAATATGGCAGGCCCAGGATGGCCCCACGGCTGCATGGCTCTACGGTGTCGCCTTCAGCGGCTCCGCGGTCGTGGCCGTGGGCGACGGCGGTACCGTCGTCGAGGCAACGACGTATGCCATCAGCGGTACGGTGACTCTCAATGGAACCTCAACGGGTGTGGCCGGTGTTACGGTGAGAGCCACGGATGGCCTGACACCCGTATCTACTACTACCGCCGTCGACGGCACCTACACTCTCGCAGGCCTAAGCGGTTCGACTCTTTATAGCGTGACCCCAACCCCCGCAGACCCTCCGGCCCAGCAGTATACGTTCCAGCCAGCCTCGACCGACGTAAATATCGGCAGCGCTGACGTGACGGGGATCAATTTCTCGGCGATCCCGAATTACAGCATCTCGGGTATCGTCACCTTCCCGGCGGGAACTCCTACGCCCCTTCCTGGGGTGAGTATCGCTGTGTCGCCCTCCGCGGGAACCCTTTCGTATGACAACACCACCGGGGCCTATTCAATCGCGGGGCTGCCCGCCGGGTCTTACACGCTGACGCCATCCCTCGCTGGATACGTCTTCAATCCGTCCAAGGCCTCGGTGACGCTGAGCTCGAGCAGCGTATCGCAAAACTTCACGGCCTATGCCGCCGTCGCCATTTCCGGAACCGTCACGTCGGCCTGCACCCTTCCCGCGGACGCCAAGGTGACGGCCACGGGCGGCGGTATGACCTTCAGCGGCGGCGCCTCAGGAGGTGCGTACTCCGTCGACGTGGCCGCCAACCAGACCTACACCGTGGCGGCCAGCGGCACCGGCTTCACCTTCAACCCCTTGAGCACGAGCGTTGCGGTTGGGACCTCTCCCGTCACCGGTATCAACTTCACCGGCGCGGGGACTTACAAGATCACGGGCAAAGTGACCATCAGCGGGACGAGCACGGGACTGGGCGGCGTGACCGTCAAGGCGATCGGCCCGGGACCCACCGTCGTGGGCACCGCCACCAGCGCCAGCAACGGAACATTTTCCATTTCGGGGATTCCCAACGGCTCCTACGAAGTGACGGGCACGCTGAGCGGCTATTCCATCGACACCATGCCTGCCACGGTCGATTGTGCTGATGTCACGAACGTCGGCCTAACGGCCACGCCGGCCTACAGCGTAAGCGGGCAGGTCCTGTACAACGGCACAGCCGTGGGTGTGCCTGGTGTCAGCGTGGCGGCGGGCCCAGCGACCGCGACGACGGACAGCAGCGGCAATTACACCCTGACGGGTCTCGTCGCCGGAGACTACACGGTGACGCCCACGCTCACGGGCTTTACCTTCACGCCTACGAGCTCTGCCATTACCATCGCCACGCAAAATCTCACGGGAATCAACTTTACCGCCGTGGGGACGCGGACCATCAGCGGGACCATCACCTATGTGCTGCCCGCAACGGGGGGCATCCCGAATGTTGTGGTGACTGCCTCCGTTTCGGGCTATCCTGCCGGGATGTTCACGGCCCTGACGGCCGCGGACGGCACCTATAGCATTTCAGCCCCGCCAGCCAGCGGCATCACCGTGACGCCGAGCCTTCAGGGCTACACCTTCACACCCACCAACCGCCTTGTGGACACGACCGCCGGCAACGCGACGGCCGATTTCACCGCCCCGAAGCCCGCCACCTATACGATCAGCGGGACCCTCACGGGCTTCGCAAACGGGACGAGCGTTACGGTCACGGCAGGTGCGGGATTGTCAGCCACCGTCACCATTTCCGGCACGACGGCCTATAACATCGTGAACGTTGCCAACGGCACCTACACCCTGACGCTCTCCTTCGCCCCCTCTTGCCCAGCGTATACCGTATCTCCGGTCTCCATCCCCGTGACGGTCAGCGGCGCGAACGTGACGGGCAAGAACTTCACCGCGACTAAGGTGGGTGCCCCCACCGTGAGTTCCGTCACCCCCACAAGCGGACCCGTGAGCGGCGGGACGCTTGTCACCATTACGGGAACAAACTTCGTGGACTGCAGTGCCACAGTGACATTCGGCACAGCTTCGCCGGTGTCGGCTACGGTTTTAAGCACGACGCAGCTCACAGCCACAACCCCGCTTGCGGCGACAGCAGGCCAGGTGAAGATCATCGTCACCACGGCCAACGGCGCCAGCACGCAGACCGTCTACTTTACCTATCTCGCGGCTTACTCCATCAAAGGCAACGTCTATGGGACCGACGGGACGACCGGGGTTTCCGGGGCGACGGTGACGGCCACGGGCGGTGGGACCACGGTGACCGCCACCTCGGGCGCCGGAGGGGCTTACTCCCTCGACAACCTTGTAAACGGCACCTACACGGTAAGCTGCACCTATCCTGGCCTCGCGTTCACCTCCCAGTCGGTGACCGTCAGCAACGCCGACCGGACAGGCATTAACTTCACCGCGAAGACCGCCTACACCCTCAGCGGCACCATTACCTACAACAGCGCGGGCCTTGCGGGTGTGAGTGTTTCAGCCGGCGCGGGCCTTACCGGCTCCACGGACGCGAGCGGAAACTACACGATCCCCAACGTGCCCAACGGCACCTACACCGTGACGCCCGCCCTCACGGGCTATTACTTCACACCCGCGAACCGCAGCGTGACGGTCAATGGGGCCAATATCACGGGCGTCAACTTCGTCGCCAGCAGCGGCTTCACCATTTCCGGTACGGTGAGTCTCTACAATGGCGGCGCCGGCCTGGCCGGCGTCACCGTCTCGGCGGGCGGCCTTCTCACGGCTACGACAGGTATTTCCGGTGCTTACACCATCAACAGCGTAGGACCGGGGACCTATACCGTTACGCCCACGCTGGTTGGCTACGTATTCAATCCCATCAGCGCCCCCGTCACGGTGACGACTGCAAGCGTGGCGTCCATAAATTTCGTGGCCACGCCGGTCTTCCCCATAAGCGGCCTTGTGACACTGGGCAGCGCCACGGGCAAGGGCGTCGCGGGTGTCGCCATTTCGGCCGGCGGGACACTGGTAACAACTACCGCCGCCGACGGCACCTACACCATCAAGGACGTGCCCGCTTCCACCATCCCGTACATCGTAACGCCCACGCTTACGGGCTACGTCTTCACGCCGGCCACCCAGAGCGTCACGGTGAGCACCAAGCCCGTGACCGGCATCAACTTCGTGGCCTCCAGCCTCTCCGTGGTGGCTACCGCAAGCCCTACAAGTGGAACCGCGCCCCTCACCGTCGCCTTTTCCTCCACGGTGACTGGTGGAACGGCGCCGTACACGTTCGACTGGAACTTCGGAGATGCGACGGCCCATGGAACCAGCGCCTCCCCATCGCACACCTACACGTCGGGTGGAACCTATGCGGTTACCCTGACCGTTACCGACTTGGCTAAGAACGTCGCCGTTGACAGCCACCTCAGCATCACGGTGCAGACTCCCTTGGCGGTTACGGCCCAGGCCAGCACCTTGAAGGGATTCGCTCCCTTGGCCGTCACCTTCACGGCTGCCGCCACCGGCGGGCTGGCCCCCTACACGTACACTTGGGATTTCGGAGACAGCAATACGGGCACGGGCTCCCCGGCGAGCCACACCTACGTCAGCGCGGGGACCTTTACGGCCAAACTGACGGTCGTTGACGCGAAAGCCAACACGGCCTCGGCCTCGCTGAGCATCACCGTTCTCAATCCGCCCATCGTCACAGCCGTCACCAAGATCGTGATCCCTGGCGAGCCTTTCCGCCTGAAGATCATGGGCAGCAACTTCCACGGCAACTGCACGGTCCTCATCGGCGGCGTGGCGGTTCCTGAGACCAAGTTCAAGAGCTCCAGCCTCCTCATCGCCAAGAAGGGCGGCGTCCTGAAGGCCATGGTGCCCAAGGGCGTGCCCGTTCAGATCACCGTCAAGAACAACGATGACGGCGGCGTTTCCGCGGCGTACACCTTCACCCGGTAACAGCGCTTCATCGGCAATGACTCGGGGCGGCCTTCGGGCCGCCCCTTTTTTAG
>JAKAKG010000002.1 GCA_021813555.1 Acidobacteriota bacterium
CCCATCGGCGGACCTGTGGCCCGACCAGACCGACGAGGGGGAGATGGGCATCACCTACGCCGAAGCCGACGCCATCCTCTATCTTTTGGTGGACGGGCGCTATACCGTCGAGGAAGTGGCCGCCGCTGGCCATCCCCTGGCCCGGGTCCAGAAGGTGCTGGCCATGGTGGAGGGGAGCCAGTACAAGCGCCGCCTGCCCATCATTGCCAAACTCTCCCAGCGCACCGTGGGCATCGATTTCCGCTATCCCCGGGATTGGGGGCGATAGCCCGCCGGGGTCAAGCCCTGAATTGGACCGTTCGGCGCCACTGGATGAGCCACAGGGCGCCTCCCGCCACGATCATGAGAAAACAGAGCACCTGTCCCATGGTGAAGGGCCCCAGCACGAAGTCGAGCTGCGGGTCCGGCTGGCGGGTGAACTCCACGAGGAATCGGGCCACACCGTACCCGATCAGGTAAGCGCCCGAGAGGAAGCCCCGAAAGGGGCGCGTGTTCCGCAGGGGCCAAAGGACGGCGAAAAGCGCCAGACCTTCAAGGCCGGCCTCGAAGAGCTGGGACGGAAACCGGAGCTGGTGGCCGGGGGCGAGGGGGAAATACATCCCTATGGGCAGGTCCGTCACGCGGCCGAAGAGCTCTCCGTTGACGAAGTTCCCCAGCCGCCCGAAGGTATAGCCCAATGGGATGGCGGGCGCCAAGCTGTCGGTCAGGTCCAGCAGCGCCCATCCCCTTTTCCTGCAAAGATAGCCCAGCACCAGCAGCACGCCGATCAGCCCCCCGTGAAACGACATGCCCGTGAAGCCGGTGTAGTGAAAGCCGCCCTGGAGGCTGAAGGGCAGAAAGGCTTCCATGGGATGGCGCCAGTAGTAGGGCAGGTCGTAGACGAGGACGTAGCCGATCCGCCCGCCGACGATGATCCCTAAGATGCTCGTGATGATGAAGTCCTGGAGCGTTCCTTCGTCAGGGGGGATGCGAACCTCGCCGCGCCGGATTCGCCACGCCGTCAACGCGTAGACGACCACCAGCGCCAGCAGGTACATGACGCTGTACCAGCGCACCGGCACGGGCCCGATGGAGAAGATGACGGGGTGCATGTGGCTGGGAAGGTGCTGCCAGAAGTGGACCATTGGGCTCATGCTCGCTCCGCTGGGCGGAGGGGAAGAGTTCCCGGCCGCGCCGTGCCCATTCAACCACTCACCCGGCGAGGGCTCAAGGGCGACTTCGGCCCCCCTTGCCTATAAGTAAATAAACACTTACACTTGGACTGCCGAAGGGGTGATGCGAGTCTCATGCTTTGAGAGTGCGCACTTGCATTCTCTAAAACAACGTGGGAGACTGCATCTGTGAATGGATACCTACTGACCTGACATCCTTCAACCGCGCCTGCTCCGATCCGGAGACCGGGCGCCGCCACGCGGGTTCTTGTTAGGAGGGCAAACATGCGAAGCAGGATCGAAAAGGTGGCCGTGCTGGGCTCGGGCATCATGGGCTCGGGAATCGCGGCTCAACTGGCCAACGCGGGAGTTCCGTGCCTCATGCTGGACATGGTGCCTCCCGAGCTTGCCCCCGAGGACCAGAAGGCCGGCCTCAGCCTGTCCGACAAGCGGTTCCGGAACAAGTTCGCGCTGAAGGGGCTGGAGGCCATTAAAAAGGGACGGCCGGCGCTCCTCTACACCCCCAAGTCCCTTCCTCTCATCGAGGTCGGCAACTTCGAGGACGACTTCCACCGCCTGGCGGACTACGACTGGGTCATCGAAGTGGTCGTGGAGCGCCTGGACGTGAAGCAGAAGCTCTTCGAGCGCGTGGAGAAAGTGGTCAAGCCCGGCACCATCGTCTCCTCCAACACCTCCGGCCTGCCCATTCACAAGATGGTGGAGGGGCGGTCCGAAGCCTTCAAGGAGAACTTCCTCGTCACCCACTTCTTCAACCCCGTCCGCTACATGTATTTGCTGGAGATCGTGCCCGGGGCCGGAACGGCTCCCCAGACTGTCAAGGACGTGGTGGATTTCGGGACCTTCCGCCTGGGCAAGGGCGTGGTGTTCGGCAAAGACACGCCGAATTTCGTGGCCAACCGGATCGGCGTCTTCGGCATGATGGCCACCTTGCACGCCACCCTCGACATGGGCTACCGCGTGGACGAGGTGGACGCCATAACGGGTCCGGCCCTGGGCCGTCCCAAGAGCGCCTCCTTCGGCACCGCAGACCTCGTGGGCCTGGACACATTCATCCACGTGGTCAATACCCTCGCCGAGGGATGCCCCGAGGATGAGGGCAAATGGGCCTTCAAGGTCCCTGAACTCCTCACCCAGATGGTGGCCAAGGGGGCCCTGGGCCGCAAGTCCGGCGCGGGCTTTTTCAGGCAGAACAAGAAACCCGACGGCAAAAAAGAGATCCTCGTCCTGGACTACACCAAGGGCGAGTATGTCCCCCAGATCAAGCCCGACATCCCGAGCCTGAAAAAGGTTAAGGGCATGCACAGCCCCGCCGAGCGCATCCGCACCATGGCGTGGGCCGAGGACCGGGGCGGTGCCTTCGCCTGGCGCGTCCTGCGCGACACCCTCGCGTACGCGGCGCACCGCATCCCCGAGATCACCGACTCGGTGGTGGCCGTGGACGAGGGCCTGCGCTGGGGCTTCAACTGGGAGCTGGGCCCCTTCGAGGTTTGGGATGCCCTCCTCGTGGAGGCGGCGGCCAACCGCATGGAGGCGGAGGGCGTTCACGTCCCCACGTGGGTGTGGGACATGGTACGCAGCGGGCACCCCTCCTTCTACCGCGACGGCGAGACGGGGCGCGAGTATTACGATCCCAAAACCATGGCCTACCGGCCCGTTCCCAAGCCCGAGTCCTTCCTTGTTCTCAAGGACATCAAAGCTAAGAAGGCCGCGATCCTGGAGAACCCCGGAGCGTCGCTCGTGGACCTGGGCGACGGCGTGGCGTGCATCGAGTTCCACTCGGCCACCCAGCCCAACCTCAATCCCATTGACGACCAGATCATCGACATCATGCTCAAGGGCATCGAGATCGCCGAGCGGGATTTCCGGGGCCTCGTCATCCATCACCAGGCGGACCAGTTCTGCGCCGGCGCCAACATCGCCATGCTCCTGGAGGCGGCCAAGGCCAAGAACTGGCCGGCCATCGACCAGCTGGTGAAGAACTTCCAGGGCATGACCATGGGCATGCGGCGGGCCAAAATCCCCGTGGTGACCGCGCCCTTCGGCTTCACCTTCGGCGGGGGCGCCGAGATCGCCATGGGCGGCGACCAGACGTGCGCCGCGGCGGAAACCTACATGGGCCTCATCGAAGTGGGCGTGGGCCTGCTCCCCGCGGGCGGCGGCCACTTCTTCATGCTCGAACGGGTGCTCGAAAACGTGGATGCTCCCGTGCTGAGCAACCTTCCTTTCCTCCAGAAGGCCTTCGAGGCCATCGCCATGGCCAAGGTATCCAGCTCCGCCGAAGACGCCCGGGCGCTCAAATACCTGCGCGCGGGCGACTACGTGGAGATCCAGAAGGGCCGCCAGCTCTACACCGCCAAGCGCATGGCCATAGGCCTGGACGAGCGGGGCTACCATCCCGCCATGCCCAAGACCTTCACCCTGCCGGGCAAGGACGGCATCGCCACCCTGAGGATGATCCTGCACAACATGGCCCTGACCCACTGGGTCAGCGAGCACGACGTCAAGATCGCCACCCACATCGCCACCATCCTCTGCGGCGGCGACACGACCATCAACAACACCGTGGGCGAGCAGGCCATTCTCGACCTGGAGCGGGAAGCCTTCCTCTCGCTGTGCGGCGAAGAAAAGACGCAGGCCAGGATCCAGCACATGCTGGAAAAGGGAAAGCCGTTGCGGAACTAGGCGAGACGCGAGACGCAGCACGAACAGGACGGAACGGCGGACGGAAAGCCCGCCAACCCGTAGGGAGATGAAAACCATGCGTAACGCAGTGATCGTTTCGGCGGCACGAACGCCGATTGGACGCGCTAAAAAGGGCAGCCTCAAGGATACCCAGCCGCCGGAGTTCGCCTCGCCGGTTCTGAGAGCGCTCATGGAGAGGACCCCGGGCCTCAAGCACGAGATGGTGGACGACATCATTCTGGGCTGCGCCATGCCCGAGGGCGAACAGGGGATGAACGTCTCCAGGATCATCGCCCTCATGTCGGGGTTCCCCGATGAGGTTCCCACGGCCATGATCAACCGCTTCTGCTCCAGCGGCAGCCAGTCCATCGCCTGGAGCGCCGATTCCATCAAAGCCGGAAGCATCGACATCGCCGTGGCGGGGGGCGTGGAAAGCATGTCCAACGTGCCCCTGGGCGGCAATAAAATGGTTGCCTCCCCCGTGGCCTTCGATTTCAACCCCCACATCTACACCGCCATGGGCGCCACGGCTGAGATCGTGGCGCAGAAGTTCGGCGTCACCCGCCAGGACCAGGATGAATACGCTGTCCGGTCCCACCAGCGAGCCGCCGCCGCCATCGCCGCGGGCAAGTTCAAGGATGAAATCATTCCCCTGAAGGTCCGCACCATGGACAACGGCAAATGGAAGGAGTTCATCTTCGACACGGATGAAGGTCCGCGCGCCGACACGACCCTCGAGGGCCTCGCCAAGCTGAAGCCGGCCTTCGATCCCAAGGGCACCGTCACGGCAGGCAACGCCAGCCAGATCAATGACGGCGCCGCCATGGTGGTGGTCATGGGCGAGGACAAGGCGAAGGAGCTGGGTCTCAAGCCCCTGGCCTATGTCCGCGAGTGGGCCGTGGCGGGGGTGCCTCCCGAAATCATGGGCATCGGCCCCGCCAAGGCCGTCCCCAAGCTTCTTAAAAAGGCGGGCCTGAAGCTCGACGACATCGACCTCATTGAGATCAACGAGGCCTTCGC
>JAKAKG010000174.1:0-5997 GCA_021813555.1 Acidobacteriota bacterium
GCCTACGACCTCTCCTACCTGGACGATCTTGGCCGGTCACAGGTCTGCGCCAACAGCAAGACGGGGGACTGGCAGTACACGGTACTGTCAGGCTTTGGGAAGGGCGTATACACGGGCAAGAGTTCTATAAGCAAGACGGCCGACCGGTGGACGTTCAGGTCTGTGGCGGGCTCGCCCAGGCTCATGCTCCTTACCTTTTACCCCCAAATGTTCAGGGCTACCGCCTCTCTGGGGGGTAGCGACTTCGTGTCCCAGCTCTCCGACCGGAACACGAAGGACGACCCTCCAGGGTGCTCGGCGAAATGAGACCATCTTCAGGTGTGCACAAGGGGCGGCCTTCGGGCCGCCCCTTCCGGGAGCGCGATGGCGGCATCCGTGGAATAGCCTGGCCTCTCTACGAAGGAGTCCAATCGAGCGCCTCAGGTTGCCACCGGCCTCAAACGCGCGTGATGCCTTAGGTTGTGGACAAGGCGCGATGGCCAACTAAAACAATGGCGGCAGGGCAAGCAGAACAGGGTGAGGATTCTCGCTAGGGAGGGATGGCCATGAAAGGACAGATGTCGCTCACAGTCGCAGCGGCGCTACTGGCACTTTCCATAGGAGCCGCAGCAGCAAATGGCGACGGGACAATTCTCGCGGCAACACCGATGAACACCAACTCAACAGGAGCAGGCCAGCCGGCTTACACGAATGCGGCGGAGGCGGAAGGTCAGTACAATCCTGCCTCCATGGGCGGCCCCGTAGGCACACCCTATGCCCTGGCCGGGGCGGAAATCGTCCCTACAGGCATTGACACCACCCCAAGCTGGAACGGAAGCCAGTCTGTTTGTTGCTTTGCCTATCCCGATTCCGCGACCTACGGCCAAACCATCACGGCGCCGGTGTCAGGGGCCTCCCTTCAGAGCTTCACTTTCTACATGAATCTGCCTGCCTCCTGCACCTTCCAGGGGGAGGTGTACGCCTGGGACGGCATCAAGGCCACCGGTCCGGCCCTGTGGGAGGGACCTTCCATGCACACGTCGGGGAGTGGGAGCTTCGAGGCGATCACCTTCACCCCGGGCGGAGTCCCCCTGGCGCCGAGCGCCCAATATGTCATATTCGCCAGCCTCTCCAAGCAGTCGGGTTCGGGAGGAGGCTCTTGGGGTAGCATCATCACGGAGGCATACTCCGGCGGCGACTTTGTCTACATCAACAACGGGAATGACCCTTCCCAGTGGACCAGCATGCCGTGGACCATAACCTGGCCATCGGCGCAGGACCTAGCCTTCAAAGTCGTATTCGGCACCGGCTTCGATCTCAGCTTCCAGGATGACTACGGCCGGTCGATGGTTTGCGTGAACAGCAAGACGGGGGACTGGCAGTACAACGTGCTGTCGGGCCTGTGGAAGGGCGTGTATACGGGCAAGAGTTCCATAAGCAAGACGGCCGACCGGTGGACGTTTAGGTCTGTGGCGGGCTCGCCCAGGCTCATGCTCCTTACCTTTTACCCCCAAATGTTCAGGGCTACCGCCTCTCTGGGGGGCAGCGACTTCGTGTCCCAGCTCTCCGACCGAAACACAAAAGACGATCCCGCCGGGTGCCCGGCTAACTAGGGAGATCTCCAACGCGGAGCGAGGGGCGGCCTTCGGGCCGCCCCTTGTGGCTTACGTGAAGATCGGCCGATATCCGCACCGCGCGTACACGGCGTTTCCGCTTCATCTTGGGCCTTCGCGGAAATCCGGCGGCTCTGCAATACGGAGCGAGGGGCGCCGGGTTGTCTTTCCCTGACCCGAGCTATATATTACCCCTGTATAATTGGTCTTGTAGTCACACAAGGAAGGGCCCATGTCGGCGCCCCGAGAGTGATGATGATTGGCTTCTCACGGGAGGGTGTAGTCCAGCGGTCTGGCTGAGGTAGGCAGGAGGGAAGGTACAGGACCTTCTTGGGAGGGGATGATGAAAACGTCGTATGCGGGCTTGGCGGGTCTATGCATTGTCGCGCTGTCGCTGGCGGCCATTCCGGCCATGGCCCAGGATTTCTACTACAATTCGGCACCGCCCTCTGGGCGGGCGGGAGAGGGTAACTCATTGCCGGACGGTTGTAATGGGCTTAACGATGTGAAAATGGCTCCAGCGCTCCAGGAGGAGACGCTGGGGCTTCAACTGCCCGTGAGCACCTGCGCGACGGTGACCTGTGCCTCGATCGGGACCGATTCGCCCAATTGGCCCAGCGTGCACGGGACCCTGCCCTATCGCATGTTCCGAGATGGGGTTCCAAGTGTCTGCTCGCCGTCGAAAACGTGTCCGGGGCCATACAGCAGCGGCACGTTCCACTATGACGCCTACCAGTTCCTCAACTCTGGGTCCAGTCCCGCGTGTGTAACTGTGATGTTCACTACAAACTGCGGGACCGACGTTTTCGCTGCCGCCTACCAAGGGACTTTCAGTCCCACGGATATCTGCGCGGGCTACCTCGGGGATATAGGAAGCAGCACGAGCCAGCCATTCTCCTTCATGGTGCCAGGCGGGGCATGCTTTTCGGTGATCGTCACGGATGTCTGGGAAACGGGTTGCCAAGGGGGTTACAGCTTTTCCATCTCCGGCATTGCCTGTGGGAGCTGCAGCCCCTACGATATGAGTTTCTCTGATGACTTCGGCAGATCCATCGTTTGCGTGGACAGCAAGACGGGAGCTTGGCAGTACAATGTGTTGTCGGGCCTGTGGAAGGGCGTGTATACAGGCAAGGGCTCCGTAAGCAAGACAGCCGACCGGTGGACGTTTAGGTCTCTGGCGGGCTCGCCTCGGCTTATGCTTCTCACCTACTACCCCCAGATGTTCAGGGCCACCGCCTCGCTGGGTGGCAGCGACTTTGTATCCCAACTTTCCGACCGGAACACGAAGGACTCGCACGCTGTTTGCGCGGCCAATTAGGACGTCATCATTTGGAGCCAAGGAGGGGGGCGGCCATAGGGGCCGCCCCCTTCCTTGGTCCGAGCCGTCCATGCCCGATTCGGACAACCAGTGCGTTGCAACCTGGGTGGAGCTCCGAGGGTCACCCTGATTGGTGATTGACATCACACATTCGCAGTCCCCTCCGAAATTCCTTGACTCGGGATCGATGCCCGCCATATATTAACGGCAGGTTAGGTGGTCAGAAACTGTTGGCCCGCGAACGCTTTCGATAATGCACGGGTTGGGCTTACCAATACCTACTGGGCAAGGAGCGCGACCAGTTTCACTAGCCTAAGCTACTTACATGGGGGGGCAGGAAGGGGCAACCAAGAAGGACGGAAGGGAAGCGTTTGCGCGTGGAACCGATGGGGGCCGCAAGGTTGTTGCCGTCGGCGCGCGTAGGGACCAGACCGCGTGTTCATCGTCATGGGAGGGTGAGATGAAAGCTCGTAGATGGGGTCGTTATGCTTGGGTACTTCTGGCGTTAGCAGGATTGGCGCTTCCCGCCGCCAGGGCGGCCGAGCCGGTGGAGGCGGAGGCAGTCCAGCCGGGGTTGCGGGCGGTGGACATGGGACCTAAGCCGGCGGTGTTCGGCCCGGTCCTGACTGTTCCGCCGTCGCTCGCGACCGTTTCAAGCGGCGCCAACGTGCTTCTGCTCGGGGCGGACGATGGTGCCGGACCTCTTCAGGCCGGGCTTCTGGGTTACGCCGACATAGCCGCGGTGGACTTCTATCCCCTGAACAGTAGCCTGCCGACGCTCAGCCAGCTCCAGGCCTATAACGTGGTGATCTGCTGGACCGACTACACGGCGGTGGACCCCGTTGCCGCGGGAAACCTGCTGGCGGACTACGTGGACGTGGGAGGCAAGGTCGTCATCTCCACCTTCGCCTTTTATGGGGGAAGCCAGTGGGCTCTCGCCGGCCGAATCATGACCGATGCTTACTCTCCGCTTTTACCGGGTGATGGAAGCCACTATTCCTGGGCGAACCTGGGAACCTACAACGCCTCACACCCTATCATGCAGGGGATCACGGCCCTTGGAGACTACTACAGGGATTACACGGTTTTGTCCACCGGCGCCACGCTGGTCGCCTCCTGGGATGACGGAGAAAACCTCGTGGCCACGAAGGGATGCATCGTAGGCATTGACCTCTACCCGGGCCCCTCTTACGATTTCACGGGGGACGTGATTCCTCTTTACCACAACACCGTGAATTTCCTCATGGGTGGGTGCGCGGCCAGCCTGTACGACCGCAGCTTTCTGGATGACTACGGCCGGTCCCGGGTCTGCGTGAACACTAAAACGGGGGACTGGCAGTACACCGTGTTGTCGGGCCTCTGGAAGGGCTCGTACACGGGCAAGAGTTCCATAAGCAAGACGTCCGACCGATGGACGTTCAGGTCCCTGGCGGGCTCGCCCAGGCTCATGCTCCTCACCTACTATCCGCAGATGTTCAGGGCCACCGCCTCGCTGGGGGGCAGCGATTTTGTGTCCCAGCTCTCCGACCGCAGCACGAAGGATGATCCGCCGGGGTGTTCGGCGAAGTAGTCTTCTTCTGCGGAGAGTCAACGGAATAACTCAATTCCTGTGTTGTCTTCTAGATGAGGAGGAAGATCATGAGAAAGATGATGCTTTGGACCTTGGCATCTGGGTTGCTTTTTTGGCGATGGGGGCATGGGCGCAGAACAACGGAGCATCTCAGACGCGCGACAACGGAACTCCTCGGCACGTCCGAGAGGTACTAGTTCCCGGGCTTAAGAGCCTCAGCACCACCTTCATGTCCAACAACGGGCAAGACGGCAACATGTTCGATGTGAAGGCCGAGACAGCAATAACGATACAGGGCTTTGACATCAATATCTGCGATGAGACCCCAACTCTAGTGGAGGTTTACTACAAAGTTGGCACGTCGGTCGGCTTTGATCAAAATCCTGCGGCCTGGACTCTGCTGGGCAGCGCTACCGTCTACCCTGCGGGGTCTGATGTCCCCACATCTCTTCCCGTGGGCGGCCTAAGCATACCCGCCGGGGCTACCTATGGCCTCTATCTCACCACCACGGGCAGCGCGTGCGGATTCAACTACACTGATGGGACGACGGACTATTCCAACTCGGACCTCACCATCTACCATGGATACGGGAAGTCGTACCCTTTTGGTGATACCTATCAGCCGCGCATCTGGAATGGAACCATCTACTACACTCTTGGGGGCTCGGCCTACGACCTGAGCTACCTGGACGATTTTGGCCGGTCACAGGTCTGCGCCAACAGCAAGACGGGGAACTGGCAGTACACGGTGTTGTCTGGATTCGGGAAGGGTGTTTACACGGGCAAGGCCTCCATAAGCAAGACGGCCGACCGGTGGACGTTCAGGTCTGTGGCGGGCTCGCCCCGGCTCATGCTCCTCACCTTTTACCCCCAGATGTTCAGAGCGACCGCTTCGTTGGGAGGTAGCGACTTCGTGTCCCAGCTTTCCGACCGGAACACGAAGGACGATCCTCCAGGGTGCTCGGCGAAATAGGACCCTCTTCAGGTGTGCACAAGGGGCGGTCTTCGGGCCGCCCCTTTTTTAGTGAAAAGTGAAAAGCAATGCCGGGATGCCGGGATGCCGGGATGAGGAGATACCGGGATACCGATATGCCGAGACAGCGGCCGACCGTGCGTCGCGGTTTTTCCCTCATCTCTTCATCTCCTCATCTCCTCATCTCGAACAGCGGGCGCCTTCGAAGGACATGGAGATGCCGGGATGCCGAAATGCCGGGATGCCTGGATGAGGAGATGCCGGGACGCCGAGACAGCGCCCCCCACCGTTTGCCTCGATTTTCCCCGTCATCCCCCCATCGCCCCATCCCCCATCCCCTCATCTCGAATAGCGGGCGCCTTCGATGGACTTGGCGATGCCGCGACGCCGAGGTGAGTAGACGCTCGGCGGTTAAGGGGTTTGCTCGGCTACCGGCTTCCCGAGTCCAGCTCCCCGAAATTCCCCATCTCTACCGTGTGTATAATGGCCCCATGACGCGAAGGGGCTGTTCGCTGACCTTCCAGTTCACGCTTGTTTCGGCTCT
>JAKAKG010000174.1:6007-9762 GCA_021813555.1 Acidobacteriota bacterium
CGGGAAGACCCAAGAGCTTCCGGCGGGAGGGCGGATCGCGATTCCGCCGGCGTTGGAGTCCGTGTTCGACGGCTATGCGCCTCCGCGGCCCTTGCCCTTCCAGTTCGCGCCGCTCCTGCCGTACTCCCGGGCGCGAGACCTGGAAGTCCTCCTCTTTTCCAGCGGGTCCACGGCCTTTCAGGGGGTCCTCATGCCCGCCCGGTATATCCCTCTCGTGGCGGCGTGGGCGGCCCCCTTCGACGTGTCCCTCCCGGCCTCCGTGCGTCCGGACGTGGCGGAGAGCGTGGGCGGTAGGGAAGCGCCCCTGTGCCTTCCTGTGACCATGGACTGCGGGGTCCTGGTCGTGCGAGATGATCTATGGCGCGAGCTGGGGCTGGCGCCGCCCGTAAGTATCGCCGCCTTGCGAGAGTGCGCCATGGCCTTTCAGTGCCGGCGCGGACAGCGGGACGTGATCGATTCGGACCTTCCTCCCGACGAGCTCTTCTGGGACTTGGCGTGGAGCTTTGAGGGGGCCGCAGACCCCCGGCTGTACAGCTTCTCCAAGGTCCACGCCCTGCGCTTCATCCAGGAGTTCGGGCTTGGGCAGAAGCTCGCAGGGGCCCTCGACCCGGAGGAGGACCTGCGCTCGGGGGAGACGGCCGCCCTGTTCACGTCCATGGATCGGGCCGCCGCCCTGTGCCGGGCCGATCCTAGGCTCAAAATGTGGCCCATGCCCTCCGGAAAGGGCCCCGCCGTCGTCCTGTACACCGGCTGGTGTCTGGCCCAGACTCAGGCGTCACCGGCGAAGGACGAGGCCCTGGCCGAACTCCTGGATCCCTCATTCCAGGATTACCTGTCCCGCAAAGGCTTCCTTCCAGCAGCGGTTCCTCCGGCCGGGGAGCCGGTGTCGGTCCGGACCGTCCTGGAGGGAACCATCTTCCACGGAGCGCCCATGCTGGGAGCCTCGGGTGACGAGATCGTGAGCGAGGGCCTGCTGGACGCCACCCAGGGGGGGATGAGCGCCGAGGAGGCTCTCCGCCGGGCCGCGGCCCGACTCCAGGCTCGGGCCTCGCAGGGAGACGGGTCGTGACGGGCGCCGGGAGGCTGGAGCCCAGGTTGAGGGTGTGGGGGTGGGCGGGATTTGCCGTCATCGGGGCCTCCTATTTGGCGGCCCTGATCGTCTTGGGCGCGGTGTGGCAGCGGCAGGCCAAAACCGTCACCGACGAGCTGGAACGATACACCCGCACCGAGGCGCTTGTGCTGAGCCGCCTTCTCCTCTTCGATCTAAGCACCGATCCGAGGGTGGCCGAGGCTCACCGCATCGAGGTCCTTCTCTCCAGCCTCGGAACGGCGCCAAGCAGAACCATCCCCTCGGACCTGGTGCCCTTCGTCCGGCAGAACCTGGACTGGCCCGATGCGGAGCTATGGAAGCGGGCGAAGGCCGCGGGGTTGCCTGTCTCCCTGGAGGACGTCACGTGGGCGCGCCGCACGGTGTACACGGACCTGCTGGACTCCCTTTTGCAGGGAGTCAAGGAGGATCTGTCGGCGCGGGTGACCTTCTCCGATAACCTCCGAGGCGTGCGTCTGGCGTCCGTCTACGGCGACGTGATTCAAGTGGGCGAACCCATCGGCCCCGAGGCGGGGGACGGGCGGCAGGTGATCCAAAGCCTGCCCGGAAACCGCCTCCTGGTGGCTCTGCCGCTGACCGTGCAGTCCAACCGGTGGGGCATGGCCTACCTCCTGCTGGACCGGGGCATCCTCTTCCGCCTGACGCAGACCCTGCTTGGAACCCTCAGGGGCGGCCTATGGACCCTGGTGATCCTCCTCATACTCTTTGCGGGCGCCTGGGGCACTTGGTGGGGCCTGCTTCTGGTGAGGGTGCGGGTGCAAGTGGTGGCCCCCATCGTAGCCCTGGCCCGCCGTATGGAAGGGGACGAATCGGGTGCCTTCGCGCAGCCCCCGGGTCAAAGCGAACCGGAATGGCTCTCCAGCGCCTTCGACCGCCTCATGGAGCGCCTCGCGGCTCAGCGGGAGCAGCTTCTGAGGGCCCAGCGCCTGGGCCTCATGGAGCGCGTGGGCGCCGGCCTCTCCCACGAGATCAATAACGCGCTGAATCCCGCCAGGCTTCGCCTAGACGAGTTGGCCATGGGCGGTCGCCCCCCCGGAGTGGAAGACGTCCGCGTGCTGAGGGAATACCTGGACCACGCCCAGCGTGTCCTGAAGGATCTCACCTTTGCCGTGCGAAGCCCCGATACTCCTCCTCGCGCCGTCAAACCGGAGGAGTGGGTACCCGTGGCGAGGCGCCTGGCGGAGGCCGGCTTTCGCGGAGGAGAAACGGTGGAGTGGCGTATTTCGGAGGCAGGGCCGGTGGTCATGGGCGATCCGCAATGGCTCGTGCAGATCGCCGTCAACCTCGTGATGAACGCCCGGGACGCGGTGGCGGGCAAGGGGGCCCAGGGCCGGGTGGAAGTGGACCTGGGCCAGGAGGGGCCCGACGCGGTGCTCCGGGTCATGGATAACGGCCCGGGGATCGAACCCGCCGTGGCCGAACACGTCTTCGAGCCCTTCGTGACCTCCAAAGCCAAGGGGAGCGGGCTGGGCCTGTTCGTCGTAGACCATCTGGTCCGCCGCATGGGCGGCAAGGTGAGCCTTGGCACCGTTCCGGACGGATGGACGAGGGCGGAAGTCCGGCTGCCCGCGATCGAGGGGGAGACGCATGGAGGAACCTGAGGTTCAGCCCGCCCGGCTCTACATCGTGGAGGACGACGACCGCACTCGGGAGGAGCTGGCGCGGATCCTGGGCCGCCACCGCGAATTTGAAGTCCATCCCTTCGCCGCACCTTCCGAAGCGCTCCGGGCCCTGGATGAGGCTCCCCCCGAGATGGCGCTCCTGGATCTGCGCCTGCCTGAGATGGACGGCCTCTCCCTTCTGGGACGCCTCCAGGCAAAGGTTCCGGATGTCATGGCCATCATCATGACGGGGTACGGCGACGCGGCCTCGCCCCGCATGGCCCGGGAACGAGGCGCCGTGGATTTTGTCGAGAAGCCCCTGGATCTGCCCTATCTCCTCGTAAGCCTGCGCCAACAGGCGCGCGAGGCCCGCCTTCGCAAGAACCTGCGGGCCTCCGCCGATCTCTTTACCCGGCTCGTGGAGCTGCTTCCCGACGGCATCCTCATGGGGGACGCGGCGGGACGGGTCCTGTTCGCCAACTCCCTGGGACGGACCTTGTGGGAGGAAGATTTCAGGGAACCTGGGGCCCGTCTCACGAGGGGCGGGCGGGTCTTCGTCCTCGAGCGCTACGCTTCGGGCGACCGGGTTCTCTGGCACTGGGTCGATCTGACTCAGGCCCTGGAAATGGAGCGCCTCGCCGGGTACAGAGAAATGGCGCGGCTCCTGGCCCACGAGATCCGCAATCCCCTTACCCCCATGCGGCTGTGGATACAGGAACTCTCCGCCATGAATCCGTCGGATCCCGAGTATGTCCGCGCCTCGGCGGACGCGCACCGCGTCCTGCTGCAGCAGGTGGATCGCATGGCGGCCCTGGCGGAGCGCTTCAGAGCCCTGGGCCAGGAGCTGCCTCTGGCCCTCGGACCCGTCGACGTGGGAGCCGTGGTGGCAGAACTGCTGGCGGCGCTCCTTCCCTTCGCGGCCCAGTCCCGCGTCCGGCTCTCCTGCGAGCCGCTCCGGAACGCCGTCAAGGCGGAGGCCGACGAGGGTGCCCTTTACCAGCTGCTCTTCAACCTGGTGCGCAACGGGGTGGAAGCCACGGCGGGGC
>JAKAKG010000174.1:9862-17834 GCA_021813555.1 Acidobacteriota bacterium
CCGCTCCCGTCCCCCCGGTGGCTCAGTCGTCCTGCCCGGGAGCGGCGAGTTCGGGGAGGGCGAGAAGCGCCTCGAAGGACCGCACCGCCCGGTGATCTGGGCGGGAGAGCGTGTCGGGGTTTCTGAAGGTGTGAGCCTTGAGGGGGTGATCCATGCAGAGGGTTCCCCATCCCTGGGCCGCCGCCGCGTCCAGCTCGCGGTTGGCGCCGTCGCCCACGAAGAGGGCCTCCCGGGGAGCGCAGCCGGTGCGGCGGAGGGCCAATTGGTAGATGGCCGGGTCGGGTTTGGCAACGCCCGCTTCGTATGAGAAGACCAGGCACTGCAGCAGCGCCCTGAGGCCCAGGCTTCCGATGGCGAAGGCGGTGGTGGCCGTGGCGTTGCTGATGAGGCCCAGATCAAACCCCCTGGACCGAAGGGTCCGAAGGCAGTCCTCCGCCCCCTCGTAGAAACCGACGCAGCATTGGATCGTTTCCACGTCCAGCCTCGCCACCTCGGCCACCACCTTGCGGTCCTTCACGCCCAGCGCGCCCAGGGCCTTTTCGGCACGGTCGTAGGGGGTCCGGAGCTTGCCCACGCTCGCGTCGGGGGAGGTGCGCTTCCAGGCTTCGATGAAGGCGCTGAAGTCCACCCCCGCTGCTTCAGAGCCCTTTCGCTTGCCCTCGTAATAGCGGCTTTCATCCACGGTGCATAGGGTGTCGAAGAGGTCGAAAAAAATCCAGCGGTAGGAGGGCATCAATAACGGCGGCGGAGGATGAACTCTGGGAGAGCCTGGAGGATGTCACGGACGGGGTCCGCCGGCAGGGTGGAGAGAGCATCCTGGGCCGTGCGGGCATAGGCGGATGCCACGGACTCGGCCTCAGCCACCATGCCCGATTCCATGACCCGCCCCGCCACTTCGCTTAAGGTGTCCGGATCGAACCGGTGCGCGGCCACAACCGCTTCGATGAAGGCCCTGTCTTCCGCGGTTCCGCGTTCGAGGAGAAGGAGCAGGGGCAGGGTGATCTTGCCTTCCTTGAGGTCGTTGCCGGCGGGCTTGCCCAGCGTGGCCTCGTTGGACACGAAGTCCAGGCAATCATCCACCACCTGGAACGCGATCCCCAGGTTCACCCCGAAGGCCTCCAGGGCGTCAAGGACCGCCGGCGGGGCTTCCACGAGATGGCCCGGCGTGAGGGCGCAGGCGGCGAAGAGGAAGGCCGTTTTGTCTTTGATGATTTCGAGATTGTCCTCACGGCGCAAGGTCAGGTCCCATTTCCGGTGAGACTGGATGAGTTCCCCCTCAATGAGCTTGAGGGTGGTTTTGGAGATGAGGGGTAGGATGGGGCTCCACCCTTCCTGGACGGCCAAGTTCATGGCCATGATGAAGACCCTGTCTCCCATGAGCACGGCCAGCTCCGGGCCCCACCGGGAGCTGAGGGAAGCCCGGCCGCGGCGCAGGAGCGCCTGGTCCACGATATCGTCGTGGATCAGCGTCGCCGTGTGGACAAACTCGTAAATGGCCGCGTAGCGGATGTCCTTGTCGCCTTCGTATCCCAGCATCCTCGAGATCAGCAGGAGGAGGGTCGGGCGCAGACGCTTGCCGCGGCTCGCCGCGAGGTAGGTGCCCATCTCGGCTACGGGCGAATAGGGCGCTTGAAGGTTGTCCGCGATGGCCTTTTCCACCAGGCTGAGTTTGCCGCCGACGAGGGATTGGATCCGCTGGCTCAAGACGGCGAATTCGGTCGTGCCCTGGATCGCCTTGAGCCGCTTGGGACCTGCCATGACTCCCCTCCGTCTGGACACTCAGCATACTCCAGATCGCCCCAGCCCGCCACCGGGGGAAGGGCCCAAGAAGGAGCGGAGGTCCCGGTGGAACCACCCCGTGGACCTGCACCCGGGGAGGATGGGTGCCCTGATGTGGGGCAGGCGCCCTCGCCCGCCCCATTTACGGGCGATCGGGTTCCTCCGCGAGCCAGAGGCCCGCGATGATGACGCATGCGGCCGCGATCTTGAAGGGAGGAACGGGTTCACCGAGGAAGATCCAGGCCAAGGCAAGGACGTAGACCGGTACGAGAAAGATGAACTTGGCCGTGGCCACGGCCCCGAGCACGTGGATGCCCTTCAGATACAAAAAGTATCCGATTCCCGTGGCGAACAGGGCCATGTACGCCACGCTGGCCCAAGCCAGCGGCGAGGCATGGGCCAGGCTGGCCACGGCGCCCTTGGAAAAGAGCCAAGGCAGAAGGAGGATGGCGCCCACGAGGTAGGTCATCCAGGAGAGGTCGAAGGACGGAAACAAGTGAGCCACGGGCTTGGAGAGGACGCTGTACACCCCCCACGAAAGGGCCGCGCCCAAGGCCAGGAGATCGCCCGCATTGGGCCCGCGCGTGACGAGCTGCCCCAGGGCGCCGTCCGATACCACCCAGATGACTCCCGCGAACCCCAGGGCGATGCCCAGCCCCTTGCGCCAGGTCAGCTTCTCTTTCAGAAATACCACGGCCAGCAGGACAGTGATGAGGCTGTCGGTGGAGATGATGAGGGAGGAGTTGCCCGCCGTGGTGAACCTGAGGCTGTAGTAGAAGAGCACGTGGTAGGCGAACATCCCCGTGAGCCCCAGAAGAAACACGACGCCGAGGTTCTTGGGTGCCCAGGCGCCCGGCGCGGCCTTTTTCTTGAACGCGAAGGGGAAGAGCACCACGGTCGCCATGACGAAGCGGAGCCAGGAGGTCACTTCGGGAGAAAAATCTTGCAGCGCCCATTTGCCGGCGATGAAGGACCCGGCCCACAGCAGAGGGAAGACCAGCATGAGGAGAGTGAAACACCGGGGACGCGTCATGGGAATCTTTCAAAGAGAATTAAAAAGCGAGAAGTGGGGAAATACAGCACTTCATTAAAGCGGCGCGCTGCATCGTAGCGCACGCGGTTCTCCCAAATCCCAAATCCCAAATCCTCTCCTCTACTCATCTCCCAGATAGGCCCTCTTGACGTCCTCGTTCTGGAGGAGGCGCGAGGGTGTGTCATGGAGGACGACGGCCCCGGTGGCCAACACGTAGCCGTCGTCCGCGATACGAAGGGCGCGGTTCACGTTCTGCTCCACGAGGAGAAGGGTCACCCCTTCGGTGCGGATCTCGGCAATGATGTCAAAAATGGCCTTCACCATGGAGGGGGCCAGACCGAGAGAAGGCTCGTCAAGGAGTAAGAGCCGCGGGCGGCCCATGAGGGCCCGGGCGATGGCGAGCATCTGCTGCTCTCCTCCCGACAGGGTCCCCGCGTTCTGTTTCAGGCGGTCCCGAAGGAGGGGAAAAAGGTCCAGCACGCGGGCCAAGTCTCTGGCTATCCCGTCCCGATCCCTGCGCAGAAAGGCCCCCATGAGAAGGTTCTCACGAACGCTCATGCGGGTGAAGATGCGCCGGCCTTCGGGGACTTGCACGACCCCTCGGGCCACGATAGCCTCGGGGGGGAGGCCGTCGATGGGCTCACCCTCGAGCGTAATGCGTCCCGAACTCAAGGGCCGCAGGCCGGACACGGCCATCAGGGCCGTGCTTTTGCCGGCGCCGTTGGATCCGATGAGGGTCACGATGGCACCCTTCTTGACCTCCAGGTCCACGCCTTTGAGGGCTTCGATGGCACCGTAGTTGGCTCGGACGCCGCTCAGTTCAAGCAAGGGCCGCTCTCCCTGTAAAGTGAAAAGTGAGGAGTGAAGAGTGAGGAGTGAGGAGCCGGAGCATTGGAGGCGAGGCGGGAGACGAGATGAGGAGACTCCGAAATGAGGGGATGAGTGACACGCCCCGCGGCCTCGCTGTCAATAAAATCCATGGTCCCGTCCCCTTCTTTCCGCTTTCTGCCTACTGCCTACTGCCTACTGCTCATTACCCACTGCCCACTGCCTCTCCCAGATACGCCGCGATAACGGCTGGATTCTTCTGAACCTGGTCTGGCGTCCCTTCGGCGATCTTGACCCCGTGGTCCATGACGGCCACCCGGTCCGAGATGGACATGACCACGTTCATGTGGTGTTCGATGAGAAACACGGTGATGCCCAGGCCGCGGATGGCCGTGATGAGCGTGATAAGATCGGCCGTCTCCCGGGGATTCATGCCCGCCGCGGGTTCGTCCAGGCAAAGGATTTTCGGCTCCGCGGCGAGGGCCCGGGCGATTTCAAGGCGCCGCTGGACACCGTAGGGCAGATTCCTGGCCTGCTGGTCCTCATACTCGGCCGCGCCGCAAAAGGCCAGCAGCTCCCGGGCTCTCGCCCTGATGGCTCGCTCCTCTCGCCTCACCGACGGCGGGCCTAAAAGGGCGCCCAAGACCCCCGCCCGGGTTCGGCAGTGACGGCCCACCATGACGTTTTCCACGGCGCTCATGGCGGGGAAGAGGCGGATGTTCTGGAAAGTTCTCACCACGCCCTTCTTGGCGATGGTATGGGGAGGAAGGCCCGAGAGCAGCTCGTCCTTGCCCAAATGCACGGTCCCTTCCGTGGGAGCGTAGTGGCCCGTCACGCAGTTGAAGAGGGTCGTTTTCCCCGCGCCGTTGGGGCCGATCAGGGAGACGATCTGTCGGTCCTGCAACGACAGATCCGCACGGTCAACGGCCGTGAGGCCGTCGAAGCGCATGGTCAGGTTCTGAATGGCTAGGGCCTGGGCCAAGCTTACGCCTCCTGCCTGAACTCTTCGTATCGTCTGGTCGAAGGCCAGATGCCCTGGGGGCGGTACTGCATGAGGAGGACCATGGCCGCCCCGAAGACGATGAGCCGGTACTCGGCCACCCCTCTCAAGACCTCAGGAAGGAACGCCAGCAGAACCGCGCCCAGGATGACGCCGGGCACCGAGCCCATGCCCCCCAGAACCACCATGCAGAGCACCATGACCGATTCCAGGAAATTGAAGGACTCGGGGCTCACGAAGAGCTGTTTGCTGGCGAAAAGGACCCCCGCTACGCCGCCCCAAAAGGCGGCGAGGGTGAATGCCAGGAGCTTGAGGCGCAGGGTGGGGACGCCCATGGATTCGGCGGCCGTCTCATCCTCTCGCATGGCGACAAAGGCCCTTCCCAGGCGGCTGCGCTCGAGCCTGCGCGAGAAGAAGGCGGCCAGGGCCACCATACCCAGGAGCAGGTAGAAGTAATGCTTGGGCTGGCTGAAGGTGAAGCCGAAGAGGGAGGGCGGCTTTATGCCCAGGATGCCGTTGGGCCCGTTGGTGAGGGAGTTCCAGTTGTTCAGCGTGATGCGGGTGATCTCCCCGAACCCCAGGGTCACGATGGCCAGGTAATCCCCGCGCAGGCGGAGGGTGGGCAATCCCAGGAGGAGCCCGAAGCACGCGGCCAGCGCTCCGCCCAGGGGTAAGGCCAGCCAGAAGCTCAGATGGAACTGGGTGTTGAGAATGGCGTAGGTATAAGCGCCTACGGCGGAGAAGGCGATGTAGCCCAGGACCAGCAGTCCGGCCATCCCCACCACGATGTTCAGCCCCAGGGCCAGCAGAACGTAGATGCCCGCGTTCGTGGCCACGTCGAGGGTGTAAGGGCTCATGCCGAGGCCCGCGATAGCCAAGGCCAGAAGGAGAGCCGAGGGGGCCGCGGTCCGGACCCAGGCGGGACAGTGTTCCATCCAAACCGAGCATCGGCCGCCTCCGCGCAGGGCCGCCGCGAAGCGTTCCCGTGAGGCGGGCGGAACCCGGTCGGCGGCCAAGGCGAGGGCTTGCACCACGAGCACGGCGAGGGCCACCCACAACCCGCGGCGGGGGCCCATGAGAGGCAGGACCATGAGGTAGAAGGCCGCCGTCCACCCCGCGGCTCTCGCCAGCCGGGTTCTCAGAACGTGGCTCACGTCCGCCGTTCGCATCAACCGCCCATCCCTCTCAATCCCAAATCCCAAATCCCAAATCCTAAATTTCAAATCTTATCCGGCACCCTGACGCCCAAGAGCCCCTGCGGCCTCACGATGAGGACGACGACCAGCATGACGAAGGCCACCACGTCCTTGTACTCGCCGCCGATGTACCCCGCCGCCAGGCTCTCCACCACGCCCAGGAAGAGGCCGCCCACCATGGCGCCCGGGATGTTGCCGATGCCTCCCAGAACGGCGGCGGTGAAGGCTTTGAGCCCCGCCGTGTACCCGGCCAGGTAGTTGACCTTGCCGTAGTACATGACCACCAACACGCCCGCCACCGCGGCCAGCGCCGAGCCGATGATGAAGGTGAGGGCGATGACGCGGTCCACGGGTACACCCACCAGGGAGGCCATGACGGGGTCCTGCGCGGCGCATCGCATGGCGCGGCCCATGCGGGTCCGCCTCACGAAGGCCTGGAGGGCCACCATGAGGAGGGCCGCCACCGCGAGGATGAGGACCTGCACGAAGGCCACCCGCACGGGGCCGAGGGTGAAACCTGATGAAGTGATCTCCTCGGGAAAGACCTTGTCGCGAGCCCCCTGAGCGAGCAGAACGTACTGCTGGAGGAAAATGGAAAGTCCGAGGGCCGAGATGAGAGGGGCAAGGCGTCCCGCCTTGCGAAGGGGCCGGTAGGCGATACGCTCGGCGCTCAGGCCGTAAAGCCCGGTAATGGCCGCCGCCGCCACGATGGCCAGAGGAATGGCCGCGGTGGCGGGCAAGCCCGCTCCCAGGAGCAGGGCCGCGGCGATGGTGCCGACGTAGGCGCCGATCATATAAATCTCGCCGTGGGCGAAGTTGATGAGTTCGATGATGCCGTAGACCATGGTGTAGCCCAGGGCGATGAGCGCGTACACCGCCCCCACCGTGAGGCCGTTCACGATCTGCTGGAAGAATTGGCCGCCCGGGATCATGAATCCGGAGGAAGCTGGACGAGCTTGCCGCCCCGCACCTGCCACATGACGTACGGAGACACCAGGACGTCACCCTTCTGGTCGAACCGCATGGGGCCGAAGACCGTGTCGAAGGTCATGGCGTGGATCGCCTGGGCCACCTTCAAGCCGTCCGTGGTGCCGGCCTTGGCCATGCCCTGGAGGGCGATGTTGATGGCTTCGTAAGAATAGAGAGAATAGGGTCCGAGTTCGCCGAAGCGCTTTTTGTACGCGGCCACGACCCTCTGGGCGGCGGGAATCTTCTCCTGGTCCGGGATGAACGTCAGGTAGGCGCCCTCGGCGTTTTCGGCCCCGGCGATGCGGATGAACTCGGGATCGTACGTGCCATCGCCGCTCATGAAGGCTGCCTTGAGGCCGAGCTGGCGCATCTGCTTCATGATGAGGCCACCTTGCGGGTAAAGACCGCCGAAGTAGACGATATCAGGGTTGTAGCTCTTCATGGTGGTGAGGGTCGGTGTGAAGTCTTGATCGTCCTTCACGATGACGCCCGTAAAGACCACCTTCTGGCCCGAAAGGGACTCGTAATGCTTGAGGAATTCTTGGGCCAAGCCCTGGCCGTAAGTGGTTTTGTCGTCCAGAACGGCGACCCTTGCTCCGGGCATGTGTTTCACCACGTATTCGGCCCCTGCCTTGCCCTGCTGGTCGTCCCTGCCGCATACGCGGAAGATCGTGGGGTAGCCCCGGTCCGTCACTTGGGGGTTGGTGGAGGCGGGAGTCAGGCACACCATGTGGCGCTGGTTGTAGACCTCCGAGGCGGGAATGGTGCACGAGGAATTGTAGTGGCCGTCCACGGCCACCACGCCCTGCGTGAACATCTTGTTGGCCACGGCGTTAGCCTGCTTCGGATCTTGAGCGTCGTCGTAGACGAGGAGCTCGATCTTTTTGCCCAGGACGCCTCCCTTGGCGTTCCACTCATCCACGGCCAGGATGGCGCCGTTCTCCATGTCCTTGCCCTGCTTGGCCTGCTCTCCGGTCATGGGCCCCGCGCAGGCCACTCGGATAGTCTTGCCCTGGTCTCCCGCGCATCCTCCGAGGACGGCTAAGCCTAAGAACGCTGCAACCGAGGCGCGCCCGACGAGGGAACCAAACGGCATAGGGACCTCCCTGCTTGAAGCCTTGAGAGTACCGTACTTAGCAGGAACTTCGCAAGGTGGCGGGGGAGTGA
>JAKAKG010000174.1:17934-25252 GCA_021813555.1 Acidobacteriota bacterium
AAAAAAGGCCGGAGTTGCCCCCGGCCTTTTTTAAATCAAAGGCTTGGCGCTACTTCTTGGCGGGCTGCGCCGCCGCGGCGGCAGGAGCAGGCGTGACGGGGGCGTCCGAGGGAACTTCCACGAACTTGCCGTTCTTCACTTCCCACATGACGTAAGGCGACTGCTGCGGATCGTTCTTGTCGTCGAATTTCATCATGCCGAAGGGGGTGCTCACTTCCATCTGATGGAGGGCCCTGGCCACTTCCACGGCGTCCGTCGTGCCGGCCTTTTGCATGCCCTGGAGGGCCACGTTGGCGGCCGTGTAGGCGTAGAGGGCGTAGGGGGCGAGGTGCCCGCCGCACAGCCGCTTGAGTTCGGCGACGACGGGCTTGGCGGAGGGAAGGGTTTCCTGGTTCGGAATGAAGGTGACGAGGACCCCTTCGGCTGCCGGGCCGGCCACGGGCAGGAACTGGGGGTCGAAGCATCCGTCGCCGCTCACGAAGGTGGCGGTCATGCCCGCGGCGCGCATCTGCTTGACCAACTCGCCGCCCTGAGGCCAGAGGCCGCCAAAGTAAACAAGGGTGGGATTCACCGCCTTGAGCCGGTTGATCTCGTCCGTAAAGTCCACGTGGGATCGGTCCAGGGCGCCGTAGAGAGCGAGCTTGCTCTTGGTGAGGTATTCCCAGTTTTTCATGAACTCGCTGGCCAGCTCTTGTCCGTAGGTGGATTTGTCGTGGAGGACAGCCACCGTGGCACCTGGAAAGTGGCTCGCCACATACTTGGCCGCCGCCTTGCCCTGCTGGTCGTCCCGGCCGCAGACCCTGAAAATGGTGGGATACCCACGCTCCGTGATCTCGGGGTTCGTGGAGGAGGGGGTGATCATGAGGGTCCTTTGCTTGTAGTAAACCTCCATGGCCGCGAGGGTGCACGAGGAGTTGTAATGGCCGATGACCGCGTCCACCTTGGGGGCCCACTCTTCCGCCACTTTGACGGCGGTGTTGGGGTCGCCCTTGTCATCAGCCGCAACCACCACGATCTTCTTTCCGAGCACACCGCCTTTGGCGTTCCATTCCTGGGCCGCGAGCTGGACGGCGGCCAGGAGGTCTTTACCGTTCTGGGCTTGCTCCCCCGTCATGGGGGCCGCCACCAGGAGGGTGACGTTCTTTCTGCCGCAGGCCATGCCCGTCAGGAGCAGGGCCGAGGCGGCCACGGCGGCCATCCGCTTCCATAGCTTTGCCACGCACATCCTACGCTCTCCTTTGAGATTCCCCTCGGAGTCTCCTCGACGAGACTCCTATTTCACGGGCGCCGGGGCGGCGGGCTGAGCCGTTGGTTGGGGCACGGGGATCTGTTCCACGAAGGCCTTCTCGATGGCCACGGGGTTTTGCGGCCTGGACCCCTCGGGGTCGTCCGGGCCCTTCACGGTGGGACCGGAGACGATTTTGTCCACGACATCCATGCCTTCGATGACCTGTCCGAAGGCCGTGTACTTGCCGTCCAGAAATCCCGCGTCTCCCACGCAAATGAAGAACTGAGAGGAGGCGGAGTTGGGGTCTTGGGCTCTGGCCATGGAGACGATCCCGCGGGCGTGGTGGATGTCGTTAAATTCGGCTTTCACCGTCACTTCTTTGCCGTTGACCTCATGGCCGCCCTGGCCCCAGAGGGTGACGTCGCTCTTCTTGGTGTTGGGGTCGCCTCCCTGGATCATGAAGCCCGGGACCACACGGTGGAACTTGGTGCCGTTGTAGAAGCCGCTCTTGCAGAGGCTGATGAAGTTCTTGACGTGGTTGGGCGCCTTGTCCGGGAAGAACTTGATGACGATCTTGCCGAGCTTGGTTTGAAGGACCGCCACGGTCTCCGTGGGTCCCTTCTCGGCAGCGGCCTTGACGGCGGGTTTGGCTTTGGTGACGGGTTTGGCCTTGACGGCGGGTTTAGGGGTGGGCTTGGAACCGGTGCTGGGCGCCTGCGCCAGAACGGCCGCGGTGGCCAGCAGGCCCATCAAGCCGGCTAGGACGACTCGTTTCATCGGGATCCTCCATACGTGGCGGGCCTCACCCAGCCCGCAAAGTATCAGTTTACCCCTCCGAGACCGGGATGAAAAGTACTTCCCCCTCGCTTCCGCTGTGGGAGCCATTCGCCTATGGGATATGGGCCCGCCTATTCGCCGGTGTGGCCTGCTAACCCTGGTGAACGGGGACCGCGGCCGAAAACTTGATAAGGAGCCCCTTCAAAAGCGCCTCATCCATTTTCAGGTCGGTTTTGTAGGCGGCGGTTTCGGTGTGGTAGATCTCCTCGCGGAGGTCCGCCAGCGCGTTTCTCAACAGGCCCGAGAGAAGCTCTACCTCGTCCTGATCCAGCATGACGTCCATGGTTGGCTCCTTTCCTGCCCGCCCGGGGACCCCAGGGGGTCCCGGAGCCCTCGGTGGGTCTCACGGAACACAAGAAAATATAAGGCCGTCACGGCGCGGGATGCCACCGCCGGAACCGGCGTGACGCTTCCTTTGCCGAGTGCTATCTTGAGAACACGCCCCAAGGAGGGGGGATGCCATGACAACCTATCCCGAAGCCCTGCTCTCAAGCGACGAACAGTCCGTGCGGCGTGAAGCCGCGCAGTTTGTCCGGTGGGTGCCCAGACAGCTCCTCCTGGATATGGACTCGGACGCGGTCCGGTACCCAGCGCCTTACCTCAAAGAGGCGGGCCGCCGGAACCTGCTGGGCCTCCGCTTTCCCTCGGCCTACGGTGGCCGGGGCCTCCCCTGGACCTGCGAGATGGCGGCCTTAGAGGAGGTCGGCGTCCTTGGAACGTCCCTGGCCTGCCTTTACTCCCTCGTGTCCATCGTGGGCGAGGCCATCGTCCACTTCGGGACGGAAGAGCAGCGGCAAAGGTACATGCCGCCCATGCTTCGGGGAGAGCTGGGGCCGGCGGAGGCGCTGACGGAGCCCCGGGGCGGCTCGGACTTCTTCGGCGCGGCCACGCGGGCCGAGCGCAAGGGGGATCACTTCGTCATCAACGGCCAGAAGCGCTTCGTCGTGGGCGCCGAGGGCGCGGACCTGTTCCTCGTCTACGCCAAGACCGATCCGGCGGCCCACCCCAGGAAGGCCATGACCGCCTTCCTGGTGGAGCGCGGCGCGGGCATCGAAGTGGAGCACGTCTACGGGCTCATGGGAACCCGCGGTGGCGGCACGGGGCGCCTGGTTTTCCGCGACGTGGAGGTTCCCCTGGACAGCGTCCTGGGCGGTGAGCCGGGGATAGGCCGGGGCGCGGAGGTTTTCGACCAGATGATGGTGCCGGAGCGCATGACGAGCGCGTGCGGAGCCTTGGGCATGGGGCGCGCGGCGCTGGAGATCGCGGCGCGCTACGCCTCCCGGCGCAAGGCCTTCGGGCAGGAAATTCGGAAGTACGAAGCGGTGAGCTTCAAAATCGCCGACAGCCTCACTCTCTTGGATGCGGCGCGGGGCCTTTGCCGGGACACGCTCAACGCCGTTGACAACCCCCGAGTAGACCGTGGCCGCGTGCGGCGCATGGTCTCCGAGTCCAAGAAGTTCGCCACGGAGACGGCCTGGAAAGTGGTGAACGACTCCATGCAGGTCCTCGGCGGCATTGGCTACACGGACGTCTTTCCCGTGGAGCGCCTCCTTCGCGACACCCGGCTGATCATGATCTGGACGGGCACCAACGAGATCATGGACCTGGTGATCCAGCACGAGTTTTACAAGGAGTTCCTGGCGACAGTTCCCTCGGGCCGAGACTTGGAAGCCGACGCGGCCAACGCGCAGGCGCCGGATGAGAAGGTTTACGAGTAGAAGGGGCGAGACGGGAAGAGCGAGACGAGGGTGCCGAGATGCCGGGATGCCGAGATGAGGAAATGCACTTGACGACGGCGGTCTCCTTTCCCAAATCGCCAATCCCAATCACCGTATTTGCTCACCAGATCACCAAAAAAGGGCGGCCCGAAGGCCGCCCTTGATGGTGTCGGAGTGAGCCAAGTGAAGGGTTTTCTTTTCGTTCACTTTTTACTTTTTACTCCTCACTCCTCACTCTTCACTCTTCACTCAATAGTCCATCCCGCCGCCCATGCCGCCCATGCCACCGGGCATCGGAGAAGCGTTCTTCTCCTCGGGCAGCTCGAAGATCATGGCTTCGGTCGTGAGCAGGGTGGCCGCCGCGGAGGCCGCGTTCTGGAGGGCCGTGCGGGTGACCTTGGCGGGGTCCAGGATGCCGGCGGCGATGAGGTCCTCGTAGACCTCCGTCTTGGCGTTGAATCCGTTGGAGCCCTTGGCCTTCTTGATGTGCTCCACGACCACGGAGCCTTCCACGCCGCAGTTGTTAGCGATCTGGCGGGCGGGCTCCTCTAGGGACTTGCGCACGATTTTGACGCCGGCGTTGAAGTCGTCGCTGCCCTTGAGCTTGTCCAGGGCGGGGATGGCGCGGATGTAGGCCACGCCGCCGCCGGGTACGACGCCCTCTTCCACGGCCGCCTTGGTGGCGTGGACGGCATCTTCGACGCGGGCTTTCTTTTCCTTGAGCTCGCCCTCCGTGGCCGCGCCGACCTTGATGACGGCCACGCCGCCCACGAGCTTGGCAAGGCGCTCCTGGAGCTTTTCGCGGTCGTAGTCGGAGGTGGTGTCCTCGATCTCGCGGCGGATCTGCTTCACGCGGCCCTCGATATCAGAGGCGGCCCCGTTACCTTCCACGAGAGTGGTGTTGTCCTTGTCGATCACGACCTTCTTGGCCCTGCCCAGGTCCGCCAGCGTGAGGTTTTCGAGCTTGAGGCCCAGGTCTTCGGTGATGCACTTGCCGCCCGTGAGGATGGCGATGTCTTCGAGCATGCGCTTGCGGCGGTCGCCGAAGCCCGGGGCTTTCACGGCGCAGATGTGGAGGGTGCCGCGCAGCTTGTTGACCACCAGGGTGGCGAGGGCTTCGCCTTCCACGTCCTCGGAGATGATGAGGAACGGCTTGCCGCTCTTGGCCACCTGCTCCAGCAGGGGCAGGAGGTCCTTCATGGAGGAAATCTTCTTTTCGTGGGTCAGGATGTAGCAGTCTTCAAGGACCGCCTCCATCCGCTCCGCGTCGGTCACGAAGTAGGGGGAGAGGTAGCCGCGATCGAACTGCATGCCCTCGACCACTTCGAGGGTGGTCTCCATGGTCTTGGCTTCTTCGACGGTGATGACGCCGTCCTTGCCCACCTTGTCCATGGCCTGGGCGATGAGGGCGCCCACGGTCTCGTCGTTGTTGGCTGAAACGGTGCCAACCTGCTCTACGGCCTTGCCTTCGACGGGTTTGGCGGAGGCCTTGATCTCGGCCACGACCGTCTCTACGGCCTTGTCGATGCCCTTCTTGAGCTCCATCACGTTCACGCCCGTGCCCACGGCCTTGAGGCCTTCCTGAAGCATGGCCTGGGCCAGAACCGTGGCGGTGGTGGTGCCGTCACCGGCCACGTCGGAAGTCTTCGAAGCCACTTCCTTCACCATCTGGGCGCCGATGTTTTCCTGCTTGTCCTTGAGATCGATTTCCTTGGCCACGGTGACGCCGTCCTTGGTCACCAGGGGGGAGCCGAATTTCTTTTCGATGATGACGTTGCGGCCCTTGGGGCCGAGGGTAGCCTTGACGGCGTTGGCGAGCTTGTTCACGCCGGCCATGAGGGCTTGGCGGGATTGGGACGAGTAAATGATTTCCTTAGCCATTGAGCATTGCCTCCCTTACTTCTCGACGATGCCGAGGATCTCGTCCTCGCGCACGATGATGTGTTCCACGTCGTCAATTTTGATTTCCGTGCCCGCGTACTTGCCCACAAGGACCTTGTTCCCGGCCTTGACGGTCATGGGCATGAGCTTGCCCGTCTCGTCCAGCTTGCCGGGACCCACGGCGATGACTTCACCTTCCATGGGTTTCTCTTTGGCGGTGTCGGGGATGATGATGCCGCCGCGCATGCTTTCCTTCGCTTCGAGCCTCTTGATGAGCACCCGGTCGTTCAGCGGTCGAACCTTCATTAGCAAGCCTCCTAGAAAAAGAATATGGACGATACCATAACCGTTAGCACTCGCGCTACCAGAGTGCTAATTATAGCGACCTGATAGCGTCTTTGTCAAGTATCTTTAGTGTTGTAGTAGCGAGGGCTTGATTTTAAGGGATGATGTGGTCGAGTGATCGAGGTGATCGGGTGATCGAGGTGAACAAGCGGCAGGGCCGGGAGTCGGTGAAGGGACGGACTCGGTCCCGCCCCGTTTTCCTCTTGGCCCGTCCTGCCCTATACTTTAATGAAGGAGGTTACCCCTTTGGAGAGCGTGCTGAAGGTCGCCCTGGTCCAGATGGCTCCTTCGCTCGGCCTTACCGAGCGAAACCTTGAATCGCACCTCGCCTGGCTCGATACGCCCGAAGCGAGGGAGGCGGACCTGGTGGTCTTCCCCGAACTGTCTCTCACGGGGTATCTCCTGCAGGACCTGGTGGCCGAGGTGGCCCGTCCCTTGGAGGAAAAGGGATTTCTGGCTCCCCTGGTGGAAGCGAGCCGGCACCGGGACATCCTCGTGGGATTGGTAGAGGAGTCCTCCCAATTCCTCTTCCACAACTCCGCCGTGTACTTATCCCGAGGCCGCATTCACCACGTTCACCGGAAGGTGTACCTGCCCACGTACGGCATGTTCGACGAGGGCCGGTATTTCGCGGCGGGACGGGAATTCAGAGCCTTCGACACGCGCTTCGGCAAGATCGGGGTCCTCATTTGCGAGGATGCCTGGCACCTCTCTTCCTCCTACCTGCTCGTGCTGCAGGGAGCGCATACGCTCTTGGTGATGTCCGGGAGCCCCGGGCGCGGGCTGGCCACGGAGTCGGTGGAGGCCACGTCCGTTCAGACCTGGGAGCGTGTGGGGCAGACCCTCAGCCAGTTCCTCACGGTCCACTGGGCGTACGTGAACCGGGTGGGGTACGAGGACGGCCTCGCCTTCGCGGGCGGCTCCTACGTGGCCGATCCCTTCGGGGATTTGCTCCTGGACGGGGCCGAAAACGTGGAGGCCATCTACCGGGCGGATTTGCCTCTCGCGTCCCTGCGCCGGGCCAGAACGCAGACGCCGCTCTTGCGGGACGAGAAGCCGGAGCTGGTGCTTCGCCAGCTGAAAGAGGTCCTTCGGGAGAAGTGATCAGGTCAGCAAGGGATCACCTGATCATCCGATGACTCGCTCACCGAACCGCCCGACTTTGGAGCACGCCGATGGATTCAAGCAGGCCGCCGAAGGTCAACCCGAAGATAGCCCTCGCCATGATCGACCGGTTCCTTCAGGAGGAATTGGTCAAGACGGGTCTCACGGGCTTCGTTCTGGGCCTCTCGGGGGGCGTGGATTCGGC